>DJVJ01000061.1:9611-10061 GCA_002441135.1 Caryophanales bacterium UBA6259 | reverse complement strand
GTTATGTTGGAGAAGATGTTGAGAACATTTTACTTAAATTGATTCAAGCTGCAGATTATGATGTAGAACGAGCAGAGCGTGGAATCATTTACATTGATGAAATCGATAAAATTGCAAGAAAATCTGAAAATCCATCCATTACACGAGATGTTTCTGGAGAAGGAGTTCAGCAAGCTCTTCTAAAAATTTTAGAAGGAACAACAGCAAGTGTACCACCACAGGGAGGAAGAAAACATCCTCATCAAGAATTTATTCAAATTGATACAACCAATATATTATTTATTGTTGGCGGAGCTTTCGATGGTATCGAAAATATTATTAAACGACGCATTGGTAAAAAAGTGATTGGTTTTGGTTCTGAAAGCATTGCTGATGCTAAGGTTGATGAGATTCTTTCTAAGGCATTACCTGAGGATTTATTGAAGTTTGGTTTAATTCCTGAATTTATTG
>DJVJ01000061.1:0-9606 GCA_002441135.1 Caryophanales bacterium UBA6259 | reverse complement strand
CATTAGTGAAGCAATATCAAAAAATCCTCGAGATGGATAATGTAGAGCTAGAGTTTGATGAAAAAGCACTTGTGGCAATTGCAAAAGAAGCACTTCGTAGAAATACAGGTGCAAGAGGACTTCGTTCGATAATCGAAAGTGTCCTTCTTAATGTGATGTATGAGCTTCCATCAAGAACAGATGTCTCTAAGTGCCAGATTACAGAGGACACCATTGTTCGCAAGCTACCTCCAAATTTATATAATAAAAATGGAGAACTAATCTACTCTCGAAAAGAAGAAAGCGCGTAATCGAAAAAACAAGCTGCAATTGCAGCTTGTTTTTTTATTATCAGACGATTATCTGTGTAGTGAAAAGGGCATAATAGGTTAATGTTAATCTTTCCGATTTCAAAAAAATTGGTAGCTTTGGGAGGTAAATATGACATTAACTGGTTTAATTATTAGTATCCAATTATTTTTCGGGATTGTCATTGGCTTGTATTTCTTTAATCTGTTAAAAAATCAACGTCAGACAAGAACTAGTGTAGATCGTGAGTCTAAAAAGGAGCTAGAGAAGCTAGAAAATATGAGGAAGATTTCATTAACTGCTCCTTTGTCTGAGAAAACTAGACCTAGTAAATTTGAAGAAATCATTGGACAAGAGGAAGGGCTAAAAGCGTTAAGGGCAGCACTTTGCAGTCCGAATCCGCAGCATGTTATTGTATATGGCCCTCCAGGAATCGGTAAAACAGCTGCTGCTAGATTAGTACTAGAGGAAGCAAAACAATTACCTTATTCCCCATTTAAGCTGGATGCTAAATTTATAGAAGTGGATGCGACAACAGCACGTTTTGATGAAAGAGGGATTGCAGATCCCTTAATTGGGTCTGTTCATGATCCAATATATCAAGGAGCAGGAGCAATGGGGATGGCGGGAATTCCACAGCCAAAGCCAGGTGCTGCAACCAAAGCGCACGGAGGAATTTTATTTATTGATGAAATTGGAGAATTACATCCAATACAAATTAATAAACTATTAAAGGTACTAGAGGATCGAAAAGTAATATTAGAAAGTGCTTACTATAGTTCAGAAGATACGAATATTCCAAAGCACATTCATGACATCTTTCAAAATGGTCTACCAGCAGATTTTCGGTTGATCGGAGCAACAACAAGACAGCCACATGAAATTCCTCCAGCTATCCGCTCTCGCTGCTTAGAGGTCTTTTTTAAACCACTAACCGCTAATGATATTGAAAAAATTGCAATGAATGCCCTTGAGAAAGTAAAACTAGAATACGAGCCACGGGTGGTAGATGTAATTAAAAAGTTTGCCAATAACGGACGTGAAGCAGTAAATTTAGTACAAATCATTTCTGGTATTGCTTTATCTGAGCAAAGACAACGGATAACTACAAAGGATATTGAATGGGTAGTGAACAATAGCCAGTTAAGTCCACGCTCTGATCGGAAAATTAGTAATCAAGCGCATATTGGTTTGGTAAACGGATTGGCCGTATATGGCCCAAATATGGGAGCTGTGATTGAGATAGAAACGATGGCCAAGAACGTCGAAAAAGGAAAAGGAAAAATCAAAATTACTGGAATTGTGGAAGAAGAGCAGATTGGAAATCACCAAAAAACAATTCGAAGAAAAAGCATGGCCTTAAGCTCTCTTGAAAGCGTGATAACTGTGCTAAACTATCAGACAGATGCCAACCCATATGACTACGATATTCATGTTAATTTCCCTGGTGGAACACCGATTGATGGTCCATCTGCAGGGATAACCATGGCCACTTCCATTTATTCTGCGATTAAACAAATTCCTGTACATTCTACGATTGCAATGACAGGAGAATTAAGTATTCATGGAAAAGTCAAGCCTATTGGCGGAGTCGTTGCGAAAATAGAAGCAGCTATTCAAGCAGGTGTTAAAAAGGTAATTATTCCAAAGGAAAATTGGCAAGAAACCTTCAATGATTATCAAGGAATAGAAATTATCAAAGTCGAACATATTGAAGATGTATTTAAACTTTCTCTTATAGCAAAAGAAAATTACGTATCTGGCTTCTCTACAGAAGTATTTTCAGCAGCATCAGTTCCCTCTTTTCAACTAGAATCTTTAGATTAGACAAAACTACCAACATAGGATAAAATTTCTGTTATAGTGAAATGAAATTTTTTGATCATCATGGAGGTGATTGCAGTGGGGACAAATGAAAATAAGGCATTATTACCCTTATTACCGTTAAGGGGATTACTGGTATTTCCTAATATGGTCCTACATTTAGATGTCGGCCGAGATAAATCAATAAAAGCACTTGACCAAGCAATGCTAAAGGATGAATCTTTAATTTTTCTTTCCACTCAGGAAGAAGTGCAAATGGAAGAGCCTTCTATTCAGGATATATATAAAATCGGTACAGTCTCCAAGGTAAGGCAAATGCTAAAGCTTCCTAATGGAACGATTAGAGTTCTTGTGGAAGGTTTATATAGAGCCAAAATACTTGAATATGTCAATGAAGAGCCCCATTTTGAGGTGGCATATCAGAAGCTAGAGGAAGATGAAGAAGATACCGATGCTGAAGTAGAAGCGCTAATGAGAATGGTACTAGATCAATTTGAACAATATGTAGGGGTATCTAAAAAGATAACCCCAGAAACATTAGCAACTGTTTCGGATATTGATTATCCAGGAAAGCTAGCAGATATTATTGCTTCGCATTTGCCATTAAAAATTAAAGAAAAGCAAGAAATTCTAGAAATTATTTCGGTCAAGGATCGATTAGAAAAGATTCTAGATATCTTAAATAATGAGCGTGAGGTTCTTGAGCTAGAGCGCAAAATTAACCAAAGAGTTAAAAGACAAATGGAGAAAACTCAAAAGGAATATTATTTAAGAGAGCAAATGAAAGCAATTCAAAAGGAGCTTGGTGATAAAGAAGGAAGAGCTGGTGAAGTAGAAGAGCTTCGTAACAAGCTGAAAGAACTAGATGCTCCTGATTATGCAAAAGAAAAAATCGAAAAAGAAATTGATCGTTTAGAAAAAATTCCAACGGCCTCTGCAGAAGGTGGCGTCATTCGTACCTATGTAGATTGGTTACTTGATTTACCTTGGAATATTTCTACTGAAGACGATTTGGATATTAACAATGCAGAGAAAGTATTAGATGAAGATCATTATGGTTTAGAAAAAGCAAAAGAAAGAGTACTTGAATATTTAGCAGTCCAAAAGCTAGTAAAGAAATTAAAAGGACCTATTTTGTGTTTAGTTGGACCACCTGGAGTAGGTAAAACCTCTCTTGCAAAATCTATCGCTAGAGCCTTAGGGCGTAAATTTGTTCGTATTTCCTTAGGTGGTGTTAGAGACGAATCTGAAATCAGAGGACATCGAAGAACATATGTCGGTGCAATGCCAGGTCGAGTAATTCAAGGGATGAAGACGGCAGGAACGAATAATCCTGTGTTTATCTTAGATGAGATAGATAAAATGGCTTCCGATTTTAGAGGGGATCCAGCTTCTGCTTTACTAGAGGTCCTTGATCCAGAACAAAATAATACCTTTAGTGATCATTATATTGAGATACCATATGATTTATCGAAGGTAATGTTTATCACCACAGCAAATACGATTCATACTATTCCTAGACCACTATTGGATCGTATGGAGGTTCTTACGATCTCAGGATATACAGAGCTTGAAAAGCTGCATATTGCCAAAAACTATCTTCTTCCGAAACAAATGGGAGAGCATGGACTAACCAAAGATAAGCTACAGGTTCATGAAGATGCAATAAAGGAAGTTATTCGGGTATATACAAGAGAAGCTGGTGTAAGGAATTTAGAGCGACAAATGGCTACAATCTCTCGAAAAGCGGCTAAGATTATTGTCGCTGGTGAAAAGAAACGAGTCGTTGTGACAGCTAAAAATATTAATCAATTGCTTGGGAAACCAAGATTCCGATATGGAATGGCAGAAAAAGAGGATCAAATTGGTGCTGTAACTGGTTTAGCATGGACTGCAGTTGGTGGAGACACATTAACCGTTGAAGTCACTATTTTCCCTGGCAAAGGTCGCCTAACCTTAACAGGACAATTGGGAGATGTGATGAAAGAGTCTGCACAAGCGGCATTTAGTTATATCCGTTCAAAAGCAAAGGAATTAAATATTGATCCGGAATTCACCGATAAAAATGATATTCATATCCATGTTCCTGAAGGGGCAATTCCAAAGGATGGACCATCTGCAGGAATTACCATGGCAACGGCACTAGTCTCTGCTTTAACTGGAATCCCAGTGTCAAGGAATGTTGCTATGACTGGAGAAATCACCTTAAGAGGAAGAGTACTTCCTATTGGGGGTCTTAAAGAAAAATCCTTAGCTGCTCATCGAGCAGGAATAAAAACGATTATTATCCCTATGGAGAATGAAAAAGACTTAGAGGATATTCCAGAAAGTGTAAAAGAAGAAGTAACCTTTGTTCCTGTAGAACATTTAGATCAAGTATTAGAAAAGGCTTTGGTGAGACAATGAAAGTTATTGATGCAGAAATCGTAATAAGTGCTGTAAAAAGTGAACAATATCCAAAGGATGCCCTTCCAGAGATTGCTCTGGCAGGGCGTTCCAATGTGGGAAAATCCTCATTAATTAATAAACTAATTAATCGGAAGGCTTTAGCAAGAACAAGCTCTAAGCCCGGTAAAACGCAAACACTGAACTTTTATTTGATTAATAAATCCTTTTATTTTGTTGACTTACCGGGATATGGATTTGCGAAGGTTTCTAAGCAGGTTAAAGAGCAATGGGGTCAGATGATTGAGCAATATTTAACCATTAGAGATAATCTTAAGGCGGTTATCTTAATAACAGATTTGCGTCATCCACCTACTAGAGATGACCAAGGGATGTATGATTGGTTAAAGCATAATGAGTTGCCAGTAATTGTTGTTGGTACAAAAGCAGATAAAATATCGAAGGGGCAATGGCAAAAACATCAAAAAATTGCGAAACAGACTTTAGATATGGACCCACGCGATCATTTTGTAGTATTCTCCTCAGATACTGGATATGGTAAGGATCAGCTTTGGCAGCTTCTTTATCCATTAATTGAAAACAAGCCAATCGAGGATAATGAGGAATAGTTTTTTGGGGAAATGGAAATAGTAAATCCCGTGCTTTTATTAGCACGGGATTTACTTTATTCCAATCGCAAAGTTTAAATTTTAATGTTAATTTGTTCTTTTGGAAAACAGCTTGGTTTTTAACATCGTTGCAAAATCGACAGGAAGCTCAACAATAATCATGCCTAGAAAAATAAAAAGACTACCGATAATGCTCCAATTGGTCATCACTTCATGGAGAATAATAAAAGCAGTTAAAGCAGCAAATACGGGTTCCATTGAAAAGATGATGGCTACTCTTGTTGCAGTAGTATAACGTTGAAGCATGGTTTGTGCGACAAACGCAAAAACAGTTGCGAATACAGATGTAATGATTAATGCAGTTATTACTTCTGGATTTTGGAATAAACCAAATGAAATTATGGATAGGTCTTCAAAAAAGAAGGCAAAAATAAAACTTAGAATGCCTACAACACTAATCTGAATCCATGTTAAAGGTAAAACAGAATACCTCGGAGCAAATTTACCTGTAAAAACAATCTGTAATGCAAAAGCAATGGCACAAAAGAATACAAGGAAATCCCCAAATTGAAACTGACTAGTTGTTTGAATCATTGTCATTAAATATAGACCAATTGCTGCAAACCCTACACCAATGGTAGTAAACCAGTTCGGAATCATTTTCAAAAAGAAAGCAGAAAAAATAGGGACAAGAATAACGGAAAGACCAGTTATAAATCCTGCTCTTGATGCTGTGGTATATAAGAGACCAATGGTTTGAAATGCATAACCAGCAAACAAAAACACCCCTAGTATTAGACCTGCAATCCAACCTTTTTTTCCTAATTGAGCCAAGCTTTTTCGATCAACAAATATGATGATAATCAATAATAAAAGTGATGCCATGGTAAAACGTATGCCATTAAAGCTATGTGGTGGTAAAAATGCAATGGCATTTTGAACAAGCACAAAGGTAGTTCCCCAGATAAAGGCGACAAGTAATAGAATGACGTCTGCAATTATTCCTTTTTTCATTATTTCCTCCAATAATAAGTTCATCTTCTCCTGTTAGTTGGCTAGAGAACGTAAGTTAGAAAAGTTTTGTTCTTCATGTATTTCAGTTAATGAAGAATAGTCCTCATTGTACAGCTGGTAAAAGGCAGCTACTACTTTTGGATCAAATTGTGTTCCGGATTCCTCCAAAATAATATTCTTGGCCTGCTCCAATGACATCCCTAATCGATATGGACGATTTGTGGTCATCGCATCAAATGTATCTGCGACACTAATTATTCTTGCCTCGATAGGGATATTTTCTCCAGAAATCATATGGGGGTAGCCTTTACCATCATATCGTTCATGATGATGAAGGATTGCTTTTCTTACCGTATCAAAATCCCTTACATTTAATAATACCCTTTCCCCAATTTTAGAATGATTCTTGATGATATCATATTCTTGATTTGTTAACTTGCCTTGTTTATTTATAATATCGTCAGCAATTCCTATTTTTCCAATATCGTGCAAAATTGCCGCTGTTTCTAGATCTCTAATATGCTCCTTTTCCAAACCATACTTTGAAGCAATGAGAGAGGAATATCGATATACTCTGTAAGAATGTCCACCAGTATAGGGATCATTTAATTCTAATAATTCAGCCATAATTTGTATTAAATCAATGCGTAGCTGATATAAACTTTCATCTCTTTTCTTCAAGTTATTAATCATTTGATGAAAATGATCATTTAGCTCACTTAATTCTCCTTTATTATCTATATTGACCATTTCATTAAAGGAAGATAACGATTTATGGTTTGAGATTTTCTTGGTTAATTGAACTAATTTTTCGATAGGATGAATAATGGAACGATCTGCTAAAAAGCCTACAAAAAATACACTTATAATTGAAAAGACTAGCCAGATAACAAATTGAATCTGTAAACCTCGTATAGGTTCTAAGAATTGAGTTTGAGAGACAAGAGCAACTAATTTGTAAGGATAATCCTCTAATTTAGAGGAGGTTAAATAATAGATTTGATCTTTATAAGCAATTTTGCTAATATCGATATTTTCTTCAAGTTTTAGGTCATCAAGAAAATCTGGATTTTCGAATTTACTATTATCTGTAATGATTTGATTATCATTGTCTAATAAGTAAAAGGTATAGTTGTATCCCTTTTTAGAAAGTAATTCCTTTGCCTTATTAAAACTCAATTCTATCCCAATTGTTCCTGTAAATTTCTTATTATTGGAAAGGATTGGTTTAGCGATAAAGGATGAATATTGTTTATCAATTTCTGAGATATAAAGACTTGAAATATGATTGGTTTGATTCAAGTGCATATTAGAAAACCAAGGCTGATTAGAAAAAGAGATTTCTTTATCATAGCTCTGATCCGGGTATATAAAAACAATTTCCCCATTTTTATCAATCACATAAAGTCGCTTTATATCATAACTAATTTGTTTATAATAAATCTCAAGTAGTTTTTCCTGCTCCTCCAGTGTTTTAGATTGAAAGTCAGAAGTGGATATGAATAACTGCAGAGAGGATTCTATTCTTTCTAAATAATTATTCATTTCAATGGTTAAATTGCTAATACTTGTTTTAAAATGCTCCTGTTCATTCTGAACAGAGGATTGATAGACTAAAAAAATAGCAACGGAAGCAAAAATTAGAAAAGGAATTACAATATATAAGGTCATGTTAAGAATTAGTTGTTTTTTTAATCGCATTTTTGTCGACCCTTTTTTTTAAAATAATTTAAAAATAATAATATATTAATTCTCGTTTTATTCTAAATTTCCTCTTTTATATTAGAATTTGTAATACAAAAAAAGCAAAGCCGATAATTATATTGGCTTTGCTTTTCTATAAAGAAAATTATTCTCTAATCGCTAAGATTTTCCTTTCGATTAAAGAAACTCCTTGATACATTATTGTTGCAGCAACACTAATGATAATAAGGCTCATCATGACTAATGTTAAATTAAATACCTGGAAGCCATAAATTATCAGATATCCCAAACCTGCCTTTGATACCAGAAACTCTCCGACAATTACACCAACCCAAGAAAGCCCTACATTTACCTTTAGTGTGGAAATAATCGCTGGAAATGAAGCAGGTAGAATAATCTTTAAGAAAATTTGTGCTTTGTTTGCTCCAAAGGTCTGTGCTAGTTTTATATAATTTGGGTCTACTTCTTTAAAGCTGGTGTAAATAACGATGGTAGTAATAATAATTGAAATAGCCAAAGCCATCGCAATAATAGAAAGATAACTGGCTCCAAAGGTTACGATAAAAATAGGTCCTAAGGCAACCTTTGGCATTCCATTTAATACCACAAGATATGGGTCTAGTACTCTTGACATAAACGGTGAAATCCAAATAAGAACAGCAATTAACGTGCCTATAATGGTACCTAAAATAAATCCTACGAAGGTTTCAATCAATGTTACATATATATGATGCTGGAGGTTTCCTGAGGTAATCATTTCCACAAATAGTGTCCACACCTTTGAGGGCTTACTGAATAAAAATTCATCCACCCATCCAGAATAAACAGATAACTCCCACATGCCAAATAAGAAAACAAGTAAAATAAGCTGTGTAACTTTTACGTAGAAGGTATTGATTCGTAATTTTGCAAGATATTTACCGTGATTTTCCGATTGAGCTCCTTTAGTTAAAATGTTTTTAATCATGATCTTCCATTCCTTCCCAAATGCGTTTGAAATAGGTCTGAAATAGTGCCATTTCACGACTATTGAAAGGAAGAGGATCACGAAGCTCATCTGGTATAGTCACAATCTCTTTTACAAAACCAGGATTTCTACCTAAGATTACGACACGATCGGACATGGCAATAGCCTCCCCAATGTCGTGCGTAACAAGGATGGCAGTTTTTTCGTGCTTCCGAATGGTTTCAATCACTAAGTCCTCTAGTTTTAATTTTGTTTGATAATCCAGTGCAGAAAACGGCTCATCGAGAAGTAAAATATCAGGATTTGTAGCTAAAGTTCTCACTAAGGCCACACGTTGCCTCATTCCACCAGATAATTGACTTGGATATGAAGATTTGAAAGCTGATAGTCCCATTTCATCCAGTAGATAAAGGGCATAAGACTTGGTTTTAGAATCAAGTCTTCCCTGAATTTCAAGCCCCAGATAAATGTTTTGCTCAATAGTTCGCCATTTTAATAGATAGTCTTGTTGAAGCATATAGCCGATTCGCTGTGAGGGTCCTTTAACTTCTTCATTATCAATAAATAGCTTACCATTAGATGGCCGTAAAAGCCCTGCAATCATTGATAAAATGGTCGTTTTGCCACAACCACTAGGACCAACTAAGCTAATAAATTCACCTTTTTCCACAGAAAGGTTGATATTATCTACTGCTAGGATTTCCTCAGCAATGGTATGATAATGCTTTTTTACATTATTTAGGGTAATTAAACTATTATTCATTCTCATCCCCCCTCGTATATTATGTTTAGGCT
>DJVJ01000008.1 GCA_002441135.1 Caryophanales bacterium UBA6259 | reverse complement strand
GCAGTGGTTGTCCGAGGTTTATCCATAGGGGAATGGGAGAAAAAAGAGGTATATCGGTTACTAAGAAGAGAGCTAGGAACTGGAATAATTACAGGAACAACAATTGGTGTGCTAATTAGTATTATTACGTCATTTTGGCAAGGAAATCCCGTATTAGGCCTTGTAATCGGCCTATCGCTATTCTCTACTTTATTGATTTCTACTTTTTCAGGTGCGATTATTCCTATTATTATTCACCGTTTAAAAATAGATCCTGCAGTGGCCTCTGGTCCATTTATCACAACCCTAAATGATATTGTAGGAATGATGATTTATTTTAGCATTGCATCGGTGTTTATGAATTATTTGCTTTAAATTAAGAATATGAGAATGAATATAGATTTGGGCTACCAATAGGTATGCCCTTTTTTTATTGTGTATTTACCTATTTTTACTTTAAGTAGGCAAGAAACTATACATGTATGCCCTTTTTTACATAGGTTAGAGTGTAGAGGTATTTAACTAGTGGAAAATTAAATTACGATAAGGAGGGGGAAATATGCATACAAAACATCATAGCAATACAGCTTCTTGGATTTTCTGGGTTTTAATCATTCTCCTTTTCTTTTGGATTTTTTTCAAAGGAATAATTAATAAACCAAGATACAATTATGATAATTACTATCTATTTCCAGAATGCGGTTGGTATTAATTTAGACTTAGGTAGATATACATTCTAGATAAATATGGTTAAATGACCAAATCGAATTTGTAGTACTAGACATATGATAAAGGGGAAAGTATCCATGTTCATTTCTTAGGGAGGTGACATAATGACTACAAAAGGCATATTTGGCCCAGGATGGTCTTGGATCTGGTGGTTATTCATCATAGGGTTATTCTTCCTATTCTTCTGGTGGATCTGTGGAGGAATTGGATACGGCTGTGGATATGGTGGTTATTACTAGGTAGAAGACCATTTTACAAAATCCGGGACAGATAACTATACGAAGTCACATCATAGTTCATAGTATATGGTAGAAAGACTAGGAAATAGCTTTCTGTTTGAGAAATAACATTATCTTCCCAAGATGAAAAGGAGGGATTATGATGGGTGCACCTGGTTATGCAGGATACAGAACATTACTATTATTCATCCTCTTGGTGATTATTTTCTTCTGGTTTATTGGCGGAGCATTCTTCTACTAAGGAAAAGCATCAGGTAGAATGTACTCTCTTAAATCAATTAATGGGTGATTAAAAATCAAAAAAAATTAAAGGGGGGTAAGAAAACAATGTCCCACGCTACTGGATACTATGGAGGATATAGAACATTACTATTATTCATTTTATTAGTGATCATCTTCTTCTGGTTTATTGGAGGAGCTTTCGTTTACTAATAAAATAGGGATTACTTGATAGTCCCTTAATCAATTCTCAGTGGAAGGGAGCAATCGCTCCCTTCCGATAAAAGGGCATTTAACCTATAACCAAATGATGGATTTTCTCATAAATTAATTTGGAGTTAATCCAAAAAGTAATTTATAAAAGGAGGGGTTATAATGGGTGCAGGTACTGGTTATGTAGGATACAGAACATTATTATTATTCATCCTCTTAGTGATTATCTTCTTCTGGTTCATTGGTGGAACATACTTCTATTAATCGAAAAGAGAGGGAGATAGGCAACTAACTATCTACAATAGATTATGATAAGAATTCACCAAATGTTCCATATAAAGGATGAATTCCTCCAGAAAAAGTCTGCTCAAGTGAGCAGACTTTTTTATCGGATAGAAAAGTATAACATTTTCCTATCCGATATAAGAGAAACTATTCATTTTTGTAAATACAAAATGGATCACTTTCTAAATAATTGCCTGTTACTGCATATGCTCTTGCTCTTGAACCTCCACAAACCTCTCGATATGAACATGTACCGCATTTTCCCTGATAAGTGTCAGGGTTACGTAGGTCCTTTAGAATAGGTGAATTGCGATAAATAGATGTAAGACTTTCCTCTTTAATATTTCCAACGACAACTGGGAGAAATCCACTTGGATATACCTCGCCTGTGTGAGATACAAAAATAAAACCTTTACCATCGTTTATACCAGCAGCACGGCCAATATGATCTTGCATTTTTTCAGCAGAGCTACCATCATGAATAGATTGCTCTAATACGTATCGACGGTAATGAGGGGCTGCAGTCGTTTTAATATCATATGGAACTGTTTTATTTAACTCAAAAAGCCATTTAAAAACTTCCTCGTGTTGAACAGGGGAAATCATATCTCGGATTTGACCTCTTCCTGTTGGAACCAAAAAGAAGACGCTCCATAATTCCGCACCAAGTTCTTCTATTTTTTTTGCGATATTTTCAAGATCGTGTATATTATAGCGACTAACGGTGGTATTTACTTGAATAGGCATTTCAAGCTCACGCAAATATTGAAAGCTCTGAAGAGTTAAATCATATGATCCCGAAACTCCGCGAAATTGATCATGGATTTCTGCGTTAGACCCATCTAAACTAAAAGCCCATCTTGCTAGACCAAGCTTTTTAGATATTTCCATTGCGTTTTTTGTCACTTTAGGAGTGGCACTTGGTGTCATAGAGACTCGAAGTCCTTTTTTTATTGCATAATCCATTAAATCAAAAATATCCTCCCGCATTAATGGGTCTCCACCAGTAAATACTAACAAAGGACTTCCCATCTCAACGATTTGATCAATTAATTGGTAGCCTTCTGTTGTCGTTAATTCTTCTGGATGTCGATGATACTGAGCTTCAGCTCGACAATGAAGACATTTAAGTGCACATGCCCTTGTAACCTCCCAAATGGTTATAAAAGGAGCCTGGTCATAATTTGGTATATACAAGCTTTCTCCCCCTTTAGCAGAAATATGTATAATTTTCATAGTATTAGTATATTTGAAGTTTAACACTATCGATATGATAAAAATCACAGACAGGATTTACGATTCAAGGTAAACTCATGTTGAAATCACAAAGGAGGATGAGAAGAATGGAAATCAAAGCAATTAGAAAAGATAATTTAGTTGAATTAAATGTAAGGGAAATGCAAAAGCAAAAGGAAGAACCTTTTCACGTTATAATGGATGCGGTAGATTCCTTAAAACAAGGGGATACTTTTATTCTTCATACCATTATTAACCCAGTACCACTATTAGGAGTAATGGAAGGTAGAGGTTTCCAAAACGAAGTAAAACAATTAGAGGAGGATCATTGGCAAATTACATTTAAAATGAGGGATGAATAATGAGACTAGATAATCGAGGATTACAGCCCCCTGAACCAATGCAACGAACATTAAAAGCCTTGGAAGAAATGAATATCGGGGACAAGCTAACCATTATTAATGATCGTAAGCCAATGTTTTTGTTTGAGGAATTAGAACAAAAGGGCTATTCCTATGAAGTGAATAGTAGGGAAGATGGGGCCTTTGAAATTATTATTATCAAGAAGGAGGGATAATAATGAACCCTTCTCCTTCCACGATGGGAGATATTAAACTAACGTATCGTTTTATTCTCCTTGGTATTTTTAGTTTTATGATTTTTAACCTGTTATTTTTCCAAGGAACATATCATCTTGCACAAGGGATTTATCGAGTTAATGATATCTGGGTACTGGTTCATACCTTTATTTTAGGTTTCTTGATGATGGTTGTAATGGGCGTAATGTATCAATTAATTCCTGTAGCACTTCTTGTATCAATTTATAGTAATCGTTTAAGTAAAATCCAATTTTGGACATATGCAGTCGGTGTAATTGGTTTGTTGGTTGGACTATGGACTGTGAACACTACGTGGATGGCCTTTTTTGGCACCCTAACCTTTACTGGGGTACTTCTTTTTGTTCTTAATATGCTACTTAGTGTGAAGAAACTGATTCAATGGAATGCAATGGCGCTAATCATTGTAACGGCAATATTTTATTTATTTAATACCGTCCTTTTTGGATTGCTATTGGTCTTAAATTACCGGTTTGCCTGGTTCCCAAATATTCATGATCAGCTACTATATACCCACATATTGTTTGGGATTGTAGGCTGGTTATCCTCGATAATTATTGGATTTTCTTATAAGATGGCACCGATGTTTTCATTAGCACATGGTTATTCTGAGAAATTTAGTAAATGGATATATTCTGGAATACAGCTTGGGATTATTTTGTTGGTAGTAGGGATTTTTTCGCACATTCCTTTTTTTAATTGGATAGGAGCCCTATTTATAGTAATAGGTTTTGTATTATTTAGTTATCAAATGAGTGAAATTATGAAGCACAAAATGAAGTCAACATTAGATATAGGATTTCAGGTTGCCGTTTATGCAGTATATGGGAGTTTATTCATAATCGGTTTAGCGATTATTTTATATATGTTTCTTGGAATGAGTATTCTTCTTCCGTTTGCTTATTTCTTTATTATGGGATGGATTGGGTTTAGTATTTTGGGGTATTTATATAAAATCGTTCCGTTTTTATATTGGACAGATAAATATAGTGATAAAGTAGGAAAAGAACCTGTACCAATGCTGAAAGATTTAGTAAGTGAGAAGAAAGGAAAAATTGCTTTTTCACTTCTCTTTATTGGATTAATTGGAAATGGTTTGGGAATAGGGTTACACTTTATTTCATTTATTTGGTTGAGTAACACCATATATACCTTAGGGGCAGTTTACTATGGTTATTTGATTCTTAGAGTGTTTAAAGCATAGGAGGAGATTGAATGATTAATGTCGAAAAAGTAAGAGAGATACTAAGACAGGTTTATGATCCCGAATTAGGATTGAATGTAGTAGACTTAGGATTAATCTATGATATACAAGTCACAGAAAATAATGATGTTTATGTGAAAATGACGTTGACTACACCAGGTTGTCCACTTCATGGAAGTATCACAGCAGGTGCCGAATCAGCAGTAAAGTCTATTCCTGATGTGAAAGAAGTGAAGGTGGATTTAGTCTGGGAGCCTGCTTGGAATCCCAATATGATGACAGAAGAAGCAAAAAAACAGCTTGGTAGGTAAGTTATACAGTGGTTTGGTTCAATTGATTAAAGATTAATGTATGGTGATATGATAGGGGGAACAGAAGTGAAAGTAAATTATGAGCTAAAATTATCAGTAGACATTAAAGAAATTAAAGACGCATTAAAGCCTTTTGGTGGACGCTGTGCAAAGGTAATTGAAGGAGATAAGCTGGAATATCAAGTAAAAGATGAAAATGCGGATGCTGCATATCAAGCACTAAAGGAAAAAGGAATTATTTAATTTAAATCTTTAGATGGTTAATAAAAAATAGGCTGCGCTACAAATGGAGAACCTCCAATTCTTGTACTGCAGCCTATTTGTCTTTAAGAAAGGCTAATATACCCCTTTAGTCCTTCTGTATCTTTAATACAAACAACCCCTTTTTTCATTGTAAGAATGTTGGCCTTTTCCAAGGTAGACATCATGCGGTTGACGTTTTCTCTTGCTGCGCCAATGAAATTAGCGAGCTCTTGATGGGTTAGATTTAAATCAATCGTTATTCCATCATTGGTTTCTACACCATATTCTTTCGCTAAACGAAGAAGGGTAGCAGATAAAGCACCTAATTTTCCGTAAAGAGCTACATCTCTTAATTTAGATTGAGCTAAATGTAATCGCTCCCCCATGATCTGAATAATACTTATTCCTACCTCAGGATATTGCATTACAATTTTTTCTAATTCTTGGTTTCGAATCAGGACGACCTCACCATCCTCCATCATTTCAGCAGTGGCAGGATAGACTGTTTTTCGAAATAGAGCGACCTCAGCAAATAAATCACCCGCCTTACGGATGTTAAGCACTAATTCTTTGCCATCTGGAGAGGATTTACTTAAACGAACCTTTCCCTCTCGCAAAAACCAGACCGCATCCGCTGGATCGTTCTCCTGAAATAAAATGGAACCCTTAGAAAGTCTTTTTTCAATCAGTGCATTTTTAATTAAATCTTTATTTTGATCCGATAGCTCAGAAAGCAAAGGAATAATATTAATGATATTCGTTTTAAGCTGTTTTTTTTCCATCTATGAATCTCCTTAGAAGTTTTTAAAAATCCAACCGTTCTCCGTAATAATACCATCCATTGGTACGTCCCAAGAATCAAATCTCCAATGTTCTTTAACGATTTGATATTGAAAGGCTAAAGCGATCTTAGGAACTGAAGAAGGAATCCTTTTTAAAAAATTATCATAGTATCCCGCACCATGACCAATACGATTTCCTTCACGATCAAAGACCAACCCAGGAATAAGTATAAGATCGAGCTCTTCTACTAAAGTCTCTGTAATATATTCTTTTTTTGGTTCTCTAAGTCCAAAGAAACCATTCTCTACTTCTGATAAACTGCCAATTTGACTAGGCATTAAATCTTTTGTTTCTTTAATACAGACAGGGATCGAAACCTTCTTTTTAAGATTTAGAGATTTTATTACTAATTCATCGGTTCTCACTTCATGTGGATAGCTAAGATAGGTCATGATGTGCTTGGCTCTATAATAATTCGTTGACTCTAATAAGTATTCAATAATCTTAGAGCTATTCTTCAGTTCTTCTTGTTGATCAGCCATCTTTCGCTTCTCAAAAATCCGATTTCGTAAAATATCCTTTGTAAACAGCTCTTGCATAAGAACCACTCCTCTACTTACATGTACCGAAAATTTAGGAGAAAGCAATAATCGTCCAAACGATAAACCAAGAAGTATTGACGATTTCTATAATACCCACCTTTTTTGGACTTAAAACAGCACCAAATGGTGTTATAAGACTTCTAAAGGTGCTAAATAGATAAGCTATCATTGCAAATGGACCAAAAAAGAGAAAAGCTATAATTGGTAGTAAAAGCATATATATATTTGTAATCCATTTGAAAATTTTGCTCTCTCTTTCACGAATCAACGTTTTTACATATAGCGCTGAGCCAAAGAATAATGCAATTTGCAAGATCCATAATAAACCACTTTTTAAATCAAATTGTAGTGTAGCTATAGAATAGGAAGCAAACAAAGTACTATTTAAAGCAGCAATGCCTATAAAATCATTGAATAAAGCTCTTTCATTTTTAGTAATCACAAAATAAAGGGTAACTAGGAATAATGGAGCAACAAGAATTGGGATAAAAAGTATTTTAGGAAAATAAAAGATAATAGGAATCCCAAAAAGTAAGGCAATACCTAAATAAGTCAAAGAAAGCTTCCAAGACTTTATCCTCTCAGATGATCGCCTAAATCCCTGTAAAAATGGAGAAATTGCAATATAAACAAAAAAGATACTTACGAATAATAGAAGATGCAACCAGTGAAAATTTGTTATCCCAATACCTATGATAAATGGGGCAATCCACATAGCCCACGCCCCGTGTTCTTTAGGCAATATTAACTTCATTTTTAACCTAAGCCTCCCGTATAAACTTAAGTTTCTGCCAAAAGTTCATGGCAGAATCTAATCTTTTCTAATAAAAAGAAGGCGATACCTTCTTTGTTGAAATAAGTGCAGCTAAGATTCTTCCAAAAGTTCATGGCAGAATCTAACCTTTTCTAATATAATTAAGTTTAACAATATAAATATGTTGTGTAAATATGAATGGATTTAAAATGGAGTTTAAGTAGGTGATTCAAAGTGAAAGTGATGAAAAAAAGACAACTTATTGACCAAGTGATTCGCTCAACAATAATCTCATTGGGATTTGTAATCTTTGTTTTTTCTATACAGATGTTTCAGATGGCGGATACTGTTAAATATTCCATTTTGTTTATCGCGTCATTTATTTTCTCTTCAATTTTATTCTATATTATTTTTCGTCAACAGGACGAATTAAAAACAGAGCGTGAGCAATTAATCACAATGTTTCGTCATGTATCAGATGGCATACTTATCTTAGATGAAAATAAAAAGATAATCGAAATGAATCAGACTGCCAAGGAACTTCTTGGAGAGGAACTGCTTCCTCATCTCTTTTGTAATATATGCCGCGATACTCATGGACATTTCCAAATTTGTGATTATGATCAATGCTTTTTGCATGACGAAAAAGTAACCTATTATGAACTGAATTTATTAAATAAAACGCAGGATAAAATACCAGTATCTGTTAGTACCTCAACCTTCATTGGCCCAGAAAAAAAACCGTTAACGATTATCTCTATCCGCAGTCTAGATGAATATCGTAAAAATGAACGGCATCTAATTCAAAATATGATTACGACCTCTATTCTTAAAGGCCAAGAAGAAGAAAGAAAGCGATTATCACGAGAATTACATGATGGAATTGGACAGTCCATTTTTAGTGTATTATTAGGGCTAGAGTATTTAAATCCATTTTTAGAAAATGAAGAGACTAAGCTCCATGTTGATAATTTAAGGAAGACCACAAAACAAATTTTGGAAGAAATTCGTCATTTATCCGTCGAATTAAGGCCTTCAGCACTTGATGATTTGGGATTAGTTGCAGCAATCAAATCATATATCAAAACCTTTGGAGAAACCTTTGGTATCCAAATCAACTTTGATTTTAGTGGTGATAAAGAGAGATTATCATCGAATATCGAAACGGCATTGTATCGGATTTGTCAAGAAGCTTTGACCAATGCTGCAAAATATGCAGATACAGAACGCATTGATTTAATGTTAACAAAGAGGGAAGAAGAAGTCATTTTAAAGGTTACTGATTATGGAAAAGGCTTTATGATTAATGGTTTAGATGCAAATAATCAAGGGGTGGGTCTTTATAGTATGGAAGAGAGGTCATCTATGCTCAATGGAACCTTCCATATTACATCAGAGCTTGGTAAAGGCACAGAAATCGAAGTTAAAATTCCTCGAATATCAAGTAAAGGAGGGGATTTAAAATGAATACCATTCAAATTCTGCTAATTGATGACCATGCCATTGTTCGTTCAGGTTTAAAAATGCTCATCAATGCCCAGAAAGATATGGAGGTTATTGGAGAAGCTGCTGATGGAAATGAAGGAATTCAAAAAGCCATAGAATTAAAACCAAATGTGATTTTGATGGATTTAAGTATGCCTCATGGTAAGGATGGCTTTTCTGCTACTTCAGAATTGAAGAAGCTAAATAACCAATTTCAAATTCTTATTTTAACGATGCATGATGACCATGAATATCTTTTTAAAGGGTTAAAAGCAGGTGCATCAGGATATATTTTAAAAAGTGCACCAGGAGAGGAATTGTTAAAAGCAATTCGAATGGTCTATAAGGGTGACGCCTATTTATATCCAAATGCAACCAAAAGATTGATAGAGGGATATTTAAATTTTGCTGAAAATGAGGAAAAAGATTCTCTAGACCTATTATCTCCTAGAGAAAAAGAAGTATTATCTCTTGTTGCTATGGGTTACTCCAATAAAGAGATTGGAGACAAACTGATTATTAGTGTTAAAACTGTAGAAAACCATAAAGCAAAAATTATGGAAAAGCTCCAACTTACAACCCGTCCTCAGCTTGTTAAATTTGCGATTAAAAAAGGATTACTAGAGCTAGAGGAGTAATTTATTAATTTCATAGTTTAAATAGAATGATCTCAGTACCTAGCTTAAAAGCAAGGTGCTTTTTTTTATCGAGAAGATTATTTTGTATAAATAAACCTATTTTTACCAAATACTATAGTATCTCTTCATGTATAAAAATAGGAGGCAGGAACATGACTTATAAAAAACTATGGACAAGTCTTGCATTGGTACTTATTCTTTCCTTCGCAGTCCTTGGTTTCTATGGAGGAAAAATCTATCAAGAAAAACCACCAATTCCAGAACGAGTTGTTACTACGGATGGAACGGTCCTCTTCATCAAATAAGATATTTTAGATGGACAAAATGTTTGGCAATCCATTGGAGGTCAAGAGCTAGGAAGTGTCTGGGGACATGGTGCCTATGTTGCTCCGGACTGGACAGCCGATTGGCTACATCGTGAATTAGTGTTTATTCTAGATCAATGGGCACAAGAATCAGATGGGAGAAATTATGATCAGCTTGACTTAGAAAAGCAAGCAGCTTTAAGAGCAAGATTAAAGACGGAAATTCGAACTAATACTTACCAACCTAACACGGGAGATATTGTGATTTCGACTGTTCGTGCACAAGCAATAGCGAAGAATAGCGCTTACTATGCTTCGCTATTTGGAAATGATCCACAACTCGCAGATTTACGGGAGGACTATGCAATACCTACCGATACTATTAATGATCCAGAACGAATGAGAAAAATGAATGCCTTTTTCTTCTGGGCATCATGGGCCACAGCAACGAATCGTCCTAATGACGATATTACGTATACAACGAACTGGCCACCAGAGGATTTAATTGAAAACAAGCCCAATGGAGAAACCATTGTTTGGTCGGTCGTTAGCTTTGTACTTTTATTAGCAGGCACTGGTGCATTAGCATGGTATTATGCTTCACAAAAACATGATAAGGAAAAGTTTCCGGAAAGTGATCCGTTGATTACTTTAGAGCCAACCCCTTCCATGAAAGCGACATTAAAATACTTTTGGGTGGTCACGGCACTTGTCATTGCCCAAGTCGGACTAGGAGCGATTACAGCACATTATGCGGTAGAAGGATCCGCTTTTTATGGATTTCCATTGGATAAGATATTACCCTATTCTGTTGCGCGTACATGGCATACTCAACTAGCGATCTTTTGGATTGCTACGGCTTGGCTAGCAACAGGACTATTTATTGCTCCAGCTGTATCTGGTCATGAGCCAAAAATGCAAAGAGCAGGGGTTAATTTTATTTTCGTTTCCTTGCTCATTATTGTCATCGGTTCAATGGCAGGACAATGGATTGCTGTTCAAGGAAAATCGCTAAGTAATCTGGCTAACTTTTGGTTTGGACACCAAGGCTATGAATATGTTGATTTAGGGCGATTCTGGCAAATCTTCTTATTAATTGGTCTCTTTTTATGGCTTTTCCTCATGGGCAGAGCAATTTGGCCAGCATTAAAGAAGAAGAGTGAGAATCGCAGCTTGCTAATTTTGTTTTTTATCGCCTCGGCGGCTATCCCAGCTTTTTATATACCGGGATTAATGTGGGGACAACAAACTCATCTTTCTATTGCTGAATATTGGCGGTGGTGGGTTGTTCATCTTTGGGTTGAAGGCTTTTTCGAAGTATTCGCTACAGTTGTAATTGCATTTTTGTTTACCAGAATGGGATTATTAAGAAACTCTACCGCGAATAAAACCGTATTATTTTCTACTACTATTTTTCTGTTTGGTGGAATAATAGGAACGTTTCATCACCTATATTTCAGTGGTACCCCAATTGGTGTTCTGGCATTGGGAGCTGTTTTTAGTGCATTAGAGGTTGTACCGCTTGTATTAATAGGTTTTGAAGCATACGAAAATTATTCCTTAGCACATGTTAGACCATGGGTAAGGGAATATAAGTGGCCTATCTATTTCTTTATCGCAGTAGCTTTTTGGAATCTGGTTGGGGCTGGATTGTTTGGATTCTTCATTAATCCACCAATCGCCTTATATTATATGCAAGGACTAAATACTACCCCTGTACACGCCCATACTGCATTGTTTGGTGTATATGGAATGCTTGGATTAGGGTTACTATTATTTAGTTTGAAAGGATTAGATGTTCGCCATATCTGGAAAACAAAGATCCTTAAATATTCTTTTTGGGCAATGAATATTGGTTTAGCACTTCAAGTACTCTTAAGTATACTGCCTGTTGGATTTATGCAAACATGGGCTAGTGTGGAACATGGGATGTGGTATGCAAGATCTGCTGATTTCCTACAACAGGACATTGTTCAAACCTTTGTCTGGTTAAGAATGATTGGAGACACCATATTCGCTCTTGGGCTTTTTGGTTTTGCTTGGTTTGTTTTTGGATTGAAATTTGGTTGGTCTTTTTCAACAAAGAAGGAGAAAAAGGCATAAACAGAGTAATGAGCATTTAATAAAATGTGAAATACCCCTGCGAAAATCAAAGTCGTGGGGGTATTTTTTTGCCCTTATAAAAAAATAACATATTTTCTTCCTTGGAAATCAATACTAAACAAAAAGTGTATATTTTTTACCAATAAAGGAGTATTGTGCATGACAAAAAGAAAAATCGCCCCCTTATTAAAGAAACTGAAATATTTTCAACATGAAAAACTAGTTTCAAAGGATGGATGGAGTGAATTGACTCCATATGATCGAAATGCCGAGAAGGTCTATCGTAGACGTTGGCAATACGACAAATTTGTCCGAACCACGCATGGGGTAAACTGTACTGGGTCCTGTAGTTGGAAGGTTTTTGTGAAGGATGGAATTATCACTTGGGAAAATCAGTTTCTAGATTATCCTTCTACTGGTCCGGATATGCCTGAATTTGAACCAAGAGGTTGTCCAAGAGGAGCATCATTTTCTTGGTATACCTACAGCCCATTAAGAATTAAATATCCATATATCCGAGGTGTCTTGTTAAATTTTTGGCGTGAAGAGCTCAAAAAAGCGGATAATAATCCCATCGAAGCTTGGAAAAACATTCAAAGTGATCCTGAAAAAACAAAGGAATATAAGGCAGCTAGAGGAAAAGGGGGCTTTGTAAGAGCAACCTGGGATGAAGTAAATAAAATGATTTCTGCTTCATTACTGTATACAATACAAGAATTTGGGCCTGATCGTGTTGTTGGTTTTTCACCAATCCCTGCCATGTCCATGGTTAGTCATGCGGCAGGTGCGAGATTTTTAAATTTAATTGGAGCGCCATTATTAAGCTTTTATGACTGGTATGCTGACCTTCCACCATCTTCCCCCCAAATCTGGGGAGAACAAACCGATGTACCAGAAAGTAGTGACTGGTATAATGCAGGGTACCTTTTAATTTGGGGCTCTAATGTGCCACAAACGAGGACACCAGATGCTCACTTTATGGTCGAAGCACGCTATCGGGGTACTAAAGTAGTCAGTGTTAGCCCTGATTATTCTGAATATGTAAAGTTTGCAGACCATTGGTTAGCAGCAAATCCCGGATCAGATGCCGCATTAGGAATGGCCATGACCCATGTTATCTTAAAGGAATTCTATGTGGATAAAGAAACACCATATTTTAATGAATATGTTAAAAAATTTACGGACCTACCGTTTTTAATCACCTTAGAAAAATGGGAGGATCATTTTGTGGCAGGCCGTTTTCTTGTTGCAAGTGATTTAGGTTATCCGTTAAATAAGGCAGAATGGAAAACCGTGGTACTTGATGAAAGCTCTAACAACTATGTAGTACCCAATGGTAGTGTAGGGCATCGTTGGGATGGAAATAGCAAATGGAATCTTCAACCGGAAGATGAAGCGAATGGCATTACCAATATTAATCCGCGAATTACCCTTTTGAACCAACATGATGAAGAGACGATGGTTGCTTTCCCATATTTTGAGGAAGGCAAAAAGGAGATCTTTAGGCGTGCAGTTCCCACAAAAAAAATTGACCAAAATGGCAACACCATCTATGTTACGACTGTATTTGATCTATTACTTGCGCAAATGGGAATCAACCGTGGTTTATCAGGAGATTATCCAGTGGATTATAATGATCCAAAGCCATACACACCAGCATGGCAAGAAACCATTACTGGGGTAGATCGAAAGCAAGTTGCCCAAATCGCAAGAGAATTTGCTCAGAACGCGGTAGATACTAATGGTCGCTCCATGATAATTATGGGTGCTGGAATCAATCATTGGTACCATTCTGATTTAATCTATCGTGCCATTTTAAATTTAGTTTTACTTACTGGTTCTCAGGGAGTAAATGGTGGTGGCTGGGCTCATTATGTTGGCCAAGAAAAGGTAAGGCCATATGAAGGCTGGGGAGCAGTAGCAATGGCTCGTGACTGGGGTGGTCCACCGCGCTTACAGAATGGAACCTCGTATTGGTATTTTGCAACGGATCAATGGAAATATGAAGAGGTTCCAATGGATGAGCTGGTTTCGCCATTAGCTAAAAAAGCTCGTTATCAGCATCCAGCGGATTATAATGCACTTTCTGCTCGTCTAGGCTGGCTTCCTTCCTATCCTCAATTTGATCAAAACTCATTAGGAATATATGAGCAGGCGATGAAGACGGGAGCTGACTCCAAGGATTCTGTAATTCAATATGTGGTGGATCAATTAAAGCAAGGTAAATTAAAGTTTGCCATTGAAGATCCAGATGATCCTAAGAATTTTCCTAAGGTACTGATGCTTTGGCGTTCCAATCTTCTTCAAAGCTCTGGAAAAGGTCATGAATTTTTCCTAAAGCATATCCTTGGAACACATAGTGGATTGTTAGGTGAAGAAAATCCTGAGCTAAGAACCACAGAAGTAAAGTGGAGAGATCAAACCCCTGAAGGAAAAATTGACTTAGTCGTTGATTTAGATTTTCGAATGGCAGGTACTCCGCTTTATTCCGATATTATCCTACCAGCCGCAACCTGGTATGAAAAATATGAC
This sequence comes from Caryophanales bacterium UBA6259, assembly GCA_002441135.1. GTDB lineage: Bacteria > Bacillota > Bacilli > Tepidibacillales > Tepidibacillaceae > UBA6259. Next base: position 50,551 of record DJVJ01000008.1, on the reverse strand, counting down.
TTGAGTAGTACGGATATGCATCCATTTGTCCATCCGTTCAATCCTGCAATCTCCCCACCATGGGAGGCAAAACCGGATTGGGATATTTTTAGAGATTTAGCAAAGACAATTTCAGAGCTTGCTAAAAAGTATATGCCAACTAAACATACGGATATAGTGACGACACCATTGCTTCATGACTCACCAGATGAAATTGCTACTCCATATGGCAAAATTCCAGACTGGAAAAATGGAGAAGTAGAGCCGGTTCCGGGCTTTAATTTACCAAGGATTCATTTAGTAGAAAGAGATTACACAAAGGTCTATGAAAAAATGATTAGCTTAGGACCACTTGTTGCAGAATCCATTGGTGGGCATGGCTTAGCATGGAAGGCTAAGGAGGAGTATGAGCATTTACAAAATGTACTTGGTACAAGTAAAAGTGAAGAATATACCAACTATCCAAGCATCTATTCAGACCGTGATGTTGCCGAAGCGATATTAATGCTATCTAGTGCAACAAATGGATCTTTAGCAATGAAGTCCTGGGAAGCATTAGAGAAAAAGTCTGGCATCTCTTTATCGGATATGGCTAGGGAGAGAGCAGAAGAACGATTCTCCTTCTTCGATATTAGTACTCAGCCAAGAAAAGTCTTAACTACGGCCATTTTTAGTGGAAATGTTAGTGGAGAGCGTAGATATTCTCCCTTTACGGTAAATGTTGAAAGGAATATACCATGGCGTACTTTAACAGGAAGACAACATTTCTACTTAGATCATGAAATGATTCTTGAATTTGGGGAGAATCTTCCACTGTATAAGCCAGCATTACCATTAAAGCCGTTTTATGATTACGATAATAGACCTGTTACAGATGGGAAAGAGATTACTCTTAAATATTTAACTCCTCATCATAAATGGTCTTATCATACAACCTATTATGATAATTTGACGATGCTCACCTTATTCCGAGGGGGTCCGCATGTTTGGTTAAACAATAAGGATGCTGAGGAAGTGGGAATTAAAGATAATGAATGGATTGAAATGTACAATCGCTATGGAGTGGTAACAGCTAGAGCGGTAGTTAGTCATCGATTACCAAGAGGGGTTGCCTTTATGTACCATGCTCAGGATCGAACCATTAACATTCCTGGCTCTCCAACAACTGGGAACCGTAGTGGCTCGCATAATAGTACTACCCGTGTACATGTGAAGCCAACACATATGATTGGTGGCTATGCACAGCTAAGCTATGGCTTTAATTATTATGGAACAATTGGAACACAAAGGGATGACAAAGTGGTAATTCGACGGCTCGAGGAGGTATCATGGCTTGACGATTAAAGCACATTTTGCGATGGTAATGAATTTAGATAAATGTATTGGTTGTCACACATGTAGTGTTACCTGTAATAATGTTTGGACCAATCGTAAGGGCGCAGAATACATGTGGTGGAATAACGTAGAAACAAAGCCAGGAATAGGTTATCCGAAGGAATGGGAAAACCAAGATATTAATAAAGGGGGATGGGATGTAAACGATAATCGCCTTGAATTAAAGGCTGGGGGACGAATGTCAAAGCTGACACAGATCTTTTATAACCCGAATGTCACTCCGATTGATGATTACTATGAGCCATGGACTTATGATTACGAAGAGCTGACAAAGAGTCGATTGCAAAAGCATCAACCCATTGCAAGGCCTAAGTCTTTGTTGACAGGGGAATTCATGGAATTAGAGTGGGGTCCTAACTGGGAGGATGACTTAGCGGGAGTACATGTTACCGGTTTAAGGGATCCAAATCTGCGAGGAATTGAAGAAAAAATAAAATTTGAATTTGAACAAGCGTTTATGATGCATCTTCCTAGAATTTGTGAGCACTGCATTAATCCTTCCTGCTTAGCCTCATGCCCGTCAGGAGCTATTTATAAAAGAGAAGAGGATGGAATCGTCTTAGTTGATCAAGATGCATGCAGAAGCTGGAGATTTTGTATGTCAGGATGTCCATACAAGAAAACTTACTTCAATTGGAATACGCAAAAGGCAGAAAAATGCACCTTCTGCTATCCAAGAATTGAGGCAGGCTTACCTACGGTTTGTTCAGAAACCTGTGTTGGTCGTCTACGTTATATTGGGATTATTCTTTATGATTCCGACAAAATTAAAGAAGTAGCTTCCATAATTGATGATAAAAAGCTCTATGAAGCCCAGTTAAACATGTTCCTTGATCCAAATGATCCTGAAGTAATTGAAGAAGCTAGACATGATGGTATTCCTGAGGATTGGCTAGAAGCAGCAAAACGTTCTCCTGTTTATAAGTTGGCAGTGGAGTATAAAGTAGCGCTACCATTACATCCTGAATTTAGGACTTTACCAATGGTTTGGTATGTTCCACCATTAAGCCCTTTAATGAATGGATTAGAAGAGAATCGAAGTGAAACCGATGCCAATGTTCTTTTCCCAAGCATAGATAAATTAAGAATACCGGTAGAATATCTTGCTAACTTACTGACTGCTGGCGATACGGAGGTAATTCGTAACGTGCTAAAGAAAATGGTAGCAATGCGTCAGTATATGCGGGGATTAAATATTGGGCAAGAGCCGGATGATCAGTTATTAGAGGCGGTAAACTTTACCGATCGACAAATGCAAGAAATGTATCGTTTATTAGCCATTGCCAAATATTCTGATCGTTTTGTTATTCCTACCTCTCATCGGGAAAATACAAAGAATTTACAGGAGGAGCAAGGGGTGGCAGGAATTCCTTTCCTAGAAGGCTGTGAAACCTGTAACACTGTAGACGATTTAGCTTTGGACACCCACTAATTGTTGAAATGAGGGATCGTAAATGAAAAAGGAAAGAATGGACTATAAACTTTTTTCTCAGCTCCTTCAGTACCCAGAGGAGGAATGGGTTAGAAATAAGGAGTGGGAAAAAGCACTTTCTCTTTTAGATAAGCCAATAAAAAATAGGCTTGATCGTTTTCAGGATTATCTAAAGAATAATCCTGTTCATCAGATCGCAGAAAATTATGTACAAACCTTTGATTTTAATAATACCTCTACCCTTCATATCACTTATTATCAATATAAGGATCAACAAGAAAGGGGCCAGGCACTTCTAGCATTAAAAGAAGCGTATACAAAAGCAGGTCTAAATCTTAACTCAAGGGAACTACCCGATTTTCTACCTGTCTTGTTGGAATTTGCCTCCGCTTTTGGGGAGCAAGAGGCTGAGGCATTGTTAATAGAGCAATTACCAAATATCGAAAAGCTTTCTGAATCCTTAGTGCAAATGAATAGCCCCTATCAAGATGTTATAAGTGCAGTGATGGAGACCATTCATAGCACGGCACAACAAGAGTTGACCGGAGGTGTCATATGAATTTGAGTTTAATGGATCAATTCCTATGGGTCATCTTCCCGTATATCACATTAACCATTTTTGTTCTAGGACATATTTATCGCTACAATACCGATCAAATTGGATGGTCTGCAAAATCAAGCGAGATTATGGAAAAACGTCTATTACGATGGGGAAGTCCATTGTTTCATTACGGGATTATTTTTGCTTTTTTTGGCCATGTAGCGGGAGTATTAATCCCAAAATGGATGTATGAATTATTAATGGTCCCTGATGAGCTTTATCATTTTGGTGCCGTGTATATTGGGGGATTAGTTGGAGTTCTTGCTCTAGTGGGTTTAGTCATATTAATCATTAGACGAATGACAGTTTCTAGAGTTCGACTTTTTACAGAACGGGTCGATTGGATTACTATAATTGTCTTATTTCTTGTTGTTTTTCAAGGGGTATATGTAACGGTGATTCGAAACTTTTTGGTTGGTGAGTTTGATTATCGAAGCACAATTGGCCCGTGGTTTCGAAGCCTCTTTACATTTTCGCCAAATCCAGAATTAATGGTAACCGTTCCACTTAGCTTTCAAATTCACGTGTTACTAGCATTTTTACTTTTTGCCATGTGGCCATTTACGAGATTAGTTCACCTATGGAGCTTACCACTTGAGTATCTAAAACGAAGATATATCAGCTATCGAAGTCTTAACTTTTTACGTTCCTTTAAACTAAGTAAAAATAAACAATAAGCTTTTATATAAAAGGCTCTTAATCGCTGATTAGGGGCCATTTTATGAACAACTTAAAAAAATAGGGAGAAATGCAAGTGAAAATGAGGGAGTTCCCTGATAGGATGCCATTGATCCAATTAGTAGAATTAAGGTGAAAACTGTAATCGTTTTCAAGATATATAAGGGAGATTAAAAAGGGTTTATTTTTGAGGGGGGTAAAAAATGAGTTACTTATTAACGGATTGGAACCCAGAGAATGAAGAATTCTGGGAAAAGAAAGGGAAAAAAATTGCCAATAGAAACCTATGGATTTCAATTCCAGCATTAATATTAGCGTTTTCAGTTTGGCAAATGTGGTCAATCTTAGCTTTAAATTTGAATAATATCGGTTTTCAATTTACACGAGAACAGCTATTTTCTTTAGCTGCATTACCAGGTTTAAGTGGTGCCACCTTAAGAATTTTTTATTCTTTTTTGGTTCCAGTATTCGGTGGTAGGAATTGGACGATTATTAGTACTGCTTCATTGCTAATTCCTGCAGTTTGGTTAGGAATGGCAATTCAAGACCCAAACACTTCTTATTCTACAATGGCTTTTATTGCAGTTTTAACGGGTTTAGGTGGCGGTAATTTTGCATCGTCTATGTCTAATATTGGTTTTTTCTTCCCAAAAAGTAAGCAAGGAACTGCGTTGGGATTGAATGGAGGCCTTGGTAATGTTGGAGTTAGTTTAGCGCAGTTTGTTATTCCTTTCGTGATATCGATTGGATTATTTGGAGGAATCGCAGGAGAACCACAGGTATGGACTGAAGGAGAAGTTACAAAGCAGGTATGGCTACAAAATGGAGCATTTATCTGGGTTATTCCAATTCTTATTATGATTATTGCTGCTTATTTCGGAATGAATAACTTAGCAACTGCAAAAGCGTCTGTTTCTGAGCAATTAGTTATTTTTAAGCGAAAGCATATGTATCTATTAACGATTCTTTATACCATGTCTTTTGGCTCTTTTATTGGCTATGGTGCTGCCTTTCCACTATTAATTAAATCTCAATTTCCTGAGGTTAATGCATTGCAATTTGCCTTTTTAGGCCCATTAATTGGAGCATTAATAAGACCTGTAGGAGGCATGCTAGCAGATCGTATGGGAGGAGCGAAGGTTGCCTTTGTTGATACGATTGTAATGATTATTGCAAGCTTAGGAGTAATTTTCTATATCAATGCCAATAGCTTTACTGGGTACTTTATCATGTTTTTAATTTTATTTACGACGACTGGAATAGCAAATGGAGCGATATTTAGAATGATTCCGTTTGCCTTTAATGATCGAAAGGAATCTTCAGCAGTGGTTGGTTTTAGTTCCGCGATTGCAGCATATGGTGCTTTCTTAGTGCCAAAGCTATTCGGATGGTATGGAAATACAGCGATTTACATCTTAATCGTTTATTATATGATTAGTCTTTATATTATTTGGTACTGGTATGCTCGTAAAGGTGCAGAAGTGAAAGCTTAAAACTAGCAAAGTACAAGGGGAAAATAGGATAATAAAGAAAAAGGAGGGAGTCAGATGGATAATAGCGAAGGTCTAAAATTTAAGTACCAATTAAAAGGGAATTCAAGAGTAGGATTAAGTATGGCAACTTTTGGTTATTTTATTGGATTTGCTGCGGTTTCTTTATATGGCCCAGTGGCGTTTAATTTTAATGAAATATTGAATATGCCAGGCATATTATTAGGATTGCTGATCGCAGCCCCTAATTTAACGGGCTCTTTATTACGAATTCCCTTTGGTGCCTGGGTTGATAAAATAGGAGGCAAAAAACCATTATTAACCCTATTAAGCCTTTCTATTATAGGGATGGCTGGATTAACAACAATCCTTTTTCTTTACTATCCTGAAGGCTTAACTATGAAAATGTATCCCTTAATCATCTTTTTTGGATTGCTAAGTGGAAGTGGGATAGCAACATTTTCTGTAGGTGTTCCACAAACCTCCTATTGGTTTCCTCAAGAAAAGCAAGGAGCTGCATTAGGTACTTTTGCAGGCTTAGGTAATGCTGCACCTGGACTATTTGGAATGATTTTGCCTTTTGCCTTAAAATTTTTAGGATTACCTAGTTCCTATGCAGCTTGGTTTTTCTTTTTATTGATTGGCACCATTATCTACTGGTTGTTTTCGCAGGATGCGTACTACTTTCAGTTAATGAATAAAGGAGTAGACAAAGAAGAATCAATCCGAGCTTCAAAGGAATTAGGGCAAGAGCTTTTTCCTTCAGGTAAGATAAAGGAATCTCTCATGATTTCGGCTAAAATACCAGGAACCTGGGGCTTAGTTGCCTTATATTTTACTTCGTTTGGAGGATTTCTTGCTTTAACAGGCTGGTTTCCTACCTATTGGGTTCAGTATCATGGAATAGGAGTATGGGAGTCAGGACTTTTAATGGCTTTGGGCTTTTCCTTATTTGCTGCATTTATTCGAGTTTATGGTGGTAAAATTAGCGATCAATTTGGTGGGGAAAAAACAGCGATTGTTAGCTATTTCATCGTCTTAATTGGGGCGCTTATCTTAGTTTATACTAAAAGCTTTATAGTTGCGTTATTAGGAGAGGTTATTTTAGCGGTTGGAATGGGAATAGCAAATGCGGCTGTATTTAAACTGGTACCTAAATACGTACCCAAAGCCCCGGGTGGTGCAAGTGGCTGGGTAGGAGGTTTAGGAGCCTTTGGTGGATTTGCAGTTCCTCCACTACTTGGTTTATCGATTGATCTATTTGGTATTGAAGGTTATGCCAAAGGATTTTTAGTATATGTAGGTTTAGCGATTATTGCAATATTTGTTTCTTATATTTTAATGAAAGCGTATGGAAAAGGTAATTAATTGAATTGAATCTATTTATATCACAATAAATTAGAATCCCTTTTTAGGGGTTCTTTTTTTGTATTAGCAGAATTTTCAGCATTTCTCAGTCTTTTTGAAAATAGGGGGATTTCTAGATTAAAAAGGGGGGAGTTCCCTGATATTCATCAACGTCAAAATACGATGTAATAGAAATAAGAGAAAATTAAACGCTTACATAACATTGAAATAAATTAGGGAGGGGAAACAATTGAAAAAAAGGCTCTCACCTTTAGGAAAGAAGCTGCGTTTTTTTAAACCATTAGAGACGTATTCGGATGGCTGGAGTGAACTTTCTCCAAAAGATCGTGAATGGGAAAAACTGTACCGCCAGAGATGGCAGCATGATAAAGTAGTACGAACTACACATGGAGTGAACTGTACGGGGTCTTGTAGCTGGAATGTCTTTGTGAAGGATGGAATTATTACTTGGGAAAACCAAGCAACTGATTATCCAACCACAGGTCCTGATATGCCAGAGTATGAGCCAAGGGGATGTCCAAGAGGAGCTTCTTTTTCTTGGTATAGCTATAGTCCATTACGTGTAAAGTTCCCATACGTTAGAGGGGTATTACTAAAGTATTGGAGAGAAGCACTACAAAAGACAAGTGATCCAATTGAAGCTTGGAAAAGTATTGTCGAGAATCCAGAAAAATCAAAGGAATATAAAGAAGCTAGAGGTAAGGGTGGCTTAGTCCGTGCATCTTGGGAAGAGGTTAACCAAATTATTTCTGCACAAATGATTTATACCATTCAAACCTATGGACCTGACCGAATTGCAGGCTTTACACCAATACCAGCAATGTCGATGGTTAGTTATGCAGCTGGATCAAGGTTTTTATCCTTAGTGGGTTCGCCAATGCTAAGCTTTTATGACTGGTACGCTGATTTACCACCTGCATCTCCACAGATTTGGGGAGAACAGACTGATGTGCCAGAAAGTAGTGATTGGTATAATGCAGGCTATTTAATGATGTGGGGCTCCAATGTACCATTAACTAGAACACCAGATGCTCATTTTATGACTGAAGTTCGCTATAAAGGAACAAAGGTGGTATCTGTTAGTCCAGATTACGCTGAATCGGTTAAATTTGCAGATACCTGGTTAGCTGCAAATCCTGGCTCAGACGGAGCATTGGCACAAGCAATGACTCATGTTATTTTAAAGGAGTTTTATGTAGAGAAGCAAACAGACTATTTTTATGATTATGCAAAAAAATATACAGACTTACCTAATCTGATTACGCTGAAAAAATCGGGAGAAGCATATGTAACCGACCGTTTTCTTTTAGCTAGTGATTTAGGGCTAGATACAGCAAATGCCGATTGGAAAACAGTGGTAATCGATGAGGAAACGAACCAGCTTGTTATTCCAAAGGGAAGTATTGGACATCGTCATGAGGGTAAAGGTAATTGGAACTTAAAAATGGAGGATGAGAACGGTAAATCCTATCAACCACGTCTTTCCTTATTAGGTGTAGAAGACCAAATTGAAATCCTTCATCTACCATATTTTGATGACCTAAAGCGTGATGTGATTAAACGATCCATTCCAATTAAAAAACTTCAGTATAATGGCGAAGAAATAATTGTTACTACTGTCTTCGATATGATGTTAGCCAACTATGGAGTAGATCGTGGATTTGGAGAAGGCTATCCAAAGGATTTTAACGACTTAGAAGCTTATACACCTGCATGGCAGGAACAATTTACAGGTGTGGAGCGAAAGCAAGTGATTCAAATTGCTAGAGAGTTTGCGCAAAACGCGGTTGATACAAAAGGACGTTCGATGATTATCATGGGTGCTGGTATTAACCATTGGTATAATGCGGATACCATCTACCGAACCATTTTAAACCTTGTTTTATTAACTGGCTCACAAGGAGTTAATGGTGGGGGTTGGGCTCACTATGTTGGTCAAGAAAAAGTTCGACCTGCAGAAGGCTGGCAAGCAATCGCCTTTGCGAGAGATTGGTCAATGCCACCAAGATTACAGAATGCGACCTCCTATTACTATTTTGCAACAGATCAATGGCGGTTTGAAGAACACCCAATGAGTAGCTTAATTGCTGCAACCGTAGAAAAGCCGAGATATGAGCATGCGGCAGATTATAACGCATTAGCAGCTCGCTTAGGCTGGTTGCCATCGTATCCACAATTTAACCGCAACTCAATAGAGCTACAATCAGAAGCAGCAAAGCTTGGAAAATCATCTAATGAAGAGCTGGTAGATTATGTAGTTCAGCAGTTAAAGGATAATAAAATGCAATTTGCAGTAGAGGATCCTGATCACCCAGTAAATTATCCGCGAACGCTTTTCGTATGGCGTGCCAACTTAATTTCAAGCTCGGGTAAAGGTCATGATTATTTCTTAAAGCATTTCCTAGGGACAGTGGACGGAACACTAAGTGAAGAAAACCCGGAATTGAAAACAGAGGAAATTAACTGGCAAAAGGAAGCTCCAATTGGCAAGCTAGATCTATTAGTGAATTTAGAGTTTAGAATGTCAGGAACAGCACTATATTCCGATATTGTATTACCAGCAGCAACATGGTATGAAAAGCACGATCTAAGTAGTACTGATATGCACCCATTTGTCCATCCGTTTAATCCTGCTGTGGCATCGCCGTGGGAAGCGAAGTCAGATTTTGAGATTTTTAAAGGATTAGCAAAGGACTTTTCAGAAATGGCTAAAGCATTTCTACCTAACACCTATAAAGATGTGGTAACTATGCCTTTATTACACGATTCACCTGATGAATTAGCTCAGCCATTTGGTAAAGTAAGGGATTGGCGTAAGGGTGAAGTAGAAGCGATTCCAGGTAAAACCATGCCAAAGCTAGCAATTGTGGAAAGAGATTATACGCAAATCTATGATAAATATATTTCCTTAGGCCCATTGCTAGAAAAGAACCCAGTAGGTGCCCACGGTGTTTCTTGGTCGGCTAAAGAGGAGTATGAGCAATTAAAATCATTGATTGGTGTCGTGAAAAAAGAGGGTATTGCAAAAGGATTACCAAGCTTAGAAACAGATCGTAATATAGCGGAAGCAATTCTTACTCTATCTAGTGCCACAAACGGAAAAATGGCAATGAAGGCCTGGGAAGCGGAAGAAAAGAAAACGGGATTGAAGCTAAAGGACTTAGCAGAAGACCGTCAAAATGAACGATTTAATTTCGCAGACATTACCGCTCAACCAAAAGAGGTTATCTCTACACCTGTATTTAGTGGTAATAACCAAGATGGACGACGCTATTCACCATTTACCAATAATATTGAGCGATTAATCCCATTTAGAACCTTGTCTGGTCGTCAGCATTTCTATGTTGATCACGAAATCATGCTAGAGTATGGTGAAGGTTTACCTGTATTTAAGCCAACATTGCCAACTCAGGCCTTTGCAGCATATGAGAATGCACCAGATACTGAAGGGAAATCAATTACATTACGTTATTTAACTCCACATGGAAAATGGAATATTCATAGTATGTATGGCGATTCTCTAACCATGCAAACATTATTCCGTGGCGGTCCAAACGTCTGGATGAACAATCAAGATGCAGAGGAAATCGGAATTAAGGATAATGACTGGATTGAAGTATATAACCGTAATGGAGTTGTTGTTGCTAGAGCAGTTGTGAGTCACAGAATTCCAAGAGGTACAACTTTTATGTATCATGCACAGGATAAAACACTTAATACCCCTGGCTCTACCATTACACATTTAAGAGGAGGAACCCATAATAGTCCTACTAGAATCCATTTAAAACCAACTCATTTGATTGGTGGCTATGCGCAATTAAGCTATGGATTTAATTATTATGGACCGACTGGAAACCAAAGAGACCTAAAGGTAGTCATCCGCAAATTGAAGGAGGTGGATTGGCTTGAGGATTAAAGCACAAGTAGCTATGGTAATGAATTTAGATAAATGTATTGGCTGTCATACCTGTAGTGTGACATGTAAAAACACGTGGACAAATCGACCAGGTGCAGAATATATGTGGTTTAATAACGTAGAAACTAAGCCAGGAATTGGTTACCCTATCCAATGGGAAAACCAAGAGAAATATAAAGGTGGCTGGAAGCTGAAAAACGGTAAACTTCAGCTAAAAGCAGGTAACAGAATCAGCAAGCTGGCAAATATTTTCCACAATCCAGACCTTCCAACGATGGATGATTATTATGAGCCATGGACCTATGATTATGAAACATTAACAAATAGTCCACAGAAGAAGCACCAGCCTGTTGCAAGACCTAAATCACAGGTTACCGGAGACTTTTTAGAGCTGAAATGGGGACCAAACTGGGAAGATGATTTAGCAGGAGCTCATGTGACAGGAAAGCTAGATCCAAATATGAAGGATATAGAGGAATCAATCAAGCTTGAGTTTGAACAGGCATTTATGATGCATCTTCCAAGAATTTGTGAGCATTGCCTAAATCCTTCTTGTGTTGCTTCCTGTCCATCAGGTGCCATGTACAAAAGAGATGAGGACGGTATTGTACTAGTTGATCAGGAAGCCTGTCGAGGCTGGCGGTATTGTATGACTGGTTGTCCTTATAAGAAGGTTTATTTTAACTGGCAAACGAAAAAGGCAGAGAAATGTACCTTCTGCTTCCCAAGAATTGAAGCAGGCTTGCCAACGGTTTGTGGTGAAACCTGTACAGGACGTATTCGCTATATTGGAGTTTTACTTTATGATGCGGATAAAGTGGAACAGGCTGCATCTGTCGAAAACGAAAAGGAGCTTTACCAATCCCATCTTAGTGTCTTCCTTGATCCTTTTGATCCTGAAATCATTAACCAAGCCAAGAAGGAAGGGATTACTGATGACTGGATTAAAGCAGCTCAGAATTCTCCGATTTATAAGTTGGCCGTAGAATATGGAATTGCTTTACCATTGCATCCTGAGTACAGAACATTGCCGATGGTGTGGTATGTACCTCCATTAAGCCCAATTATGAATATGGTGGAGGGAAAAGGAAGTGGTCTTGACCCAAGTGACATTTTCCCTGCCATTGATGAAATGAGAATTCCAGTTCAATACCTAGCAAATTTATTAACGGCTGGGGATGAAGAGGTCATTAAAACTGTGCTTAAGAAAATGGCAGTAATGAGACAATATATGAGAGCGAAGAATATTGGCAAAGAATATGACCTTAAGCAATTAGAAGGCTTAGGATTAACCGAAACAATGATTGAAGAAATGTATCGTTTACTTGCAATTGCAAAATATGAGGATCGATTTGTCATTCCACCAGCACATAAAGAGGAGTTTATCCATTTATACCATGAGCAAGGCTCTACTGGATTTGATTTTGCTGGCGGAGATTGTAATACATGTATGACTGGGGACTATATTGGTGACAACCATTCCTTTTATCTATTAAATGGTGACAAAAATGACAAATAAAGAGTTATTGCAGGTTATCTCTATCTTAATGCAATACCCTAGTCAAGAGAATGTTCAATTTATAAAAAATGATCTAAAGGAAATGATGAATGAGTCTACTTTTCATGAGATAAATCAAGAAGTGGCGGAAAAATTGCAGGATTTCATAGCCTTTGTAGATTCAAAGAGTATCGATGATTTACAGGATCAATACGTCAGAACCTTTGATTTTAATGAAAAAACGAATCTGTATCTTACCTATTCGAAGCTAAAGGAAGAAAAAGAACGTGGTGGGCGATTAGTTCAGCTAAAGCAAACCTATATAAAAGCAGGCTTTGTAATGGACACGGAAGAAATGCCCGACTACTTTCCTTTATTCGTAGAGTTTCTAACGATAGCAAAAGAAGAAGTGGCAATGCCTTTAATCACGCAATTTGAAGAAACCATTATGAATTTGAAAGAAGAATTGCAAGCTTTAGAAAGTCCATACACACAATTAATAGAAGCATATCTATCACTCACACAGAACGGATTAATTTTATTCGATAGGGAGGTGGAATAATGTTTTGGAACCAGCTTTTATGGGTCATATTTCCCTATGTTATGCTTACTTTGTTTATCGTTGGTCATATTTATCGCTACAATTATGACCAGTTTGGTTGGACCGCTCAATCAAGTGAGTTTATGGAGAAAAAGAGTCTAAAATGGGGAAGTATTCTTTTCCATGTTGGTATCTTAATGGTATTAGGTGGTCATTTAGTAGGATTACTTGTTCCAAAAGCTTTAACAGAGGCAATTGGAATGACTGAAGAAATGTATCATGCAGGAGCTATCTTTGGTGGTGGCTTTGCAGGAATCATCACACTGGCTGGCATTAGTATTTTACTCTTCCGAAGAGTCTCGGTGAAAAGAGTAAGAGTTACAGGGAGCTATACTGATATGCTTATCGCATTCCTATTATTTTTAGAAATACTGATGGGCTTATATAATACCTTAGGCTACAATCTTTTTGTTGGAGAAGTTGATTATCGTACAACACTAGCCCCTTGGCTACGAGGAATACTTCTCCTCAATCCGAATCCAGCATTAATGGAGGAGGTTCCCCTATTTTTTAAACTGCATACACTATTTGCCTTTGCCATCTTTGGCTTATGGCCTTTTACACGCTTAGTGCATGTATGGAGTATACCGCTTGAATATTTAAAAAGAAGTTATATTATCTATCGGAGCCGTAATGCTAAAAGAGCAGTTCAAATACGGCAGGCTAATAGTAAATCTACCCACCCTTCCCAATTATAATATAAATGAGAGAAGAGTACGTATCCCCCGTACTCTTTTTTCCTTATACTTTAAGAAAGCTTGAAATCTTGCTCATTGAAATGGGTGAAGATAATCTTTTGCTAAGCTTTTTTGAATCTATCTTTTTGTAATAAAAGAAGAATACGAGTAAAATAAATATATAAATGATTGGGTAATAAAAATAACTTGTAGTAAGAAAGAGTGAAGTTTATGTGGTCGATTGCCCTGTTATTCTATATTGCAATCATAATGATAATATCGGTTAGCCTTGGCATACTCATTGGAATAATACTTAGCAAAAATAAGCCTCGTTTGAAAAAATCTGTTGTTCATATAAATGAAGCTAAAGATAAGAACATTCAAGAAAAAATCATTCCGAATCATGCTCCTTTGGGGGAGACACTTACCAAAATAATGGAAGAGGTAAAGGAAAGTACAGAAGCCGATTTTATTGGATTAGCAATTTATGATGTAATGACAGATGAAATTCGTTGGAGATTATCAATAGGAGCGTCCAATGATCGTTACAAAAGGATTGTTATTCGTTTAGGAAAAGGTGTTGCGGGCGAGGCTATTCAACTTAATCGAACGATTCAGATTAATGATTATCCTAATGATGTATTAGGCGATCCCATTGAATATCCAATTTTAATGGTAGAGCATATTAAAAGTACTATTGCAGTTCCCGTTGCTTCAGGATTAAGCATATATGGTGTTCTTCTTCTTGGACAAAGGACGTATAGAATATTTACTGAGCAAGAAGAAAGTATTGCTAAAAGCACTGCAGTTCTTATCGCAAAGGAATTAGAAACTGCAAATATATATTCAAGAATTCTTAATGAGAAAAATGGGGAAAATAGTGATGACAAAATAGAAATTAACGATATACTACTCGTTCAATATCTGAAAAAAGAACACCAAAAGCTATCGGCATTTAACCGTGGAAAGCTCGATTTTCAGATATTGGATCAATCCATAATAGAGATACCAGAGAGCTACCAGATGAAGATTATTCAGTCACTTAAAGAGTTTTTAAGTAAAACGAATAATGAAGAGTCGGATCATGTAAGGGTTCATATTGTACGCGATGAAAATTATATTCTTGTGGAATGTCATAGTAATCATGAAATCTCAGATCCTAAAAAAATATTTAAAACCATCTATGATCGTGTTGGCGAAATAGGCGGCTCCATTATTACGGATCAGGATGAAGGTAATTTCTATTTTACAATGCAGTTACCCATTTATAGTTACCATAACCCTTTTTCATTTTCTCAATTATAAGGCGTTAAATCGATTCAAAACCCGTTTAGTAAATGAATGAAATTACTAATACGGGTTTTGCAGTATTTATGATGTGATTTTTATCATAGTCATTGTATAATTAAGATGTTACTATTTGCATAGTGTAAAACTTGGTTTAATAGGAGGATATTAATGTGAAAAATCGCGGGTTTGGAAGCAAACTTTTTATTTTTGTTATCATGATTATTCTTGTGTTTGGATTAACTGCTTGTAATCAAGATACCGAAAATAAAGCAAATGATGACGATCATCAAAATACGAATCAAGAAACTGGTAATAATACAACAGAGGAAGAATTTATTGACCAAGAGGTTTATCCTGCTGAGATTTCAAGAAATGGTGATCAAGTAGATATCACTTTTTATACAACACAAAACAAAATTGAGATTGCTAAAGGAAAGTTTTATCAAGGGTGGACATTTGATGGAACTGTACCAGGTCCAGTACTTCGTGTCAAACAAGGAGATAATGTTTCTTTTACATTAGTTAACAAAGATCCTCATATGGCTCATTCGATTGACTTCCATGCTGCGGAAACTCCTTGGGACAAAAATTATATTGATATATTACCTGGAGAGTCATATACCTTTGATTGGAAGGCAAATGTTCCAGGCACATTTATGTATCATTGTGGGACGCCTCCAGTGATTGCTCATATTGCTAACGGAATGTATGGAACCATTATTGTTGATCCTGTAGAAAGTGACAAGCAACAGGTTTTTGAACCAGCAAGAGAATTTGTGTTAGTTCAAAGTGAGTTTTATGCAGGTGCACACGATGTTGATGATATGATTAATGGACAACCTCAAGTTGTTGCTTTTAATGGAAAAGCAAACAAATATCAGGACACACCATTAGAAGCAAAGCCAGGCGAATTAATCCGAATTCATGTTGTTAATGCTGGCCCAAACAACTTTAGTGCTTTTCATATTGTAGGAACTATTTTTGAAAAAGTGTATTTGAATGGCAATCCAAACAATGTAGATGAAGGTGTACAAACAGTGACCATTCCACCGGGAGGAAGCTATGTTGTGGAACTGCGAGTCCCTGAAGAAGGATTGTACCCAATGGTAACTCATTCCTTTAAGGATGCGGAAAAAGGAGCAATGGGATTATTAAAAATTACCAAGGATGCAAAGGACCAGCCTTTAGCTCCTTAGAATCTTAACATGGAGGGGAAAATAGATGAAAAATATAACGAGGTTCATCGTTTTTATATTATTAATCAGTTCAGTATTAATAGGGTGTGCTAATCAGGAGCAAAAATCAGCAAATCCTGATGATGAAATTCAAACCGTTGTAATCAAAGCAAATGAGTACTATTATTCACCAAGTACAGTAGAAGTAAAGCCTGGAAAGGTTAAACTAATTGTTGAGAATACCGGGAAAAGAATGCATGGATTTGCAATTGATGAGTTCGGCATAAAAGAGAATCTAGCTCCTGGTCAAAAGGTGGAAAAGGAAATTGAAGTAACAGAAAGTGGAGAATTTCGTTTTTACTGTACTGTTCTATGTGGCACAATGGATGATCACTCAGGAATGACTGGAAAGCTAATTGTAAAATAAGAAATCTATACTACTTCTTTGTCTAAACCCTCTTTTTAAAATTTCGGAGGGTTTTTATTTTTTTCTAAGACAATAATGCTAACAAGAATGGAAATTAGAGTTCGAAAGGGAGTATAGCCATGACCTACTTACACTGGATATTATTGGATTTAATTTATATTCTAGGTTCATCTACGTTTATATGGTTTATCAAGCCTGATTCCTTAACTATAGTATCATTTGCAAAAATATCTGCATTCTTAGCTGTTATTTTCTTTTTAATTAATGCTTCTATGTACTTTATCTTCCTGATGATAAAAAAGGCAAAAAATAAATCTGTTCGAATCGCCTTAGCTAAGTTATCTAGAAAGATTTTTAAGCCACATATTCAATTTGGAATTATTGGAGCTGGTTTTATCACTGTTCATGCACTCTGGATGCTGATAAAAGGTGGCAGTTACTTTGGCTTTTTTCATCCGGATTTGATTACTGGGTATATTGCCTTTTTTTTACTAATAATCACACTTTCTGCTGGATATTTAAGGCATTTAAAGGCAAATGGTTTTCGCAGGAAATTTCATTTAGTTATGGCATTAAGCTTTACAACCAGTTTTTTGATACATATTATTCTTTAATAAAGAATGTTAATTATGAAATTTATTAGAACTTAATCGTTGTTTTATTCTAAAAAAATACAGAATGTGATACGCTATCGATAGTAAAAATTTCCTATATAAAATTTTGGAAATATTAATTGCCCGTAAAAGGGAGAGGACATGATGAAGATAGAGAATACATTATCAACGGAATATGAAAGCCTTTTTTTTAATAATCATAATCCCATCTTATTAATTGAGGGAGCATCAGGTAAAATCCTTAATGCGAATCCAGCAGCTTGTTCGTTTTATGGCTATGATAAAGAAGAGTTCATTAAAAAAAATATACTAGATATTAACACTATTTCAAAAGAGGCATTTTACCAAGAAATGAAAAATGCATTATCTGTAAAAACTAAAGCACATTATTTTCAGCATCGTATAGCAAATGGCGAAGCAAGAGACGTGGAAGTGTATAGTATTGCATTAGATACTCAAAATTTGGTCTATGCTGTTATCCATGATATTACAGAACGGAAGAAAACAGAGGATGAGATAAAATTTGCTTATGCAGAAGTGAATCAAATATTTAATAGTGTAGCAGATGGTATGAGAGTTATAGATCTTGATTTTAATATTATCCGCATAAACAATGTGTTACTAGACCTTATAGGTATAACAAAAGAAGAAGCAATAGGGAAAAAGTGTTATGAAGTTTTTCCAGGAAGTAATTGTAATACGAACCAATGTCCTCTAGTTAGAATTAAATCTGGTGAACAGAGGATAGAATGTGAAATTGAAAAAAATGTACTTAATCGCGAGAATGTTCCCTTTATGCTAACTGTAACTCCTTATAAGAAGCCAAATGAGGAGTTAATTGGAATTGTAGAAGTTTTTAAAGATATTACTGAGCGAAAAAATTATGAGGAAACAATTAAAAGTTTAGCATTTTACGATTCTTTAACAGGTCTGCCTAATCGCATTTATTTTAATGAACAACTCGACAAAGCAATAAAAACAGGGGAAACAGAAGGAAAAATGATTGCTATTATGTTTTTAGATCTTGATGGATTTAAATATATTAATGATACCTTTGGCCATTCTGCGGGAGATATCATGCTACAAAAAGTTTCCCAACGTTTAAAGGCTGTATCAAGGAATAGTTTTCTTTCCCGAATAAGTGGAGATGAGTTTACTTTATTACTTTCTGATGTCAATGAAGTCAAGGAAATTGATAAGATTGCAGGTTTGATTTTAGATTCTTTTCAGATGCCTTTTAGCCTTGAAGATAATGTAAAGCTATATCTTACTGCAAGTATAGGAATCAGTATCTATCCAACTGGAGGTAAAGATGCAGAGACCCTTGTGAAAAATGCGGATATAGCTATGTATTATGCAAAACGACAGGGTAAAAACAGCTATCAATATTATTCAAGAGCGATACATAAAGATTTTTTTGAAAGATTTAAATTAGAAACCCATTTGCGTCAAGCAACAGAGCTAAATGAATTCACCCTTTATTATCAACCTCAATTCAGCATAAAAACGGGAGAATTAATTGGAGTAGAAGCACTTCTAAGATGGGATCATTCAGAAAAAGGATTTATTCCTCCAGCAGAATTTATTCCATTAGCGGAAGAAATCGGAGCGATTGTTCCAATCGGTAAATGGGTTATCTATGAGGCATGTCAACAAAACAAGAAATGGCAGGAACAAGGTCATTCTCCATTTCCTATTTCTATTAATCTATCTGCAAGGCAATTTCAAAAATCCAATTTAGTAACATGTATTCAAGAAACCTTAAAAGCAACTGGTTTAGACCCAAAATATCTGCAGTTGGAAATTACAGAAAGCATTGGACTAGAAAATCTAGATTATTATGTAGAAATTTTAAACCAGTTAAGGGAACTTGGTATTCGTATTGCTTTAGATGATTTTGGGACAGGCTACTCCTCCTTAAGTTATTTGAAGAAGCTTCCTATCGACACATTAAAGATTGATAAATCTTTTGTCCGTGATTTATCGGTTGATGATAAAAATAAAGCAATCGCAAAAGGAGTTATTGATTTAGCTCACGGATTGCATATTGATGTAATTGCAGAAGGCGTAGAAACAGAGGAACAATTACTTTTCTTAAGTGAAAATGAATGTGATCACATTCAAGGATATCTTTATGGTAAGCCAATGCCAGTAAAGGAATTAGAAGATACTATATTAGTGATGCAGTTACAATGCTAGGTAAGCATAAGCAGATTAGACTAAGTTCAACTGGTGACGTTTCTGCAAAGACATAAATAAAAAAAGTAGGGCAATATACTGCACCCCAAAAGTTAGTGTAAAAAATAACTTTGGGGTGTTTTTTTATTTTACTTTGGCATGACTATAACCGTGGTTTTTTATTGTTTTGGAAGCAAATTAAAATTGCCCAGACAATTAACGAGAGTTTTTATTTTAAAAAAGTATTTGTTGCAAACAATAGATATACCTGTTATAGTTTATTTATGTAAGTACTTACTTAAATAAACTTTTTTATTTAAGTGAAAATAATTTTTAAAAATCGAATTTAATGAATTTAGAATAGAGGTGTTTTATTAATGGTTACACCAACAACTAGAAAACGCATGAAAAAAGAAGAACGCATAGCCCATATCTTGGAGGCTGCAAGAAAGGTTTTTATCAATAAAGGATATAGCGGTGCTACGACAATCGAGATTGCCCAGCAAGCTGAAATTTCGGAGGTCACATTATTTCGTTATTTTTCTTCAAAGCAGGAAATCTTTTTGCAAGCAGTAGAACCAGTACTAACTCAAAGCTTAGAAGAAGCGATATTATCTACTAACGGACTTTCTTCAAAAGAAAAATTAATTGCAATTTTAAAAGAAAGAATACATTTCATCTCAGAAAACCGACCATTAGTGAAGCTGGTTCTAATGGAAAGTCAATTAAATAACGATCTTATTACAGTAAATATCATTGGTAAAATTACAGCAAGAATAAAACAAGCCTTAAATGAAATGGAAATGCCAGAGGTAAAGAAAAAGTTTATTTTAAGACTATTTATG
Source organism: Caryophanales bacterium UBA6259 (assembly GCA_002441135.1). Lineage (GTDB taxonomy): Bacteria > Bacillota > Bacilli > Tepidibacillales > Tepidibacillaceae > UBA6259. Next base: position 30,387 of record DJVJ01000008.1, on the reverse strand, counting down.
GGTATTGCCCTCTCATTTTTATTTTTGGAAGAAGAAAAAAACGAAGAAACAACAGATTTTGCTGAACAAATTGTGAATCTGATTTCCATTAAATAAAAATAACAATTTCAATACTAATTTATCAAAATAACCTTTTAACATAATAGAAAGTGAGGAGAATAAGATGGGGAAAGTATTTCAATGGATTGGCAATATAATTGCTAAACGACCTGTGAAGATATTTTTTGTAACAACATTAATTTTTATTATCATGATAGCTGGGGCAGTCAATGTACGGATGGCAACCGGAAACGATACTTTAGTGGAGACAGATACAGATGCATATCAATCTAATTTAAAAATGGAAGAGGATTTCGGTGGAGACTCCATTATCGTCTTATTTGAATCCCAGAACAAAGAAGATCTTCTTTCTATAGATAACATGGAAAAGATGTGGAATGTACAGCAGGAAATGAAATATGAGGATAACCTTTTCTCATTAATGAGTCCTGCAAGCATTGTGAATAACATGACTGTTAAACAAGGGGATACCATTAAAGAAAAAGTTATTGAGATCAGTGATGGACTTCAAGAAATGTCAGAGAAGATGACTGAACTAGGTACTGAGCTAAATCAAAAGGAAATTAAGGATCCTAAAGAAATCGAAAATAAAATTAATGATTTATCCAATGCAACAGCTGCTTTTGACAAACTAATTCAAGGGCAACTTAATATGGCTGAAGGTACTGAACAATTACAAGGTAAAATGGTGGAGTTAGCAGGTGGATTAGATCAAGTTTCATTACAATTAAACCAACTTAGTCAAACTGCTGCAAGTAATCCACAAATGGCAAAACAGTTAGAAATGCTTTCACAAAAACTAACGCAAAGTGCTAATGGTCTTGGAACCATGGCTAATAAAACAACGGACCTACAAACGGGTAGCAAAAATACAGCAAACGGCTTAGAAAAAATGAAGAATAATCTCCAATCTCAAACCAATGAAATGAAAGGTGGATTTGATGGAGCTTTAACACCAGATCAGTTAAAAGAGATGTCAGATGGATTTCTTGAAATGGGTGAAAAGTTAGCAGATATTAGTGAAGGATTAGAGACCTTTTATGATAAAAGTGGAATGATGGAAGCAACAATTCCATCTGAGCAAGCACAACTAGACGAGATTCTTTACGATGAAGAAGGTAATTTGCGATCTTTATTTTCTGATGTAGTGGTTAACGAGCAGCAAGCATTAATGATTGTAAAGCTGAATGGTAATTTAGCAGATACGGAAAAGGATGCGGTATATCAAAAGCTTAACCATTCTCTTGAAAAGCAGAACTTTGAAACTGTCTCCTATATGGTTTCTGGAAAACCTGTTTTAGATTCTGCGTTAAGAAGTGACATGAAGGATAATATGAAGAGCATGATTGGATTGGCAGTAGCTTTAATGCTTGTTATCTTAATGGTGATCTTTAAGGTTAGGTGGAGAGTATTACCTTTAGTAACAGTTTTCATTGCAGTAGTAGGAACATTAGGGTTAATGGGAAGTGTTGGCATTCCAATGACTATGGTTTCTATGGCCGTATTCCCAATCTTGATAGGATTAGGTATTGACTACTCTATTCAGTTCCATAATCGCTATGAAGAGGAAAAATCAATGAAAACTACCCTACGTCAAATGGGACCAGCAGTTGCTACTGCAGTATTCGCTACCGTTTTAAGCTTTATTGCGTTGTATAAGTCCCCTGTTCCAATGGTTCAAGATTTTGGGAAAATGCTAACGATAGGAGTAATTGTAAGTTACTTTGCAGGGATATTTATATTAATGACCATCTTGTATATAAGAGATACTTTCTTCCCAAATACGAACAAGAGAGTGATGAAGAAAGTAGAAATAGAAAAAGAATCATGGCTTGAAAAAGGCTTAGGGAAAATGACGAAGGTTATTTTAAAATTGTCTGCATTTATTTTGATTCTCTCACTATTAGCAACAGGTTGGGGGATATATGCTGATGGAAAAGTAGGGGTACAGACGGACATTGAAACATTTATGCCACAGGATACCCAAGAATTAAAAAATCTGCACAAGCTTCGAGATGTTTTAGGAAGCACAGATCAAGTTGTTTTATATTTAGAAGATGAAAATATTTTATCTCAAGAAAATCTAGAATGGATGGATAGAAAAACGAATGAATTAGCAGAAAAATATCCTGATATTGTTGTCGATACAAAATCGATAACTTCATTAGTCAATAAGATTAATGATACAGAAACTTTAAATTATCAAGAAGCAGTAGAAACGCTAAACGATATTCCATTGTCTCAAAGAAAAGTGTTTGTGAATGAAGAGAACAATAAGGCAGTTATTCTAGTCAATATAAAGCATGTACCTGTAGAAGAGGTTGAATCCTTTGTTAGTCAGCTTAAAAAGGATATTAAAGGAACAGAGATGCAGGTAAAAGTAACTGGAAAAAGTGTATTAGATATTGAAATGATCAAAGGATTAACTTCTGGCCGTGTTGAGATGACATTTTTAGGCATGGGACTCCTATTCATTGGATTACTATTTGTTTATCGAAATCCAATTAAAGCGTTTATTCCCGTTTTCCCTATCAGTTTAATCGTTGGCCTATCGGGTGGAATTATGTATTTAATGGATATTAAATATACACCATTAACAGCAACATTAGGTGCATTAATCTTAGGAATTGGGACAGAGATGACAATTCTTTTATTGGAAAGATATATGGAGGAACGAAAGTTGGGAAAAGATAAGGTAGAAGCGATGCAAACCGCTGTTTCTAAAATAGGGGTAGCCATTATTGCTTCTGGAATCACCACGATTGGAGGATTTAGTGTTCTAATGATTTCCGACTTTGTCATTTTACAGGATTTCGGTCTGATGACATTAATTAATTTAAGCTTGGCTTTATTTAGTACCTTAGTGATTCTACCTCCAGTTATAGTTTGGTTAGATCGTTGGATTGTTGGTCGAAAAGAAGTTACAAAATCGATACCAGTTACAGAATAAAAGCGTATAACTACAAAATCAACTATCAATTTTAAGGTAAATTTCCTTTTTGCTATTTATTGGCGAAAGGGAATTTACCTTTTTTTTATTGATAAGTCAAATTTGAAAATATCAATGTCCGTATAAGGAGGATAATTTTAGTAATTTTTATTAAAATGTATTTTTATAAAAGACAGAATTATTTTAAAATAATTGTTTTTCCAATTTAGTTATGAAATATTAGTTTCATTTTAGGTGAATCATTTTTTATTTTAATAACTTGCACGATTTAATAGTTTAAAAGATTAAACAACAAATATATTGATATATCAGCACATTTTGATAAAAAAACTTAGATTAGTAATAGTTTCGAAAAAATGAAATAGGATGTAGTGATGGATAAAATTATTACAAGAATATTACAAATTTGTATTGACGTGTTGTAAGAATATTGAAATAATATATAAAAATCATTTTAAATTTATAATTATGAATATAAGAGGTGGAACATGGCAGGAAGAGAGTTCTTTAACACAGAGACTTCAATTTTAAATACAAAGAATCTTCAAGCCGGTTTTTTTATTGGAGGGAAATTTTATCCTGCAATTGAGGATATTAATATTGAAATAAAACCGGGTAAAGTGGTTTGTGTAGTAGGGGAATCAGGAAGCGGTAAAAGCGTTACAGCTCTTTCTATTATGAGCTTACTACCAAAGGAAAATGGATCCATTCAAGAAGGAGAAATTCTATTTGAAGGACGTAATTTAGTAGATTTATCTCAGGATGACATGAATGAAATTCGTGGAAAAGATATCGGTATGATCTTTCAGGAGCCGATGACATCTCTTAATCCTGTGTTTACAATTGGCTTTCAGGTTCAAGAGGTATTATTAAATCATTTATCCATTTCAAAATCAGAAGCAAGAGAAAGAAGTATTCAATTATTAAGACAAGTAGGAATCTCTAGACCGGAAGAAATTGTTGATGAATATCCTCACCAGCTCTCAGGAGGAATGAGACAACGGGTGATGATCGCTATGGCTATTGCGAATAATCCAAAATTACTCATTGCCGATGAACCAACGACGGCACTAGATGTAACCATCCAAGCTCAAATATTAGAGCTAATAAAAGAAATACAAAAAAAGATGAATATGGCCGTCATGCTAATTACCCATGATTTAGGGGTTGTAGCAGAAATGGCCGATGAAATTATTGTTATGTATGCTGGTCAAATTGTAGAACAATCCGATACATATTCTATTTTCTACAATCCAAAGCATCCCTATTTAAAGCTATTATTACAATCGATTCCAAGATTAGATGAAAATCGAGAACGATTAGATTCTATTAAAGGAATTGTTCCGTCACTTACTAATATTGATCGAACCGGTTGTCGCTTTACAGACCGATGCCCAGAAGCAAAGGATGAATGCCGTCAAATTTCTCCACAGCTTGCAGAGCTTGGAGGAGGGCATAAAGTCCGGTGTTTACTGTATAAAGAAAGCTACCCGACAGAGAAAGCGGTGACCAATCGATGAGGCAGACGAAGGACGATATATTATTAGAAATTAATAATTTGAAGATGTATTATCCAATACGTGCTGGCTTTTTTCAAAGAAAAGTTGGTGATGTAAAAGCAGTGGATGATATTTCTCTACAATTAAAATATGGAGAAACATTAGGGTTAGTTGGAGAATCTGGTTGTGGTAAGTCAAGCGCAGGAAAAACAATCCTTCGACTTCAAAACCCAACTGAAGGCGAAATTATTTTCCAAGGGAAAGACATTACAAAGGTCAAAGGAAACGAATTAAGGCAAATTCGTCGCGAAATGCAGATGGTATTTCAAGATCCATATGCCTCATTAAATCCGAAGATGATGGTAGGAGATATAATTTCTGAACCAATCAGGAATTATACAGGTCAAAAATCAAAGGATTTAAAAGATGAGGTAATGGAATTGCTAGAAAAGGTTGGTTTGACATCAGATACCTACTATAAATATCCACATGAATTTTCAGGTGGACAAAGACAGCGTGTAGGAATTGCTAGAGCACTAGCACTTCGTCCTAAATTGATAATTGCTGATGAACCAGTATCTGCATTAGATGTATCTGTTCAATCCCAGGTTTTAAATCTATTAGAAGATTTGCAAGAAGAATTTAACCTTACTTATCTATTTATCGCTCATAATTTAAGTGTTGTTAAGCATGTTAGTGATCGCATTGGTGTAATGTATTTAGGCCGAATAGTAGAGTTAACAGACAAAAACAGCTTGTATGAAGAACCACTTCATCCATATACACAGGCACTATTATCCGCGATTCCAATTCCTGATCCTAAGAAGAGAAAAGAAAGAATTGTGTTAGAAGGGGATGTACCAAGTCCTGCTAATCCTCCTCTAGGCTGTGCTTTTCATCCAAGATGTAAGCATGCCTTGCCTGAGTGTAAAGAAGTTAGACCACTAATGAAGGAGGTGAAACCAGGTCATCAAGTTGCTTGTCATCTCTATTAATTAAAATTACAAAAAAATGGGGGAATCGATTTGAAAAAAGCACTATTACTTTTATTGTCATTGGTATTAGTATTATCAATGGCTGTAGGTTGCTCAAATTCAGAGCCTACAACAACAACTGAATCTAGTCAAACTTCTGAATCAAAGGAAGAGCCAAAAGTAGAACCACAATATGGTGGCACTGTTACTTTTGCATATACACAGCCATTTAAAGGAGTATTAATGCGTGCATATTATGCAGGAGAAGATGATGATCTAATTTTAAACTTCATGCATGAAGGTTTTTTAACAACTGGAGATGACTTAAAAACTTATCCTTACATTGCTGAATATGAGCAATCTGCTGACCACAAAGTATTTACTTTTAAAATTAAACAGGGTGTTAAGTGGCATAATGGGGATGAGTTAACAGTTGAAGACTGGAAATATGCTTTAGAAGTTATTGCTCACCCTGATTACGATGGATCTCGCTATTCTAACGTAGAGATGATTGTTGGGGTAGATGAGTACCATGCAGGTACTGCCGACTCCATCTCAGGTATTAAGGTTATTGATCCTTATACAATCGAAATTACGGTGAAAGAGGCTCAAGTAAATACATTAGATAACCTTTGGTCTTATCCAGAACCAAGCAAATACTTAGAAGGTATTGCAGTTAAAGATTTAGCAAGTCACCCTAAGGTTCGTCAAAATCCAATTGGTATTGGACCATTTAAAGTAAAGAAAATTCAACCAGGTGAATTTGTTGAATTTGAGCGTTTTGATGATTATTGGCAAGGTAAACCATACTTAGATGGCGTGATTTATAAGATTATTGATGCTGATCTATCTAATGGTTTATTAGAAAATGGTGAAGTGGATATTATTCAAATTCCATCAAGCCAATACCAAGAAATTAAAAAGCTAACAAATATTAACCTTTTTGAAGAAGCTGCTTTAGCATACAGCTATCTTGGATTTGATTTTGGTCGTTATGATGCTGAAAAAGAAGAAGTTGTAATGGATAATCCTAAATTCCAAAACAAACAATTACGTCAAGCAATGGCATATGCATTAGATCGTCAAGGATTAATTGATGCTTTCTCTAATGGCCTTGGAACCATTATTGATACACCAATGCCTGTAGTGAGTTGGGCAAAAGCACCAGATTCTGAATTAACCCATTATGATTATAATCCAGAAAAGGCTAAGCAATTATTAGATGAAGCTGGTTATAAAGATGTTGATGGGGATGGATTACGTGAAGATCCACAAGGTAAGAAATTTACCGTATCTTTACTTGCAATGTCTGGAAGTGAAATTGCAGAACCAAGAGCACAGGCAATCCTTCAAATGTGGAAAGAGGTTGGCTTGAATGCTGAATTAAATGGTGGAACACTAAAAGAATTTAATCTATTCTATGATTTAGTACAAAATGATGACCCAACTGTTGAAGTATTTATGGGTGCTTGGGGATTAGCTTCTGATCCTGATCCATCTGGACTATGGAGAAAAGCAGATAGCTGGAACTTCCCTCGTTGGTATACAGAAGAATCTGACCGTTTAATTAAAGAAGGAGTTGGAGAAAAGGCATTTGATGAGAATTATCGTAAACAGGTTTATGTTGATTGGCAGAAGATTGTAAACGACGAGCTACCAATGATCTATTTATGGTCACCAATTGATGTGTATGCAGCAAACAAACGTGTAAACAATGTTGATGCAAACTCATTCACTATTCAAAAAGATGTACATTTATGGTGGGTAACTCAATAATTGATTAACTAACAAAACAAAGCAGAGAAGGGGAAGTGCAGATGTTAACCTACACACTAAGAAGAATCGCTGTGATGATCCCCATCATGATCCTGCTTTCCATGGTGGTATTCTCCCTGGCAAAGATGATGCCAGGGGATGCCCTATCGGGAAGAATTGATCCAACAAACAGCAGTCCGGAATACATTTCAGCAATGAAGGAAAAGCTTGGCTACAATGATCCGGTTCATATTCAATATCTCCGTTGGATGAACGATATCTTACATGGTGATTTCGGAAATTCATTTATTCATAAAATGCCTGTTTCCCAGTTAATTGGATTAAGGGTATATAATACATTGTTCTTAACCCTATTAGCACTCTTTTTTACGTATATATTTGCATTTATCATGGGAATGTACGCGGGTAAGCATCCATATACCTTAGGGGATAATATGATTGCTACCTATAACTATCTAGGATTTGCGCTTCCATCATTTTTCGCAGGACTAATGGCCATCTATCTTTTCGCACTTAAGCTTCAATGGGTTCCTGCAAGTGGTAGTATAGGTACTGGGGTGGATGTGAATACCATTGCTTTTTATGTTAGTAAATTGAAGCATACCATTTTACCTGCGTTAGTGTTAGGGATGTTATCCACAGCAGGATATACTCAATTTTTACGAAATGATATTATCGAATCGAGTCGTAAGGATTATGTAAGAACAGCAAGAGCAAAAGGTACTAGTGAATCCATTATCTACAACAAACACATTTTGAGAAATTCAATCATTCCGATTGTTACTTTTCTAGGGTTTGATATTGGTGGATTATTAGGTGGTGCAGTAATCACTGAAACGATTTTCACCTATCCAGGAATAGGAAGTCTTTTTATTGATTCATTAACCAATAGAGACTACTCTGTCGTGATGACCATAACAATGATGCTTAGTATCATGACTTTAATTGGGAATTTGATTGCTGATTTATTATATGGGGTAGTTGACCCACGCATTCGCTTAGATTAGGAGGGATAATTTTGGATCCAGTAGTTGAACATAATACCACAAAAATACCATTGAATCACCAAAAAAGCCCCTCTCCATGGGTGATTGCACGCCGAAAATTTCTTAAAAATAAAATTGCAATGATTGCACTAGTTTTTCTTGTATTTATTACCGTTATCTCATTTTTGGCTCCCTATATAACAACAGAAGATCCTGCAAAGGTAAATATTGCTAAGCTAATGAAAGCTCCGTCGGCAGATAACTGGCTTGGGACAGATAATGGTGGAAGAGATATTTTCACTCGTTTATTATATGGGGGAAGGGTTTCTTTAACCATTGGTTTTATTGCAACACTTAATATAACGATTATTGGTACGCTTATTGGTGCAGTTGCTGGATATTTTGGTGGAAAAGTAGATGCTTGGTTAATGCGTTTTACCGATTTTATTATGGTTTTTCCATTTCTTATTTTTGTTATTGTTTTAAATGCAATCTTCCCTAAATCAGGAATATCGGCGCTTATCTTTGTAATTAGTGTTTTGGGTTGGGGAGGTGTGGCAAGGCTAGTACGAAGCAAGGTTTTGTCAGAGAAGGAAAACGATTATATTGCTGCTGCAATTTCGATTGGAACTCCAGCATCAAAGGTTATCTATAAACATTTATTACCAAATGTTATTTCTACGGTGATTGTACAGGCTACGATTCTACTTGCGTCAATGATTGTTTTTGAAACAGGTATTTCCTTTTTAGGCTTCGGAGTACCACAGACAATTCCAAGTTGGGGTAATATGATTTCACCGGCGCGTAATCCAAATGTCATTCAGTTTAAACCATGGATTTGGATGCCACCTGGAATTGTCTTAACCTTAACCATTTTGTCAGTGAACTTTGTCGGTGAAGGACTAAAAGATGCTTTTAATCCAAAGTCTAACCGCTAAATTGAATAGAACTAGGTATAGTATACCCATTCATTAGCGGATGCCTATTGGCTCCGCTTTTAATTTTACTATATAGTTTTTTATAATTCTGATAAAATAGTTTATAAATGAAAGTATCGTTCGGCTTTAATAAGGAGAGATGGAAATGGAAATGGGGAATAAGATAAGAGTGCTTCTAGTGGATGACCATGAGATGGTTCGGATGGGATTAGCCACCTTTTTAGAAACGGAGCCAGATATAGAGGTCATTGGAGAAGCAAGTGATGGAGCAGCTGGAGTAAAAATGGCTTTAGAGCTTCAACCAGATGTAATTCTAATGGATTTAGTAATGGATGGAATGGATGGGATAGAGGCAACGAAACAGATAAAAAACGGTAATCCGACATTGAAGGTTGTTGTTTTGACTAGCTTTCTAGATCCAGAAAAAGTATTTCCAGTTATTGAGGCTGGGGCATTTAGCTATTTACTTAAAACATCTAGAGCCAATGAAATTGCTGAAGCGATTCGTCAAGCAGCAAATGGCCAGTCTATAATTGAAGGAAAAGTAACCTCAATGATGATTACTCGTATGCAAACACAGCCTCCAAAACATGAGCGTCTAACCGCTAGAGAAATGGATGTACTAAAACTAATCGGTGAAGGAAAAAGTAACAAAGAAATAGGGGAAGAGCTATTTATTGGCATTAAAACAGTAAAAACACATGTAAGTAACATTTTAGCAAAGCTTGAATTAGAGGATCGAACACAGGCAGCTATATATGTGAATAAAAACAATTTAAGCTAAAAAGACAAAAGCTTGCCCCAATGGAGGACAAAGATTTTGTCTTTTTCTTTTTCTCTTATATCTTTCCATAAAGTATTATTTTAAGAAATCCCTTAAATTCTCCATTTTCGCTTCCAATGAAGTTAAATGATGCTTTTCTAAGGCAGAGGTATATTTAAGGCCACTCCCAGTGACAATACAGACAATATGATCACTTTCTTTAATTCGACCACTTTCTTTTAGTTTTTTAACTGCCGCTAGTGGTACAGCTGAGGCGGGTTGACCAAACAATCCTTCCTTGGCTAACTGGGCTTGTGCATGAATGATTTCTTCATCTGTTACTGCAACACAGAGGCTATCATTTTTCTTTACCATCCGTAATACTTCATTACCACTTGGAGGATATGGATTTTCAATGGCGTGAGCAATAGTATTTGGATGTTCAATCCGTGAGATTGTATCCTTTTCGGTTATAAACGCATTATAGATTGGCGAACAGCCACTTGCTTGAGCGCAGATAATTTTAGGTAGTTTATCTATCAATCCTGCGTTTTTAAACTCTCTAAACCCTTTTTCTATTCCTCGAATATTTCCTCCTGCACTTGTAGGGACTACGACATAATCTGGCACTACAAAATTAAGTTGTTCGCAAATTTCAAAAGCGATCGCTTTTGAACCTTCTACCCGATAAGGTTGATCAGAATTAATAAAATAGATATCCTTCTCTTTACCGATTTCAAGAGTTTCATAATAAAGGTCGCCATAATTTCCATCCACTTTGATGAGATGTGGTTTATGGATAGCAATTGGATTTAATTTTTCCGGAGCAATATTTTTATCAACAAAAACAAAAGTTTCTAAGCCTGCACGACTTCCATAGGCTGCAACGGATACCGCCATATTTCCAGTAGAGACTGTTCCAATCTTTTTATATCCAAGCTTTATGGCATGTTGCATTCCAACTACTGTACCTCTGTCTTTAAAGGACCAAGTTGGATTTACAGTTTCATTTTTAAAATACAGATTGTTGATATTCAAATCTTCTTTCGCTATTCTTGATGGGATGAGAGGGGTAAAGCCTTCTCCTAAGGAAAAAGAAGAGTCGATTTCAAGAAATGGAAAGAAGTCTTGATAACGTTCCATCATAGTTTGCTTTAGATGAGCTGTTTGATTGATTCTACCAGATTGAACTTCTTCTAGTTCCAATGGTTCATTACAGTGAGAACAACGAAAATAAATGCTCTCAATATCATATTTTTCCCCACAATGTGTACATATTAGCTTTAATTTTTTCAACTTTATATTGCTCCTCTCTAAAATTCTAAACGCAGGTAAATATTGTATATTTTATGTTAAAATTAGCTTATCATCTTTAGTTATGATTTTCAAAAGAAAACGGAATGATAGTAAATAATAGTTTTATTGTGATGGAGGACATCAATGGAAAAACTTCAAAATAAGCTTATCAATTTGTCGTGGTACCCATGGATCATTTTTTTATCTGTTACTACTGGAACCTTTATGGTCAATGTGGATAGTAGTATTTTAAATGTCGCATTACCTATTTTAGAAGAATATTTCTTAGTGGGTCCTGAGGTTTTACAATGGGTGATTTCTTCTTATTTGCTAATGATCACTGGGATATTACCTGCGATGGGCAAGCTTTCTGATTTAGTCGGCAGAAAGAAAATGTTTATGATTGGAACTGCAGTGTTTGTTAGTGGTTCCTTGTTATCGGCAATTTCGCAATCGATTGTACAATTAATTATCTTTCGTATTTATCAAGGAATTGGTGCTGCAATACTACAAGGAAATGTCATGTCGATTATTGCCAATGCATTTCCAGCAGGGAATAGAGGAAAAGCATTAGGAATGATTGGGAGTGTTGTTGCGGCTGGAACAATCGCTGGTCCAGCAATTGGTGGTTTTCTAATTGATTTCCTTGGCTGGAGATCAATTTTTTGGATTAACTTTCCGATTGGTCTACTGGGTTTTATTGGTGCCTATCTATTTCTTCCGAAGGATTCTAAGGAGGAAATTAGTAGGAATAAAGAACGTAATTTAGATTATTTAGGTGCGGTTCTTTTTTTTATTGCTATGGTTTCTCTACTTCTTTTCGTTTCAAATGGACATATCTGGGGCTGGCATAGTCCTATTTCCTGGGGAATCGTTATACTTTCTATAATTAGCGGTATTTTATTTTATTTATGGGAAATCAAATTAGATCAGCCATTAATTGATTTGACCTTTTTCCGGATTTCTACCTTTGCAGTAGGTAGTATTACTAGCTATTTTTCTTATGTGCTAATCATGTTTCCATCGGTTTTACTTCCCATGTTTTTGTATAATGTTCTTCAATTAACCCCAATTCAAATTGGAGCCATTATGACATTTCAAGCGGTTGCAATGATGATTACTGCACCAATAAGCGGATTTCTATCAGATCGAATTGGAAACCTATGGCCAGCCTTATTCGGGATGACCATCATCACCATTAGCTTATTTCTAATGGGAAATTATACGGAAAATAGTACCGTATTTTATATTATTGCAACGATTTCCTTTTTTGGAATAGGGATGGCGCTATTTCAGTCTCCTGTTAATGTTGCGATTATTGAAAGTGTACCTGTCAATAAGGCAGGAATAACAGGCGGAATTATCGCGACGATTCGTAATTTTGGTCGAGTTAGTGGTGTGGCCTTTGCGATATTATTTTTTCAAATGAGTAGTATACCTACCGTTTTTCTTATCGGAAGTGTGATTGCTCTATTTAATCTTCTTTTGTTAGTTACCCGTTTAAAGGTTACAAAAAGAGAAAAAAAGGAATCCTATTAATCTGAAAAATATACCTATATTTTCATATCTTGTGATAGGATTAAGTAAAAAAGCAGTAAGGAGAAAGGAATTTTATGAAGGAACATAACGATTTAATCTATAAATTAAACGATCAACCACCTGTTTGGAATTCAATTTTATCCGCACTTCAGTGGTTTGTTTTTACCTTGGCAAGTTCTTTAGTTGTACCTGTAGTTATTGGAAAGGCATTGGGCTTCTCTGACATTGAGACAGCAACCTTCATCCAAAGAACCTTTTTATTTGTGGGGGTGGCTTCCTTTCTTCAGGTGACTTTTGGTCATCGCTATCCGGTGATTGAGGGGCCTGCTGGCATGTGGTGGGGAATCTTTTTAATCTTGATTCAATTAGCTCCTACTTTAGGGAAAACTCCGATTGAAATTGGGCAAAGTCTAGAATTAGGACTAATCGTTGCTGGTCTTATCTTTGTCATTCTAGGGTTGACAGGCTCTATTAGCAAAATTCAAAAAATATTTACTCCTGTAATTACAGGTACATATATGATTATCTTAGCCATTTCCATGAGTAGCTCCTTTGTAAAAGGGATGCTTGGGGTCGGTTATCAAGACGAAACTATTAAGTGGCCAATTGCTCTTATTTCTATTATTCTAGTAAGCTTTGTTATTTTTCTTTCTAGTAGAAAAGGAGTGTTTTTTCGTAGCTTTTCTATTTTAATAGGAATAGTAGTAGGATGGATTTTATATGCTGTTTTGGGATTAGCAAGTCAGCCAAGTTTAAGTGAAAACTTATTTTCCTTTCCAGCCTTCTTTGCTTTTGGTCCGCCAATTTTTGATATAGGTATTGTTTTAACTTCGGTGATTACCGGATTTATTCTAATCTCTAATTTGATTACAAGCATTTCTGTAATGGGTGTCGCTGCAAAAGTGCAGCCTACCGAAACCACCTATAATCGTGGTGGAATTTTTACAGGGATTGCCCATATCTTTTCTGGAATTGGATCAACAGTTGGATTAGTACCTTTATCAATTGCCGCTGGAATGGTGAATATTACTGGAAATGCTGCACGTATTTCCTTTATTCTATCCACCTTTATGGTGATGCTTTTGGGATTTATTCCTTCCATTGGTTTCTTTTTCGCCGCTCTACCTGCACCTGTAGGATATGCCGTTCTTTTTACTACATTTGCACAACTACTTGGATTTGGATTAAAGGATTATGCGAAAATATCGATGGACAACCATAATATAACGGTGATTGGCTTATCTTTAATGGCGGGTATAGGTGTCATGTTTATCCCTAGTGAGTCGTTATCTTCGTTGCATCCAATCTTTAGCTATATCTTAGGAAATGGTTTAATATTAGGAGTTATCTTGAGTTTGTTTTTAGAGCATGTTGTTTTTCATAAAAAATAGCAAATAGAATTTACATGCTATATCTTGGAAATATTTATTTCCAGATTATTAACAAAAATCACTATGAATTTATTGCTACAACCTTTACAATAAAATTACAGATAAATTAGCAGAGGAGAAACCAACATGAATAAGCTAAAAACCATCCTAATTATGACATTCATTGCTCTATTATTAACATCATGTTCTGTTCTAGATTCTAAACCAGCAGTAGTAGATGGTCCGACAAAGGGAACGGAAACCAGCACAGAAAAAAGTTCCGAAACCAGTACCGAAACTAGCACAGAAACGAGTACTGAAACCAGTACCACGGTTGAAGAACCAAGTACAACGCCATCCGACTCATCCAGTGAATCCGATGAGCCAAAAGTAGATCACCCTCCATTTACTTATCCTGATGCAGTAAGAGGAGTATATGTTACATCACATACAACAAGTATTTCTCGTTTTGATGATTTAATAAACTTGCTAGATCAAACAGAATTAAATGCAATGGTTATTGATATTAAGGATGATCATGGTTATATTTCCTTTGAGCCAGAAGATCCAAAGCTATTAGAATATAGTAAAAAGAATATTAAAGACCCAAAAGAATTGATAAAGAAGCTTTCTGAGCATAAAATATATCCGATTGCTAGAATCGTAGTTTTTAAAGACTCTGTACTTGCCAATAAACACCCTGAACTTTCGTTTACAAATAATGGGGCGGTTTGGAAAAATGGAAGAGGAGAGGCCTTTGTTAATCCATTTCTTTCAGAAGTATGGGAACATAACGTGGAAATCGCAAAGCTTGCAGCTGAATTAGGTTTTCAAGAGATTCAGTTTGATTATGTAAGATTTCCAGAGGGCTTTGAGACTAGAGACAAGTCCTTAAAATATGATATGGGAGAATATAAAGACCATACTCCAAGTAAATTCGCTGAACTAGAAAAAGACTATCAAGATAAATTGAAGAAATATGAGACAACAAAAGCAGAATTAACAAAAACGATTGCTACCGTAAGTGGTCAATTCGATACTGCATTAAAAAAATATGGTTCTATGGAACAATTGTCTACCTATGAGGAGACTCTGAAAAATGCTGAGGCACAGCTAATAGAGGTAGAAAAAACAAAGCCGATTGCACCTATTTTTCAAGATAAGGACCGTCAAACCCAATTAAGGGTGGATGCAGTAACAGATTTTGTCGCTTATGCTAAAAAAGAGCTAGAACCTTATAATGTTGATGTTAGTGTAGATATTTTTGGTTATTCTGCAACCTTACCAGAAGCTCCTGGTATTGGCCAAAATTTCAGTAAAATCAGTAGCAATGTGGATGTAATAAGCTCCATGATCTATCCTTCACATTGGGGAAATGGGTATTTTAATATTAGTGTTCCAGACATCTATCCTTATGAATTAGTGGATGCTTATTCAAAGGTTGAAAATGAAGTATTGAATAAGCTCGGAGATAAAAAACCAATTTCTAGACCATGGATTCAAGATTTTACTGCTCCTTGGCTTGGGAAAGGGAACTATAAAGTTTACGGAAAAGCAGATGTGGAAGCACAAATCAAAGCATTGAACGAGAATGGCATTAAAGAGTTCCTGCTATGGAATGCTGGAAACAAATATACACCGAATGTGGATTATACTCCACTTGAAAAATAGTACAAATAAATTAGAAACCAAATAAAAATCAATTGCACCACCTTTTGTTAGAAGTGTCATCACAGGTGGTGCAATTTTTTATTTTGCCTTATTTTCTACTCGCTTGTCAGCAGCTTTTGCTCTTGCTAATGCCTCCTTATCATTTTCATCTGCATATTCCATAGAAAATTCTACATCTTCGTTTTTCGCTATTCTTTTTTTGGCCACTTTAACCACCTCCACCTTAATTTGTCTTAAGTATTAGCTTCTCAGCTTTAGAAAAAATTATTCATTAGTTTTAGTGCTATCTTGTCTTACTCCGACCTTAGACGGAGAAAGAAACAACCGTTAGTCCGTTATAGAAAAAAAGATTTTTTTGTATGATATATATAGAAGAAAAATTAAAATTGATGTAGGATTTAAAGGTTGAGTAGAGAAGTTAAATATATACAAAAAAAATGAGGGATGTAAGATGGCGAAATTTATATTTGGACTACTATTTATCGCATTTGGGGTTGTTTTTCTTTTAAATAATTTTGAGATTGTAAATTTTGAAATAGGAAGCATCATTAGTACCTATTGGCCATTGATCATAATTGTTCTAGGAATAAAAGAAACCCTTGAGGGATTATTGAAGCTGGGAATTAGTTTAAGAAAAGGGAAGATTAGTTTTAGTGTGCTTTTCTGGGGGCTTTTTATATTAGGAATTGGTATAATTTTTCAAGGAAATCAACTAGACTATTTTCATATCAGTGTTTGGAATTTCATTTGGCCAACATTAATTATCTATGTAGGCTTAACCATAATTTTTGGAAGTGGTAACATTTCTTTTTACTACTCAGATGAAGATAATAAACAATTTAGAAAAACAAAATTGAAAAAGTATGATGCGAAAAGAAATAAGCGGATTGTAGGAGAACTTAAAATTGGTGATGAAGTACCATGGGAATTGGAGAATATGCAATTATGGAATGGTATTGGAGAAGTTGAACTGAATCTGTATAGCGCAATTATTAAAGAAGGTGAATTCTTTATTGATATTTCTGGCTGGATTGGAGAAATTACTGTCATTGTTCCACAAGATTTAGCAATTAAGGTGAATGCAGATGTTCATGTCGGAGAGGTTAACGTGTTAAATCTTAAACAATCCGGAACAAGCAGATTTGTGACATATACCTCTGAAGGATATGATAAGGCGGAAAAGAAAGTGAATTTAATGATTTCCTTATCAATAGGAGAAGTTAATGTAAAGCAGGTGGACTAAATGAGTTCAAGGCTTACAGGAATACAATGGTTAATTCTAAAAAAAATGGCGATGGCAGCCATTGGTACAATAAGTGCAACAACATTGCTCTTGATGATAACAGGAGCAATTCTTTCTGAAATCGATCCATGGAGAATTCAGATAGAACAGTGGATTGGTATCAAGATTAACTCTTCCTCTTATTTTATTCTAATGGGGGGATTCTTTACTATTGGATTAATAATTGCCCTTACTTTTACGTTTTATCTTGGTTTTCCGATAGGAAGGGAATTGAAAAAATCATTAATGAGAATAGCAGATGCCACAGAGGCGATTTCGAGGGGGAAATTAGATTATCGAATCCAAAATCATGGTAGTGATGAGATTATGAAATTGGGTTCGCAATTTAATCATATGGCAGAGCGATTTGAAAAACAGGTGAATTCTTTACAAAGATTAGTTGATGAAAATACCCGACTTCTTCAGCAAACAGAGCAGGTAGCTGCTTTAGAGGAACGTAGAAAGCTAGCAAGGGATTTACATGATGCGGTTAGTCAGCAGCTTTTTGCCATTTCGATGTCAATGGCTGCACTTCCACGAATATTAGAGCAAAACCCAGAAAAAGCAAAAGAGAAGCTAGTCCAAATTGAAAATTTAGTGTCTCAGGCCCAACAAGAATTACGAGCATTAATTATGCATTTACGTCCTGTTCACTTGGAAGGATATTCTTTAAGAGAGGGACTTGAGCAATTATTTCACGAGCTAAGCCACAAGCATCCTGAAATAGAGTGGAAATGGGAGCTTGAGGATAATATTTCTTTAGGAGAAGGAATAGAAGACCAGCTATTTCGAGTGGTTCAAGAAGTGATATCCAATATGCTAAGACATTCCAAAGCAAGCTTGTTTCAGTTTAAGCTTTACAAAAAAGAGGAGAGAATTTTTCTAAAGCTTGAGGATAACGGTATAGGCTTTGATCTAAGAAATCAGAAGAAAAGCTCTTATGGCTTAAATACAATGAAGGAAAGAATTGAGGATTTAGGAGGAAGAATTGACCTTCTTTCCTATCCAAATAAAGGTACTAGAATTCATATTATTGTTCCTATACCATAAAAAAAGCTAGAGATTAGAATTTTTACAAATTCACTCTCTAGCTTTTTATTTAGTCCATATGTTGGCTGCCGATAAATGCTTCCCTGACACGGTTCCAAAAAGGAAATGGACGATATCGTGCAAAACGAATTTTTTCATCGGCCACATAGCCTTGAATTTTTTCAATATGCTTCATCTTTAAAAGGAGATGGTCTAGGGTTAGACGAATCTCACCATGATGCTGTGGATAAAGATCGATATAATGATGCTTTGGCAAAACTAAGGGAGAACCAATTGTTCGATAAACCCTATTATTAATCGATGCCATTTCACTGATTTGAATAGAATCTAAGGTAGGGTGAAGTAAAGCACCACCTAAACTTTTATTATATCCAGTACTACCAGATGGTGTGGAAATACATAAACCATCCCCGCGGAACATCTCAAAGTCCTCGTGATTTAGCTTTATTTTCATAACCAATGTTTTCTCAATGTTTTTCACGGTAAATTCATTAAGGGCCAAATATTCTTTTGTTTCTTGATCTGTTGTAGTAATTTTTAATTTTAATAAGGGATATTCAATCGTTTTTAGTGGCTGAGTTACTAATAAGTTAACCAGTTTTTCAATTTCATCCGGTTGCCAATCAGCGTAAAATCCTAAATGACCTGTGTGTATTCCAAGAAAAGCAACCTCTTTTAAACGGTGAGTATTTGAGTGAAAAGCTTCTAACAAAGTTCCATCTCCACCAATAGAAATAATTAAATCCGGTGAAATATGGTCTTCAATAAGCTGATGCCTTGTAGCTAACTCCGTAAATTTTTTACGGGTCTCAATGGATTGTTTATCCCCACGGCTAACGATCGTATATTTCATAAAAAACCTCCATAAAAGGTATTTATCTTATTATACGAAAAAGAAAAAGAATAATATAGGAGATAAAATTAAATTTTTATGAGTTTTATAAATTTTATACTAATGGATATAATCGGAGCGTTTATCAATAAATAAGCTTCCGTCTTCTTCTAACCCTGCATAAAATATTTCTTCCACAGTATTAATTCCGGCATTATTTAATTGATTATTTAGCCACTCTGGATTTAAATTCAATTCTCGCAGATTGTTATACAAAATTTTTCCGTCTGAGATTAGCATTGTTGGAAAAAAAACTCGATTACTAGCGATATTCATATCCTTTTTGGTTATATTTTGTTGATCTACTTTTTTAAGAACGCTGATTTTTCCGTTTTGTTCAAACACAGCATAATCAACATCTTTGACAGAAAAGATTTTTTGATTTCTAAGTAGCATATTTACATCATCGATAGATAACCGAAGAGAGCGAAGGGATTTTTCAAGAATCTTACCATCCTTGATGATAATCGTTGGCTCTCCCTCCATTAATACTCTTGCTCTTGGGGATTTAATGCTGATAATATCCGCCAACATTGTAAACAAACCCCAAACAACTAAGCTAGTAAAACCATATACTACAGGAGTATCGGGGGAGATAAACAGACTAGCAGTAATCGAGCCGAAGGTAATTCCAGCAACATAATTAAAATAGGTTAGCTGACTTACTTGCTTTTTTCCAAGTAATCTCGTTAGGATTAGTAAAAAAACATAAGCACTAGCAGTTCTAAAGATTACTTCTATAATTTCCATTGGAAGGACTCCTTTTCACACCAGTTAATTTTTAATATAACTTTTTCCAAGGGATATTATTCTAAAATGCTATTTATTTGAATTAACAAACAGCAAAGAAGCCAAAGGTAATTATTTTGGCTTAACTTCTTCACCATTTTCCCCTTTTAATCGAAGTCCCCAACCAGTATAGGCTGCAAAGAACATAATTGCTACTAAGAACCAGCCATGGAATACATATGGAAATACTGTAAATGGGTCTACTACTACTAGCCAATCATAATCATCTTTCAAACTGGTAAGCGTGCTCCAGCCTAAAAGTACAGCGGCACTCCAAGGGAAAATGTACCCAAGAGCAGAGGTGATTGCATCTAGTAAATTGGCTCTGCGATAAGGATGAATGTTAAATTGTTCTCCAATTTGTTTTACAAATGGTGCAGCAGAAATTTCTGCAGCAGTATTAATCGTTATGAATACATTTAAGATGGTAACAATGGAAACAATGGCTAATTCTGCTCTACGAACAACACCATTGATTTTTTTATTCAGTGTGACTTTTAGAGCATCCATTGTTCCTCCAAGAGTTAACATATGAGATGTGGAAATTATTAAAAGTATAAGTATTGCCATGTTCATATATCCTGTAAATCCATTTATTAGAGCGCCCTGAATTACGCCTTCTTCAAAATTAAAATCTATAATTTGAGAAAAAAGACCAAGACCTGTTAATGGAATCATGGTAGAAGCAGTAAGGATACCCCAGGTTAAAGAAGTAATCAGATGTTTGCCAGTTAATGCTAAATAAATTACAAGAGCAAATGGGATTAACAATAAAAGCCCATTTGGTTCAACAGCCACACCAAGATTATCAAAAGCGTTTGGATCTATCTGTCCTTGCCCACTACCAAATAGCGAGAATAGAATCAAGGCAGGAATTCCGGCCATAACACTATACTTGAAGCGAGAACGAACAACACCAGGTACATCTGCATCCTGGGTTACCGCAGAAACAATAGTAGTATCAGAGACAGGTGCTAGGTTATCCCCAAAGGCTGCTCCTGATAAAATTGCTGCAAAGAGAAATACTGGGTCTGCATTAAGAAGTAAACCAGCTGGATAAATTAATGTAGAAAAAGCAACCACCGTACCATATCCTGTCCCAACTGCAGAAGCAAAAATTGAAGCAAGAATAAAGGTAATCCCCACAAATAATCCTCCACTCACTTCAGTCACAGCACCAAGCCAAACTAAACCTTCTACTAAGCCACCAGTTTTCAAAATTTCTGCAAACATCCCAGCGAAAAACCATGCAATAATGGCAACGACACCAACCGATTGGGCCATTCCATCAAAAATTCCTTGTGCATAATCTGACCATGGACTTTTAGATAAAAACATTCCAATTACTAACCCTAAAAGCGCACCCATGATTAAACCAGTCTCTGTAGAAATCTTAAGCACACTGGTGGTAATTGCCCAAACGACAAAAAATAGCATTGGGATGGTTGCGCCAATTGGACCAAGATAAAATTCTAAGTGTTCAATTCTTCTACTATTTGTTGCTTTATCTATGATTTCTTTTTTATCACTTTGCATAGAATTAACAACCTCCCATTCATATTGTGGATCATGGATGTGATGATCTCTATTTTATGAAATTTACACAAATCAACAATATTTGTCCAATTAATACACAAAAGATGGACATAACTTATCTGTGAATACAACGGTATTGATGCTGATACATCCGTTATTCTCCTATTTTCAAAGGTATCCAAAAGACAAATGAAGAAAAAACAATATATTGTCTATCCAAGGTGGACGAAATGGATAATTTTGTGTACATTATTAAAAAGTGTTGAAATTGGAGAACAATATCATTTAACATTTATTACAAGAATTGAAGTTGAGGAGGATACATAAAATGGCAAAGCTCTTTACCCCATTTACAATAAAAGAGGTTACGATTCCTAATCGAATCATGATGTCGCCTATGTGCATGTATCAAGCAGAGTCTGATGGAAAGGTGAATGAGTGGCACAAGGTTCATTATGGGACAAGATCGGTTGGGAAAGTCGGTCTCAATATGCTTGAAGCAACTGCAGTTGAGCCAAGAGGGAGAATAACTGACCAAGATTTAGGAATCTGGGAGGATGTACAAATCGCAGGATTAAAGGAAATTGTTAATTTTGGTCATCAGCATGGAAGTATCATGGCGATTCAATTGGCTCATGCTGGTAGAAAGGCCGAAGTTAGTGATCAGACTACAATCATTGCACCTAGTCCAATCCCGTTTTTACAGGAGAAAACTATCCCTAAGGAAATGTCTGTAGAGATGATCAAAGAGGTTGTATATGCGTTTGCTGATGCAGCAAAAAGAGCAGACCAAGCTGGCTTTGATATTATCGAATTGCATGGTGCCCATGGATATCTTATTCACCAGTTTTTATCACCACTATCCAATCAACGAACTGATGAATATGGCGGTACAAGAGAGGGAAGAGTGCAATTTTTAAAAGAAATTGTAGAAGCAGTCAAAAAAGTATGGCCAAATCATAAGCCGATTTTTTTAAGAGTATCTGCGACAGATTATCACCCTGAGGGCATTGATATTAAAGAGATGATAGAAATACTAAAGCTTGTTAAATCATGGGGTGGCATTGATGTGATTGATGTAAGCTCAGGAGGAACAGTTCCTGTTGCACCTCCTTTTGCTCCGGGTTATCAAGTGAAATTTGCAGAAGAGATTAAAAAGCAGGTTGGAATCCCAACAGTTACAGTAGGTTTAATAACAGAGCCTGAGATGGCAGAAGAGATTGTTTGGAATGACCGTGCGGATTTGGTTGCCTTAGGTAGGGAGCTACTGAGAAATCCATATTGGATGTTTCAAGCCGCAAACAAACTAAAGGTAGAGCTTTCTTGGCCAACCCCTTATTTAAGAGGAAGAAAGTAATATTACTGGTTTACAATACAAAAAATGATATACGCTCCAAAAACTACATTTTCTCAATATGAGGAAGTGTAGTTTTTTTTGGATAGGAAAGCATAAAATTTTCCTTAACGAAATAAGAACAGTAGGAAATAATGAAGGAATTATTTCATATTTTATAGTAAAGGGCTTTATCGTTACTAAGATAGATAAAACTTTAGAAAGGATGTGATCATTTGGCTAAAAAACTATTAAGCTATGTTTTTGTCATTTTTCTTGTTTTAGTTATATTAGCAATTACTTTACCAAATGACGCTGGGAGCAATGTCGTGGAAAAGGGTTCTCCAGAAAAAATGCAAGAATGGTTTAGTAATCACGAGAACCTACTTCCATGGCGTTAAAGAGAATGCCATAACTTACCTTAAAACGAATAAAGCGAGACTTTATTCAGATGGAGTTTAAACTCCATCTGAATTTAGCGAGACTTATTTCGAGGATTGAATCAACTCCCTCTTTCGGTGTTGAAGAGGGAGTCTTGATGAAACCGAAGATAAAATTTTCAAAAAGAAAACGAGTCAATTCTGGATTTCACTCCAAATCGACTCGTTTTAAATTTTAGTTTAGCTACCAATATATTTGCTATACAGATTCTTAGCGATAATCTTATCATCGGTGCCTTGGATCAAAACACGACCGTCAGGGAAAATGGTTAATTTGTACTCTTCAATTAAAAAGCGTAGCAGAAATGGCGTCTTTTCAACCTGACCAATTGGTGTCAATCTTTCTGCTAATCCATTTAAATCAATTTTTGTTCCTTCTGCTGGAGAGATTTGAATGGTATCTCTACCACATAAGGAGATTACCTTCTCAGATTTATCAACTGGATCGAGGTAATCGTATTGATGTTGGCCACAGGTAGGACATTCTTCGTTTCTTGCGTTTTTTAAGTTGATTTCAGAATAATCATTGTTCCATAGCTCAAAGCTGCGAAGGGCTGTACTGACATGTTCTTCATCACCAACCAATAGCTTCAGAGCTTCAGTAGCCTGATAAGCAGCAACAACTTGAATAATTGGGCCAATAACACCAGCAGTGTCACAGGTTTCATTAGTTCCTGGATCCGGTTTTTTAGGGAATAGACAGCGATAGCAAGGGGTCTTTTGTGGAATAACAGTAACTGTCATTCCTCTTGCACTCACTGCACCACCATAAACCCAAGGTATGTTATGCTTTACAGCAACATCATTGATTAAATAGCGAATTTCAAAATTATCCGTACCATCAAGAATTAAATCTACATCTGCTAAAAGCTCTTCCGCATTATTCCAAGTCACGTCTGTGACATGAGCATCCACAATGACATCAGAATTAATTCGGTTTAATCGTTCTTTTCCAGCAATCGCTTTAGGTGTGCTATTTTTCGCATCTTCTTCCTCAAAAAGCATTTGTCTTTGCAGATTGCTATATTCCACAAAATCACGGTCCATGATTCGTACATAGCCAACACCGGCACGAACCATATGATTCGCTAATGCAGTACCTAATGCTCCCATTCCAACGATGGCAATACGGCTATTTTTTAATTTTTCTTGTCCAGATTTTCCAATTGGAGAAAATAAGATTTGTCTGGAGTAACGTAATGTTTGATTATCCATGATTATCCCTCATTGTTTTCATGGATTTTCCATGGGCCTTCTTGATGACCTACCCATTCTTCTCCATCTTCCCAAATTTCTTTCTTCCATACTGGAACGATTTGTTTCAGACGCTCAATCGCATATCGACCTGCTTCAAAGCCAGCATCACGGTGAGGGGTAGCTATGGCAATAATTACGCTAATCTCTTCAATGTCTAATTTACCAGTACGATGAGACATCGCTACTTCGGATTTTGGCCACTTTTCTTTTATTTCTATAGCAATTTCTTTCATTTTTTTAACGGCCATTTCTGGGTATGCTTCATATTCTAAAAAGGTTGTGCGTTGTCCGTGGGTAAACTCGCGAACGGTTCCGACAAAGCTTACAATTGCACCTGCATATGGATTAGAAACCTTTGCAATTAATGCATCAGAGGATAAAGGTTGATCTGTTACCTCAAATAAGTCGTCAGATAGCTCAGCTAGCTTATCCACTTCTCCTCCACTAACTGGTGGAATTAAGGCAATTTCATCATTTTCTGTAATGGTTTGGTCAGGCTTTGCATAATCATGATTTAAGGAGACCATACAACGTTTCATTAAATCGGCTGCCTGAGGAAATTCTTCTGTTAAATGCTGTACCAATTCTTGCACAGAAGGGGAGTGCTCTATATGTAAAACATATTCACGTTGACCAGTTGCTTCAGCAATTCCGGCAAAAAACTTAACTTTTATCTGCATTAAAATCTCATCCTTTCATATTCGGTGAACGGTTTCATTGTTTTATTATAAACTATTTAAACCTATTTTTCACATGATAATCGTTAAAATTATATGAGCAATGAGAAATGGAATAATCTGCAATGAAATTATTTCTAAAATAATAATATTTCTATCACATTTTTGAAAAAAATTTGATAAAATAGAATCATTACTAGATTAGTAATATCTACTAATTTTGGTTAATAACTATTAATTTTGGGAGGTATTCGAGTTGAAATTTGGGGGATATTTAAACAGGGTTGCTTGGATTAATCTTACAGATCGAACTGTAGAGTACAAGGGTATTGATGAAGAAGATGCTCGTAAATATATTGGTGGAAGAGGATTAGGCACTAAATATTTTTATGAAAATGGCCCATTAGTGGAAGCGTTTTCCCCAGATAATTTATTATCTGTGATGACTGGTCCAACTGTTGGAACACAAGTTACAATGGGTAACAGAGTAGCTGTAGTTACAAAATCTCCTTTGACAGGAACAGTTACGAACTCCCACATGGGTGGCTGGGCAGGCCCTCGTATTCGTTGGTCTGGCTTTGATGGCTTTAATATTAAAGGAAAAGCAGATAAACCAGTTTATTTATTTGTAGACAATGGTAACGTTGAAATTCTAGATGCTACAGATATTTGGGGTAAAAATGTGCATGAAGTGGTTCAAATCATGAAGGATCGTTATGGCGATAAAGATTTGAGCGTAATGACAATTGGTCAAGCTGGAGAAAACCTAGTAAAATATGCGAATATTATGAATGAAAATGATAGAGCAGCTGGCCGTGGTGGTGTAGGAGCGGTTGCAGGAAGTAAGAATCTAAAAGCGATTGTTATCCGTGGTTCTGTAAAGAGTGCACTAAAGCCAGTTCAAGTTGAAGAGCATAAGCAAGCGAGAAAAGATGCATTAGACTTAGTAATGACAAATGCAGTTACTGCACCAAATAAAGGTGGACTTTCTGTTTATGGTACAAACGTATTAACAAACGTATTAAACTCTGTTAGCGGTTTACCAGCTTATAATGGAAAGCTTTCTCACTTTGACCAAGCAGATGAGATTAGTGGTGAAGCATACAATGAGCATCTATTAGTTTCTGAACCTACTTGCCATGCTTGTCCAGTAGCATGTAAGAAGGAATTAGAAGTTAAAGATGGTAAATATAAAGTAAAAGTAGAATCCATGGAATATGAAACAGCATGGGCTATTGGAGCAATGTGTGGAAGCGATAATCGTGAGGCATCTGCATATCTTTTATACCTATGTAATGACTATGGCATGGATACCATTGAGTTTGGTAACACGATTGCAATGGCAATGGAAGCATCAGAAAAAGGAATCATCCAAGAAGAGATTAAGTGGGGCGACACTGACAAGATGGTTGAGCTAGCTCATAAGATTGCGGCTAAACAAGAGTTAGGTGACTTATTATCTGAAGGTGCTGGAAGAGCATCAAAGCAAATAGGCGCTCCTGAACTTGCGATGTCTGTTAAAGACCAATCCATTCCTGCTTATGACCCACGTGGGGTTCAAGGAATTGGTGTTACTTATGCTACAAGTAACCGTGGTGCTTGTCACGTAAACGGGTATACAATTGCTAGTGAGATTTTGGGAATTCCAGAACCTACTGATCGTTTAGAGTGGAAGGGTAAAGGCAAATTATCAATGATTTTCCAAAACCTAGCTGCATTTGGTGATTCCATGGATATCTGTAAATTCTCCTCCTTTGCACAAGGTGCAGAAGAGTATGCTGCTCAATATGCAACAATGGTTGGAACAACCTTTAGTGCAGACGATGTAATGAAGGCTGGGGAAAGAATTGTTAACCTAGAGCGTTATATCAACAACCTAAATGGTTTTGATGGAAAAGATGATACATTACCAAAACGTTTCTTAACAGAAGGCGCTTCTAAGCATAGTGAGGGAGTTGTATCTAACTTACCTGCAATGCTTGAAGAGTATTATCAAGAGCGTGGATGGGTAGAAGGTGTAGTTCCAGAAGCAAAATTAAAGGAATTAGAAATCCTTTAATAGTAAAGGTAAGAAAAAATAATCATAAAAATCATTTTTTAAAATCCAGCTAAGGTCCTACTTAGCTGGATTTTTTTTTCGGAAAAGGAAAGTTACATAATTTTCTTTTCTAATTCAATCCATAAAGTTGAGTCGAAAGTGCTAGATTTCGACACTTTGTTCTTAATTTCGACAAAATTTAGCAAAAGCAAGGCAGGAATTTCATCCTTAAGAGCTAATTAGTAGTGTAGAACTAATAAATTCCAGCAATTATATTACTAACAAGAGGAGAGAACAAAATGAGATTCACAATAATGAAGAAATTACTGATGGGATTTTTAAGTGTTACCCTATTACTAGGTATAATTAGTGGACTATCTTTATACTTTTTAAATGGAATTAATGATTCGTATTCTGATCTAGTTAATCGACGTGCAATTATTGTTAAAGATTTAAAGGATATTGAAGCTAATATAAATCTTCAATCTAATGCATTTAGAGGGGTACTCCTTCTTAATGATGATACCAATGTGAAAAATCTAAATAGCTCTAACGAAAAAGTAACGAAAATAATTGAAGACCTTACAAAATTGGTATATCAAGAGAAAAATCGACAGGCATTAAAAAATTTAGATAATCTGAACAATCAATTAAAAGAAACCACAACAAAAGCAATAAAGGCTAGCTTAACAAGTCAGGAAGAGGCAATTCAAATTGCTAATTCAGAGATGACGCCAATTATTCGTGAAATGAGAAGCATCGCAGTATCCATTGGAGAAGATCAGCAACAGCTAATGAATGAAGAAAGTCAGAAGAATACAGAAGAGGTAAGTAGAGTTCGCACATTAATTTTAGTGATTAGCATCATCGCTTTAATCTTAGCAATGGCAATTGGCATCATCGTGTCTAGAATGATTTCTATTCCTGTACAGAAAATGGCTCAGGTCGCAAAAAGAATTGCTAGTGGTGATTTAACAGTAGAAGAGATTCAAGTAAAAACCAACGACGAGATTCGCGAATTAGGAACTGCATTTAACGAAATGAATAGTAATCTACGGATTTTGATTCAAGAGGTAGGAAGCAGTGCTGAGCAGGTTGCTTCTGCTGCAGAGGAATTAAATGCTAGTGCAGACCAAACAGCAAAAGCGACAGAGCAAATTGCTCAATCCGTTGAAGAAATGGCTAAAGGTGCAGATACACAAATGAACTCAATCAATGAAAGCGCCCAGTCATTGGATGAAATGGCAACAGGTATTCAACATATTGCTCAAAGTGCATCTACCATTTCAGACCGTTCGACTGAAACAACAAGTCAAGCAGAAGAGGGAGTTACTGCAGTTAAGCAAACAGTACTTCAAATGGATTCCATACATCAATCCGTAAACCGCTCTGATCAAGCGATTCGTCAAATGGTGGAACATTCACAGGAAATTGGGTCCATCTTAAACGTTATCAAGGCAATTGCAGACCAAACGAACCTACTTGCTTTAAATGCAGCAATCGAAGCAGCTAGAGCAGGAGAACATGGGCGAGGGTTTGCGGTAGTTGCGGAGGAAGTAAGAAAGCTAGCTGAAGAATCTGGAGTTTCTGCAGTGAAAATCGAAGGAATCCTAACAGAAATTGAAGCAGGAACTAGGAGCTCAGTTGAGTTGATGGGAAAGGTGAAAGAAGAAGTAGAAACAGGAATTAAAGTGACAAATCTTACCGAGGAGAAATTCTTGATGATTCTTGATTCTACAAAGACAATTTCTGCTCAGATTCAGGAAATGTCTGCAACCTCCGAAGAGCTCTCTGCAAGTGCAGAGCAAGTAACTGCAACCATGGATGAAATTACACAGATTTCTAAAGAAAATGCTGCAAGCTCGGAAAATGTTGCCGCTTCAGCAGAAGAACAATTAGCTTCTATGGAAGAGGTTAATTCTTCAGCAAATAGCTTGGCAAACATGGCTGAAGAACTACAAGGATTATTAAGTAAATTTAAAATATAGTGGTAAACCATATATTTGTGACTCAACTCCCAAAATCTTTGGGAGTTTTTTGTTCATATAGTAAAGCATAATTTTCCTCATCAAAATAATAGCAGCTAACTTCTAACAGAGATATGAATATTTAATATTTAGGAAAAGCTACATGAAAAGGAGGCAATATATATGATTACTAATTTTATTATTGGTTTTTTTATCCCTTGGCTTTATGGAATTTATTTGTATATTAAAAGTCCGAAAATTATTGTGTTAATCGCTCCTTTTGCCTCTGTAGTTGCATTTACAATTAATGATTGGGGATTTAACTATGATTTTTGGGAATTTACCCCGATCCAGAATGAGCAATCCTATTCTGCCTTAAGCTATAATCTAGGTGTTTTTCCACTTCTTTTTTGCGCATTTGTATATTTTATTCATTTTAAAAAAAAGAATATTTTGATTAGCTTAATAGGGTTTGTTTTATTAACAACTCTAATTGAATTAGGCTTTGTTATGGTTGGCAAAGTTATTTATGGTAATAGCTGGACTATCTGGTGGACTTTTTTATCCTACCTTATTGCTTATGTTATTGCATATGGATACTATAAGCTTCTACGCAGACATCAACTCATCTAATGTAAAAGACTGATATGCCCTTTAGGTATATCAGTCTTTAAATTACCCGCCTAATCGCAATGTTTTTGTTCGTAATTGGCTAATTACATTTTCAATTACAATTTCATCCCCAGTAAACGTTAAAAACAGCTGAGGAAAGGAAATAATGGCACTTGCGTGATAGGTATGTTCTTTTGAAATCAGTACAGACCAATTTGACTTTTTTATAACCACAGATTGGTCGTTGTTTGTTATAATATGATCATAGGTGAGTTCAGCGATCGACAACAAATATTTCACCATGGTTTTCTGGGATAATCCCCTGAATTCCAATTGTTTATTCAATGAATCAGCCACCTCCAACTGGCGGAATTAGCGCAATTTCGTCGGTATCCTTCACTGGTGTTGCTAAACCATCCAAATGAATGATATTGCGACCATTAACAAAGAGATGAATAAATGGTTTTAATCTATTTTTATCATCTTGTGCAAATAATTCGATTTCAAAAGCAGGAAATTGATGGATAAGACCTTGGAGCAATTCTTTAACCGTTGTTCCCTCATTAGGAATTGGAATGTCGACTGATTTAGCGTTAACAATTTGACGATATGTTGCAAAGACTAATAGCTTCAATAAAGTCACCTCCGTATTTATAACAATAGTATACTAAAATTTGAATCCCTTTACATTA
>DJVJ01000047.1 GCA_002441135.1 Caryophanales bacterium UBA6259 | reverse complement strand
GTCTAAATCCATAGCTACTTTCAGAGAATGTCGGGTCATATACTTTGTTAAGTTCTTGAGCTATCGCTTGTTGAATTAGTCGATCAAGTACCGTAGGTATTCCAAGCAATCTAACTCCTCCATCAGGTTTTGGTATTTCCACCCTTCTGACTGGAGAAGGATTGTACTTTCCTTCTAGTATCTTTTGCTTTATAGATAGCCAGTTGTTAATGATATATGGACGAAGTTCATCGACTCTCATACCATCAACACCATGGCTTCCTTTATTGGCAATCACTCTCTTCATAGCCTGAGTCATATTATCCCTTGCTAATATTCTTTCGAGTAGACTACTAGTATCCTCTAATACATTGTTTTCTCTTTCTCTCTTCGTTAACGCCAAATCCTCCGAAAGCGCCCCTTGTTTACCTTGAAGTTCCACTTCTACTTCCACAAGGTGACCTCTATTTAGAGTTGTCTGCTTTTTATTTGAATTCATTGAGTATAACAAAGTTAAAAACCTCCTAATGTTCAGTCCTTCCCACACCTTGTGCACAAGATATGGTACTATGACCTCTGCTGACTTCTGACAGTTCAGTCATGTATCACTACATGAGTTACTATTTCAAATTTAATTTCCATAGTGTATCTGTCAGATCTCCCCAGGTAAGAGCGCAAACTTTCCCTCCATATATCTGCTACATTTACTCTCCTTGTTTCGGGTAGTTATTGGGCTTTGTTTTGTTCTGCAAACTCGCCCACAAGTATAAGCCTCAAATGTAGTTCGTGTACCTCAGACCAGAGTTTTGCCGCCGACTTCCTTCAGATTCCACCTCACGGTGGACACCCTTGTCATTAGCTAACGGTTGGCACTACCAGCCCCCGTATCGGACTTTCACCGACTAGTTTGCGCCCATGCTGGGCGCACAGAAAGAGCGCTGGTTGATTACCAGCGCTCAAAAAGTTTCCATATTAAAATTAAGGTAAGCGATTTGTTCCGCGTTGCTCAGCTTGTCCTTGGTTCTGAGTTACGGACATTGCTGCTGCCTCTTGATTTTGGTTTTGATTTTGGTTTTGTTGTGCTTTTTTGTTTTGTTTTGGTTGTTTAGCCATAATTGATATTGTCCCTCCTTTCTTAACTCTACATATTATCTCCGTAATCGAAGATGCTATTCTTGATTAGAAAGTAAAAAAGAAAGGAAATATATACCGTATACACTATCCTTTGATTATTTTTCAGTCAAAGGAATAAACGGAGTTTCTTCAATTGCAAGTTGAGTATTTACATATCGAGCGAGTACAAACAAATAATCAGATAACCGATTAAGATAAGCTAATACCAAAGGATTCACCTCATCCATAGCACTAGCAATTCTTTCCGCTCTTCTAACCACTGTTCGTGCAAAATGGAGCATTGCTCCAGCCTCTGACCCACCCGGCAAGATAAATTGTTTCAATGGTACTAATTGAGATTCCATTTGATCAATAAGTCCTTCAAGTAGCAAAATATCTTGCTCCCTGATTGGCCAATATACTTTTTCTGATTGTGGAGTAGATAACTCAGCTCCTACATGAAATAGTGCTTTTTGAACTTCAATTAAGTTTTCCTTTATTTGATTTAATAAGCCACTAGATGACGGGTTAGTCAATTTAGCAATTACCATACCTAAAAGAGAATTTACTTCATCCACTGTTCCGTAAGCTTCAACGGATAGAGAATTTTTTTTAACTCTTATTCCACCTACTAATGAGGTATACCCCTTATCTCCTTGCTTTGTATATATTTTTGACATCACCAAAACCCCTTAATATTTTTTGCTTAAATCAATCCGATTAATTAGTTGACTTATTTGTGAATCTAGATATATTTCTAAATTTTCCTCAAAAATATCCAATGCTCTTTTGATATAATTTGGTGATTTACCAGACATATGTGGAGTTAGAATCACGTTTTCTAATCCCCAGTAGACATGGTTTTCCGGTAATGGCTCTTCTACAAAAACATCTAATGCGGCTCCAGCAATCCTATTTTCCTGTAATGCTTTGATCAATGCTTCATCATCTACAACCTGACCACGAGCAATATTAATTAAATAGGCAGTATCCTTCATCGCATTTAATTCTTTTTCACCGATTAAATGATATGTTTCATCTGTTAATGGCACGATTAATACCACATAATCACTCTCTGAAAGTAAATATTCCATTTTCTCAGGAGATACCATTTGATCCACATGCTTTGCCGGTCTACCATCTGTGTTCATACCGATAACCTTCATCCCAAAAACCTTTGCCTTTTCCGCAATTCCTGCACCAATTGAACCATAACCAATAATCCCTAACGTCGCACCATATATCTCACTGGTACGAACGGTTTGATCCCATTTTCTCTGCTCTTGGTTTTTCTGAAGCTCATTTATTTTCCTTGCGAGCTGAAGAATAACAGCCATTGTGTATTCTGCCATTTGAATATGGTGAATACCTTTTGCATTTGTAACCACAATTCCTCTTTCTTGAAGTCTTGCAAATGGCATTTGATCTAATCCTGCACTGATAACCTGAATCCATTTTAGGTTACCTGCTTTATCAATGATTTCCTCTGTAACATCTACACCATAGGTTATTAATATGTCGGCTGTTTCTAATTCATTAGTTGCTTCTTGCATATTATCGAAGAAGTAAAAATCCCCTTTTGGAAACTTTTCCTTTAATCTTTCCTGATGCTTTGGACTAATCTTTGCAGAAGATACTATTTTCATACACAAAACACCCTCTCTTGAATAATTAGTTTTTATATTATAAATAATTCTAGATAAAAGAGGTTAAAACCTTTTACATTAGTTAGAAAAGCTTGAGATAATAAAAAAAGCTACCCTAACGAGAGTAGCTTTACAATATTATTCTAAATTCTTAATAAAATCCAANNTTGACCTTTACTTTGCGGTAAACTTTTATTAATAGACCATCTTTATCAATAATAAATGTAGATCGTTCTATTCCCATGTATTCTTTACCAAAATTCTTCTTTAACACCCAAGCCCCATACTGTTCTGCAACATGATGATCCTCATCTGATAAAAGAAGAAATGGTAACTGATACTTTTCAATAAAACGATCATGAGATTTCAATGGGTCTGGACTTACCCCTAAAATAACGGCATTCAAATTTTTAAATTCATCATGGTAGCTTTTAAAATCGCAAGCTTCTGTTGTACAACCCGGGGTATTATCCTTAGGGTAAAAATAAACCACCACATATTTTCCTTTAAAATTTGTTAAGCTAACTTCTCCTCCATTAGAGGCTGATAAAGTAAATTCTGGCGCTCTTTCACCTAATTTTAATATTTCCTCTTTCTTAGCCATCATTAGACACTCCTTAATCAAGCTTTTCCTAATGTTCTTTCTTATAAGAACATTGTAACAATCCAAAAACAGATAATCAAATAAAAAGAGTGCCCTAATGGACACCCACCAAATGTATCGGTTTTAGAATTTTAAACGAGGCTTTAATGACAAATAAATTGGTATTATAAGCGCGGTTAAGATAAAACCTTTTATTAAGTTAAATGGCCCCACTCCTACCAACACTGCCGTTAGACGTTGCGCATGAGTCATTGTGTAGCCCATAAATTTCTCATAAAACGGTAGAATAAAGTATAAATTGGCTAATGACATCAGAATCGTCATCATTACACTTCCAAAGAGTAATCCCCATAATAATCCCTTTTTTGAAGGATTTTTACGATATATATAGCTAGTGCCCAAAACCAATATACTTCCTGCGAAAAAATTTGCCATTTGACCAATTGGAATTCCTGTTTCACTGCCTTTTACAATATAATGGAGAATATTTTTTAATAGCTCCACCATAATTCCTGCTGCAGGACCAATTACAATTGCTGTGATTAGTGCTGGAATTTCACTAAAATCAATTTTTAAATACGGAGGTAAAAATGGTAATGGAAAATCAAAATACATAATGACAAACGATATCCCTGCCATCATTGCTACTAAGGTACTGTGAAATAAAGGTCTTTTTTTTGTTTGATTCATTCTAAAAAATCTCCTCTCAATATTAAAATTGGAGATGTCTTTATGTAGTGATATACGAAATATTAAAATAAAAACCCCCTGAAAATTTCATCAGGGGGAAAGTGTCATTTAATATCGTGAGTAAAATTGAGCACAAATAAGCGCAACAACAAATAAAGAGTGCTTAGACACACTTTTTGCGTTGC
The DNA here is from genome assembly GCA_002441135.1 of Caryophanales bacterium UBA6259. Classification (GTDB taxonomy): domain Bacteria; phylum Bacillota; class Bacilli; order Tepidibacillales; family Tepidibacillaceae; genus UBA6259. The sequence continues at coordinate 138,933 of DJVJ01000047.1, read as the reverse complement.
ATCCATGTACAATTTCACCTCGTACATCGCTATCGACATCCTTCTCCCATCCAGACTTTACTGTCGGCTCTGGAATTACACCAGATCCTGCTGATTGCTCAGCTCGCGGGCTTACTAATTTTTTAGTTTACCGCCGGTCGGGAATTTCACCCTGCCCTGAAGGACAATTAGTATTTAATTGTCTTACAAAGTTAATTATAAACCATTTTTTTTATAATTCAATACCCTTTCCCAATCGTTATAAAATACTCCACAAAAACCTGATTTTTTCTAAAGAAATTATTAGCATCGAAAAGTCCTTCGATTTTATTGCCCCTTTGATGGTTGCTAATTCATTATCTATATCATCTAAAAAAGTACGTTCCACACTAAATTGGATTCGGTTTTTCACCTTTTCCCAAGCATAATCAGCTTGTTCCAAAAATGAATTAGCTTCGTTCCAATTATCTTTTTCCACTTCTGATTGTATTTGTGAAAGCGCTAGAATAAAATTATCTTCCCCAGTAAGTGGTTTTTTTAAAAATCCAGCGCTATTAAACAGGAGTACAGTAAATAGTATTAGGAAAGATGAAACCATAATAATTATCCATTTTTTCATTTCGATACCTCCAACCATCATCTTTCACCAATTTTCGGTAAATTCTCTCTAAAAAGGGCCTTGAAAATCTCCTATGTCAATCTCTTTAATTTTGTCCTTAAATTTATCAATATAAAGCTGACCATTAGGCATAATGGCTGCATAGCTCACTTCCTTAATGGAGGAAATTCCATTCGCCTGTAATTGGTTAGCTAGCCAATCCATACTTTTGTTTTTGTTGCTTAAATTTTGGTCAATAATCACACCATCTAAAATTACCTCTGTAAATAATCCCGTTACAGATGGAGGTAATTTCAAATCCATTAGTGTAGGTGTATCATATTCTGGTTTCTTAAGTACGCTTATATTTCCATTTGGTTCTAGTAAAGCATACTGAACTTGAGTAATATCAAACACGTCTTTATCCCTTAACTGAGACATTAATTCATCGTATCGCAACCTTATTTTACTAAGATTATCCTCCAAAATTTTCCCCTGCTGAATAACAATAGTGGGTTGATCATCTGTAACCTTTGCGAACCAGCGGTATTTAATCGCTAATTTTTGCAATGCAAAAACCAATACCACCCAAGTACTGACTCCTACAAACTGTGGTAATGGCTTTGTGGATAAGTCAATACTTAACGATGAAGCTGCTGATCCAATCGTTATTCCTGCAATATACTCAAATGCTGTTAATTGACCTACTTGCTGTTTACCTAGTATCCTCGTAAACAATAAGAGGGTAGCAAAGGCAATAGCGGATCGTACGAGAGTAACAGTAATTTCATCCATTTTTATCCCCCTTTTATCTTAAGGCTTAATATAATCATCCACTATTCCTAAATCTTGATCCTCTGGCGCCTTTTTTTCCGCCTGAAAGTCTTCTTGTATTTTTCTAAGAAAGCTTTGTTGTCCCTGTGATACATTTCCTTGATTGGTATCTTCGATCTGATCAATGATTAAATTTCCACGCTCATCAATAGTTCCTAGGGAAATGGTTTTCACCATCTCTTGGTTGATTCCTTGCATACCTAGGCGAATGGAAAGCTGTTCTGGTGACAAGCCCACTTTGGCCATATTGTCGTATTGAATAGCTCCATCAATAATTACTGGAACAGGAATTCCTTCATATCCTGGAACATACGAAATATCCTGAGGTGTTATTGGCCGCTTTGTAGACGTTGGAATAACACTTAATCTTCCTGTTTCTTCTAAAATTGCAAATTCTACATCCTGCGTTCTCGTAAATCCTTTTACTCTTAATTCAGCTAGCATCTCTGAAACAGACATTTTCGCTTGGCTCAGACCTTTTTCATCAATATTTCCATGTCGGATTAAAACAATTGGCTTCGCCTTTAATCCTTTAGATAGTCGATTGGTATTTAACAAATAAGAATAGATAAAAAATGCAGCTAATATTACTAGGGTTGGCAGAATTAATTCCGCAAAATGATCTGTTCTAATCGGCTCTGATAAGATATTAGCTAGCATTAAAATTAAAAAAACATTAAATGGAGACATCTCACTAAAATTCCTTTTTGCTACCACACGCAATATAATGAAACCGATGCTAATCATCGTGATACTTAGTCCAATCACCTTCAACCATTCCACCAAATTTTCCCCCTAAACTATTTTTAAAATTTTAATTTTTGTCCATATCCTTTTTATGTTTTGCACTTTTCTTCAAATCATGCTATTTTTTAACGATTATTTTTGTATAATAAAATCAACTTTATCAATTTTTAGATCTATTATTCATGCAAAGGATGACTCAAATTGACAGATAGAAAAATCTTATATGTAGGTGTGGCTGGCTTTGGTGGGGCTATTTTAAGAGTGGAGTTAGGGAAAATTATCTTTTCAATGTCTACAAACTCTGTTTTTCCCTACCCTACACTTCTCATTAATATCATTGGTTCATTTTTACTTGCTTTTTTTCTTGAATACGCAAACAGCAAAACATACTTTTCAACTCATTTAAAAGTCGCAATATCAACTGGTTTTTTAGGTTCATTCACTACTTTTTCTACCTTTAGCGTGGAAAGTATTCATTTACTTCAAATCGGTGCTTATCCAACTGCAATAATCTATATTATATTAAGCTTTGTATTGGGATTTTTATTTTCTTTGTTAGGAATTAAAACAGGAAAGTCCGTTTCTAAAGATTACAAGACTGGACTAAATAAATATAAATAGATAGGATAATTTTTAGGAGGAACATATGATGACTTGGTTTTTTGTTGGGATTGGTGGTGCTTTAGGGGCAATTGCACGATATAAAGTAGGAACAATACTTAGCAAAAGGAACTCTTACCTTCCATTAGCTACTATTACCGTTAACTTATTAGGTTCATTCATCTTTGGATTATTATTTTCATCTACCTTACAATCCTCTAATCAGAGTACTTACTTATTCTTAACAGGGGGCTTTTTAGGTTCTTTTACAACCTTTTCCACTTTCACCTATGAGGGGATTGGCTTATTACATAACAAAGGCTATCGCCAATATTTTATTTATACTGGAATTCATTTAGTATTAGGGATTGGGATGGCTGGATTAGGGTTTTTCTTTGGAAAAGTATTAATTTGAACATAAAAACTGCACCTCCAAACGCTAAATATTTCTAACATAAGGGGTGCAGTTTAAAAGCAAATTGAAGCATTTATTCTTTTTTGTTTATCTGAACTGTCGCTTTAGACCATCTTACTAACATCTAAATAGCGATCTATTTCTTCGTCTGTCAATAATCCTGTTTCCTTTACAACCTCTCTAACGGTTTTCCCTGTCGCATAAGCCTTTTTAGAGACTTCAGCTGCCTTATCATAACCGATGGCTGGGTTTAATGCTGTAGCTAGCGCTAAGCTTCTTTCCATTAATTCTGCACAACGTTCTTCATTTGCTACAATTCCTTTGACAGAGCGATCATTAAACACTTTAATACCATTTGTCAAAATCTGAATAGAATGTAAAAGATTATAACCTATTACCGGCATCATCACATTAAGCTCTAACTGAGAAGCTTGCCCAGCAGAAGTAATTGTTGCATCGTTTCCAATTACCTGACTTCCAATCATATTCATCATTTCAGCCATTACTGGATTTACTTTACCAGGCATAATTGAAGATCCTGGCTGAACAGGTGGTAATGTGATTTCTGCAAAACCTGTACGTGGTCCTGAGCTTAATAATCTTAAATCACTCGCAATTTTAATCAGATGAATTGCTAAATTTTTTAGTGCACCACTTAATTTAATGGCTCCTTGCGTATTTTGCATAAACATAAACCGTTGATTTGATTCTCTAAATGGTAGACCAGTTAACTCTGCTATTTTCACTATTGCTAGCTTCGCATAATCTGGATGGGCATTAATTCCTGTACCTACTGCATTCCCTCCCAGTCCAATTTGTAGAAGAAGGTCCTGGCTTTCCTGAATTGTTTTCTTCGCTTCTACAATTGTTTCTCGGTAGCCATAAAACTCCTGACCTAATCTCATTGGCACAGCATCCTGAAGATGAGTTCTACCAGACTTAATAATATGATAAAAGTCTTTTCCTTTTTGATCTAATGTAGCAATCAATTCATCTAAAATTGGGAATAAATCGTGTGTAACTGCTTCAGTTGCTGCAATATTAATTGCAACATGGATGGTATCATTTGTCGATTGGGCCATATTAACATGATCATTTGGATGAACGATGGACGTATCTCCAATTTTACCACCAAGCAATTCTATCGCTCTATTTGCAATCACTTCATTCGCATTCATATTTTGCGATGTCCCGGCCCCAGCTTGATATACGTCTACCACAAATTGACTATCCCATTTCCCTTCAATCACTTCATTAGCCGCTTGCATAATGGCATCCGCTTGTTTTTCCTCTAATAATCCTACCTTTTTATTGGCATAAGCAGCAGCGTATTTGATTAATCCCTGCGCTCTAATGAATCTTCTCGGTAGTCGTAAGCCACTAATAGGAAAGTTTTCTACTGCCCGTTGAGTTTGGGCACCATAATAGGCTTCCACTGGTACCTTTACTTCACCTAATGAATCTTTTTGAATACGGTATTCCATAGTACTCCCTCCAAATTTTTTCTTTTTAATCGATTTTATCATTTATTTTGAATAATAAGAAATTTTTAGTAATAACTTATTTTTTACTATTATTATCTTACTTTCATCTTACCAAACTCATCTTTTTTTAGTGATATCTAAAGTATGATGAAAACACTTTTTACTTTCGTTTTTCACCTGTGTTAAAATGAAACCTGACAATATTTGAAAGTTGGGAATAAAGATGAAAATAGCTAATTCAGAAATGTGGTATGAAAAAGCGCAAGAGGTGATTGTTGGTGGCGTTAACAGCCCTTCGCGCTCCTATAAAGCTGTTGGTGGGGGTTCTCCGGTCTTCTTCGATAAAGCCAAAGGACCTCATATGTGGGATGTAGATGGTAATCGCTATATTGATTATCTAGCTGCCTATGGACCTTTAATACTCGGACATGGACATCCAAAACTTGTAGAAGCGATTACTAGTGCCGCCATCGAGGGAACACTGTATGGCACATCAACCAAATGGGAGGTTCAATTCGCTTCATTGATTAGAGAGGCATTTCCATCTATGGAAAGAATCCGTTTTGTTAATTCAGGAACTGAAGCTGTAATGACCACAATCCGTGTGGCAAGAGCATATACCAATAGAACAAAGATCATTAAATTCGAGGGTTGTTATCATGGTCACTCTGATTTGGTATTAGTTGCAGCTGGTTCTGGTCCAGCTACATTAGGGATACCTGATAGCGCTGGAATTCCACAAAGTATTGCTAATGATGTGATTACCGTTCCATTTAATGATATTGATGCCTTTGAGCAAGCATTAAAGCATTTTGGCAATGAGATTGCTGCAGTTTTAGTAGAACCTATTGTAGGAAATTTTGGCATCGTTATGCCGAAAGAAGGATTTTTAGCTAAAGTCAATGAACTTACTCATCAATATGGGGCATTAGTTATCTATGACGAAGTGATCACCGCTTTTCGTTTTATGTATGGCGGAGCACAAAATCTATTAAACGTTACTCCTGATATGACCGCATTAGGCAAAATAATTGGCGGTGGTCTTCCAATTGGTGCCTATGGTGGACGCAAAGATATCATGGAGCAGGTTGCTCCATTAGGTCCAGCATATCAAGCAGGGACGATGGCCGGCAATCCAGCCTCTATCCGTGCTGGAATTGCAACATTAGAAGTATTATCCGATACCACACTATATCAACAAATGGACCAGTTTGGAAAGCAACTTGAGGATGGAATACATAAATTAGCCAACAAATATAACCATTCGATTACTCTTAATCGTTTAGGTGGCGGTTTTACCGTTTACTTTACAAATCAACCCATCACCAACTATCAAGAGGCTAAGGCCACAGATGGTGAAAAATTTGCTCGTTTTTTCAAACTACTATTAGAAGAAGGTATTTTAATCGCGCCATCTAAATATGAGGCATGGTTCTTAACAATTAGCCATACCCAAGAAGATATTGATTACACCCTTGAAGCATTAGAACGAGTCTTTGCCAAATTATAAATTAATGTATAAATATTGCATAAGCAAGAGTGAATAAATCGCTCTTGCTTATTTTATTTAATGCCTACCAAAAGTAAATTCCACTGATTCTTTACACTTTCTCATAGAATAAAAACGCTTACATATGAATATTTAATCACTTTCCCTATTGTCAGTACATAAAATGCATGATATTATTTAGTTAATTTTCAAAATAATTAATCACTATTCGATATCATTTTTAATTAATTAATAACTTTATGATATCAATTTAATCGATTTTTGATATTAATTATGGGGGTGGTTTATATGAATGTTCTTTTTGAAGAACATGATAGCTGTGGTATTATTGCAGTTTTAGAAAAATCAGGTTTGCCTACCTATCAAAATCTTACTAATGCAATTGAGGGCTTAGTCAAATTAGAGCATAGAGCTGGATTTATTGATGGAGAGGGTGACGGTTCAGGAGTTTTAACAGATATTCCAAGAAAGCTTTGGGGAAGAAAACTAAAAAAGAATCATCTATCCGCACAATTAGCCTATGATCCTCGATTTATTATTGCTCATCTTTTTATCGATTCAAAAGTAAGTAATCCTGAAGTAGTAAAGGAACAAATACGAGCAAAATTTGCCTTATTCAAGCTAAATATTCTTATTGAAGAAGATAATCAGGTTTTATCTCAGCATCTTGGTCCAAATGGCAAATCACAAGAACCAATATTTTGGCAGGTTGCCTTATTTTCACAAGATGAACCACAGAAACTAAGGACCCAGTTATTCTCTTTACTAAATAATATTGAACAAAATCAAGATGTGCATGTTGTTTCGCTTAGTAACTTCACCGTTGTATATAAAGTAATGGGTGATGCAAAGGTCTTAAAAAACTATTTTCTAGATTTAAACCATCCTGCATTTGAATCCAGTGTAACCATCGGACATAATCGTTATTCCACGAATACCTTATCTCATTTTTTTAGAGTTCAACCTTTTTCCTTATTAGGCCATAATGGTGAAATTAATACTATTCAGCGTTTAAGAGATGAAGCTACGATGCTTCAGATTCCTTTAGTTTATCAGGGTAGTGACTCGCAAGACTTAAACCGTATCATTGAAGGCATTATGGTGAAGCATGATCTTTCTTTATTTGAAACAATGGACATGATTTTTCCACCGATTTATAATGAGATACTAAAAATGGATGAAAACTTTCAGGATATGTACACTTTCTTAAGACATTTATGGGGTCCCTTTGCACAAGGACCAGCTGGAATTGTTTCACGCTTTGAAAATCAGTGCTTATTTAGTGTAGATGCAATGGGATTACGCCCTTTATGGAAATTGGAAACAGAGGAAAGTTTATATTTTTCATCAGAACAAGGAATTATCAATGCTTTTGAAATGATAGCTGAGCCTATTCCCTTTTCCCCCGGAGAAAAAATAGGGATGATTTTAAGGCCAGAGGAACCCATTCAATTAATAAATCATCATCAGCTTCAAGCTATAAATCACCAAAAACTTGCTCCTCGATTCCCTTTTAGAAATTATCACAAAAAATTAGAGGTTCCAAAATATAAACCAACTACTATTCAATTTCCTACATTAATTGATCGTCCTGAATACCTTTATCACAGTTTAGGATGGGAAAAGGAACACATCGAAAGTATCCACAAAATGGCACAAAGCGGAAACGAATCCATTAGTTCACTTGGATATGATGGCCCACTCGCAATCCTTTCCAAGGAAAGAGTAAATCTATCAGACTTTTTAAAAGAGACCGTTGCCGTTGTCACAAATCCAGCAATTGACCGTGAAAGAGAGATTGAACATTTCTCTACAAGAACAGTGATTGGTGGTAGAGAAAATTTTATCCCCCATCAAGTCGGAGATATCTCCTTCGAAATCAAGACGCCTATTTTATTAGAAGGAATTTTTGCAAAGAATGTTGTAGAACAGCTAGGAACAACCTCTTTGGAACAAACCATAGAATATTTTACAACTGATTCCATAAATTCTGTTGTAACGCTTTCTTTATCCTTCACAACCCAGCAGACAATTACCGAACGGTTAAATCAACTACAAGAACAAGCGGTGGATGCAGTTCGCAATGGGGCGAAGCTTCTCATTATAGATGATCAAGCTGTATTTCAAGAGAATGATCATTTATGGCTAGACCCTCATCTTGCAATATCCGCAATTGATATTACTTTACGAGATCTATTTGATGGTGAAGAAAGTCTTCGCAGAAAGGTAAGCCTTATTTTACGTTCTAGCGGGCTTCGTCATCTTCACGATCTTGTCACGGCAATTGGGTTAGGAGCAGATGCCGTGTCACCTTATCTTCTATTTGCGACACCACTAGAAACTGGAAATAATGAGCACAATCAAAAGGCAATCAAAAATTTATATATCAGTTTAAACAAAGGCTTAGAAAAAGTTATCTCAACACTAGGTATTCATGAGCTTAGAGGATATGAACGATTATTTTCCGCAATTGGCTTGCATAAAGAAGTTGCAACAATCCTGAATATTACTAATTTTTTCGGAAATGAAAGTGTTGGGTATTCATTTACACAATTTGAAGAAGATGCTAGACAAAGAAAAGTAGACTTATTAAACCAGCAGTCTAAAACAAAGAGAGCCTTTCATTTAATTCCAAAGATTTGGAAGAAGATAGGTGGAATTGCAAATGGAGCTATGCCCTATGCGGAGTACTCTATGCAATTGTCAGAAATAGAAGAAAATGACCCTATCTCTTTACGACATATTCTTGATTTTCAGTATTCAAGCACAAAACAATTTACAGCAAAAAAATCTCCTGAAATTGGTATTGGAGAACATGATCTACCATTTTTAATTAGTTCCATGTCTTTTGGATCACAAAATGAAACTACATTCAGAGCCTATGCCGAAGCAGCTTATCAGCTTAACATGTTAAGCTTAAGTGGGGAAGGCGGAGAAATAAAAGATATGTTAGGTAAATATCCTAAAAACCGCGGAATGCAAATTGCTTCAGGGCGTTTTGGTGTCAATATTGAATTTATTAATTCTTCAGAATGGATAGAGGTCAAGATTGGTCAGGGAGCAAAGCCCGGGGAAGGAGGGCATTTACCAGGCCAAAAAGTAACTGAAAAAGTTGCTGAGGCTAGAAACACCACACCCGGAAAAGATTTAATCTCTCCTTCTAATAATCATGACATATACTCGATCGAAGATTTAGCTCAAATTATTACGGAGTTAAAAACAGCCAATCGTCGAGCAAAGGTTATTGTGAAGGTACCTGTTGTTCCAAATATCGGGACCATTGCAATTGGTATTGCAAAAGCTGGGGCTGATGTCGTTTCCCTTAGTGGTTATGATGGAGGTACAGGAGCAGCTCGTGCTCATTCACTACAGCATGTTGGATTACCCATTGAAATAGGCGTAAAATTTTCTCACTTATCCCTTGTGGAGGCTGGTTTAAGGGATCGAGTAGAAATTTGGGCAGATGGAGGAATTCGAAGTGGTAAAGATGTGGTAAAACTAGTTCTTCTAGGTGCTAATCGAGTTGGCTTTGGAACATTAGCAATGATGGCGGTTGGCTGTACCTCCTGTAGAGGGTGTCATTTAGGAACCTGCCACGTTGGAATTTCTACCCAGATTGAAACCGTTGAAGAAGCAACAAGTAAAGGGCTTAAACGATTCACTCCACGAATCTATGAAGAGGCTGTATCTAACTTAAAAAGACTTTTTACTGGGATTGCGGATGAAGTAAAAGAGCTTACCTCTCTTCTTGGGAGTGATAATTTACAAGAGCTTGTGGGTCATTCAGAACTATTAAAACAGCGCAGTCATCATAATCTTTTAGACTTAAGCAGATTATTAGCTCCTTCTATCTTTAAAAAATACCAATCAGCATCATCCATCTACCAATCTGCTGATCATCAATTGTTAATTGCTGCAGGTGCAGAAGAGTTCGATTGTGACACTATGGATGTCGTATCTCAATTGGAGCATACAATTAATAGCACTCACCGAATGATTGGAAGTCGTTTATCTGGAGAAAGAACTTATCGGTTAATCAAGGGCAAGAATAATTTTTCAAGACCTTTTATTAAACTTACCTTTAATAATGGTTCAATCGCCGGTAATGGGCTAGCTGCGTATTTAGCAAAAGGGATAAAAATTAGGATTCATGGTGGTGCACAAGACGGAGTAGGAAAAACAGGATATGGCGGAAAAGTTGCCATTATGAAAACATTGAATAAAGATGGAATCTATCTTAATGGATCAGTGGGAAAGGGATGCTGTTACGGCGCTCAAAAAGGAGTATTTATTATTCAAGGCAATGCGGATTCAAGAGCAGGTATTCGTTTATCTGGAGCAGATGTGATTTTTGGTGGTGAAATAACTGCTCCCCTACAGGATCATTTAGGAGCAATTGGTGAAAGAGCCAATATAAAAGGATTTGCATTCGAATATATGACAGGTGGCAGAGCGGTTGTTATGGGAGACCCTGGGCCTTGGTTATGTTCTGGAATGACAGGTGGGGTTATTTATCAACGATTGGTCCCTGAATTTGGTCTGGATCTCGATGCGATAAAAAGACGAATTGCAAAAGGTGCAAACGTACAGCTACTTCCACTCGATACTCTTGGCCGATCCGATTTAATTGAGCTCCTCCAGCATTATATTCATGAACTATTAAAGTCAAACCAAAAAGAAGCAGCTAACCGAGTGGCAATTCTACTAGAAAATTCAGAAGACCATTTTATTCGAATCCTTCCAAATTAAGATTGAAAATAATTTCAAAGGGAAACCTATTAAGGTTTCCTTTTTACTTGATTTCTAAAGGAAAATTGATATAATAATATTTTGATTTCTAAACATTAACGAAAGGTTTTTGAAAATGAAAATAGGCGCTAGAATTGCAAAAACAGGTATTACCTTAGTTTTATCATTATATATTAGTCAGGCCTTAAACTTACAACCAGAAATCTTTGCTGCTATTGCTGCAACCTTGGCAATCCAACCTTCCATCTATCGTTCTTGGCAATATGGAGTAGAGCAAATTCAAGCCAATATCGTTGGGGCGACGATTGCAATATTCGCAGCAACCTATATTAACAACCATCCCATTATCGTTGCTATCGTAATTATGATTGTAATTGGAATAAACCTTCAATTAAAATTTGAGCGGAGTATTCCATTATCCATAGTTACGGTATTATCTATTATGGAGGGTGGAGCTTTAGATTCTAACTTCTTATTGTTTGCTATCGACCGATTTCTTTTAATATTAATTGGTATATTATCTGCTCTTGTTGTAAATACTTTCGTATTTCCACCTAAGTATGATCAAAGGTTGATTAAAAGCTTAAAAAACATCGAAGAACAGATGAACTCCATGCTTCGTATTATTTTAGATGAAAATAAAAATGAGCGTACCTTTAAAAATAGCCTTCATACCATACATTCTGAATTAAAGCAGCTGTGGGACTTATTTCGATTTGAAGAAGAGGCTGCAAAAAGCTTTGTTAAACGAAAAATTAAATTATCCTCTTCGCGAAAATTAGTTATTTTAAAAGGAATGCTAGAAACAGCAGACACAGGAATACAGATGTTTCAAAAAATCGAGAAACATGAGGGTAAAATCAACCTTCTTCCTGAAGCCATTTTTACTCAGTTTCAACAACAACTCATGGATATTGCCAATTATCAGGATAAAATTTACTTAAAATTTGAAGGCAAAATTCATTCCTCCCATCACACTGAGGATGAGAGTCTTCTAACTTCTCAAATAAATTTATATGATTTATTAATTGATCATGTAGTCAATCGCTTAGAGTTAATAGAGCTTCTTGGAGTCGTTTCTGCAATTAATGAGTATCGAGATCGGTTAGATCATCTAGAACGATTAATTGATAGCTATAATACACATCATAGAAAAAACTAGAACAACTAATCACTGCTTGGCATTCCGCCAGGCTTTTTTATTATGCTAAAAACATGCAAAAAAGCTATATTTTTGTGTTATAATACTTTTAATTTAACAAGCTAAAGCGCTAATAATGGGGGATTTTAATGAATCAATTTAAAATAGGAGTAAAATCAGGCATTCCAATTGCTCTTGGTTATCTACCAATTGCTATTACCTTTGGTATTTTGTCTGTACAAGCAGGGTTAACACCTGCTTTAGCTACTGGAATGTCAATATGGGTGTTTGCAGGTGCTAGTCAATTTATTGCAGTGAATCTTTTACAAAGCCATGTACCATTTATTGAAATTATTCTTACTACCTTTATTTTAAATCTAAGGCATCTACTAATGAGTACTGCCTTATCAAGAAGATTAACCTCTAATACGCTAATTAGCAGCTTATTAGCATTCGGAATTACAGATGAAACCTTTGTTGTAGCAACTGTTGATGAGGAACAACAGCAAATAAAAGCATCCTATTTCTTTGGGTTGGCTCTTACCTCTTATAGTGGCTGGGTGTTAGGAACCTTCCTTGGAAGTTATTTTTCAACAGTAATCCCAGCAAATTTTGCCGTAGGAATGAGTGTTGCTTTATATGCGATGTTTATTGGATTGCTGATTCCATCGATGAAAAAGTCTTGGCAGATTTCCTTTATTGCTATTTTATCAGGTATTTTTAGCTGGGTCTTATCCCTATTGCTGCCACAGCTATCTAGTGGCTGGACTATTATTATTGCTACCTTAGTAGCCACTACCGTCGGCTTTTTATTACCAGAACAAAAGGAGGAAACTAACCCATGCACAACACCTGGCTGCTAATCTTTGGCATGTTCATTGTAACCTTTATTCCCAGAATGCTGCCAATGCTTATTAAAAATATTCGCTTTCCTAACGGACTAAATAAATGGTTAAGCTACATACCCTATGCTGTTTTAGGTGCTCTTATTTTTCCAGGAATTATGGGTGCTCATCCAGAATCGGCTAGCTATGGAATTATAGCAGGAATTGTTGCTATCCTGTTAGCATGGTTTCAAAAACAGCTTTTGCTTGTTGTAGCTGGTAGTTTAGTTACCATGTTTATTCTTCAAACACTATCTATATAATTTAGTTTCCTTGCTAATAATAGTAGTTAGAAAAATATAAGGAGGCTAAATAAATGTATGTTGATCGAACAATCTCAGAATTGAGAAACTTACCAACTAGTGAATGGAATTTAAAGGAGCTAGCATACCATTTTCAGACACTAAATCAAATCCAAATTTTTTTGAACGATGATGGTAAAAAGATTCATAAAATGATTACAGACGAAATAGAATCTAGAGGTGGCCTACCAAAAGACGAAGGAGCATGGGATCATTCCTCAGAGGTTATTTTTGATTAAATTGCTTCATTCTAGTTAAAAAAGTGTTTTTTGTCTAATTTGTTAATTTTCAAAAAAGTACTTTACATAGGAATGTTTTTCCAATATACTGTAGAAGGATAAAAAATTATGAAAAAAGGAGGTCGTGCAAAAATGATTATTATGATGAAGAAAGTTAAACCAATTGAATATGTAAATATGTTTGCACGGCTGATAAACTAAGGATATTATTACTTACAAAATTTAACCTTTGTTTCTATTCCATAGTCGTGTAAATGGCTATGGTTTTTTATTGCATTCAAAGGAATAATATCAATTTGCGTAAAAAAGACCATAGAACTCTATGGTCTTTTTTTGCACATAAATACTAAGTGAAAGGAGTGAATGAAATGATTTTATTCAAGAAAGAGCGCTTATCGTTAGGAGAACAGGTGATGACTGACACCTGAATAACAAGAACAGGGGGAACTAAAAATGATATTTCAAATTATGAGCTATGAAATTAAAATTTCTAAAAACAAAAATCGTATTGAAAATATTGTACGTTATTTAGAAGCTTGCAAAGCAGAAGAGCAATATAAGCAAAAACGCTTTGAATTTATGCACAAAATTTATTAATTTCTTTTTACTAAAAATGGTGTTACTAAAAATGAAAGGAGAAGATGTATGATGATAATCTTAAATCAAATTCTAAATTTTAATGTAGTGGTGGTAATTGACCCCTAAATTCCGAGGAGGGAAAAATTAATATGGTAATAATGATCTGGAACTTCGAAATCGAAGTTGAAATTAAAAAGGTTAATAAAGAAAAAAAAGCAGTTAGATATTTAGAGCTAAATCAAGCAGAAGCTGAAATGAAAAAGATGAAAGACTATTATCAATATCTTAATCAAAGCGTTACCCATTTCTAATTCGATGTAAATCATGTATTTATAGAAATATAAAAATGGTTATCCATTTAAAGATAGCCATTTTTATTTATTTTAATGTAATTTTAACTTAACTTATATCCTAAACTCCTTTATTATCTCTTGATAAACTCGTGGAAAAGGTAGTTCCTTTAAATTCTCTCTTTTTATTACATTAAATTGATGCTTATTCTTATTCTTCTCCTTCTCCATCATCGAAATATCCATTTTTGAAAAATTAGCTCTATATACTTCAATCAGCCACTTTTTATGAGAGAATATATGCTTTAAGCTCCCCCATTTTTCTCCTAATTCTATTTCTTCTCCAAATTGTTGATGAATTAGTAATTGCCATTCTTCCTCTGATAATGGTTGCTCTTGCTCAATTGAAGGCAATTCCCAAAGGTCTGCTAGTAATCCTTCCTTTGGTCGTTGCGTTAATAAAATATGCTTATCATCAGCAATAATTAAGCTTATACGATACACATTTGGAATTTTTTTCTTTTTCTTTTTGATTGGTAGAAATAGCTGTTCATTGTATTTCTCACTTTCACAAAAAGGTTGAACAGGACATTCGCCACATTTTGGACTTTTTGGTGTACATATTAAGGCACCTAGCTCCATCAAGCCTTGATTAAAAGCCGAAGGATCTTCTGCCGGAATCAGTTCTTTTACTAGTCCCTCTACTTCTCTTTTTGTAGATACCTTATTGATATCCTCGAAAATGCGGAAAATACGCGTAATTACCCGAAGGACATTACCATCAATAGCTGGCTCTTCTTTTTGATAAGCAATACTTAAAATGGCTCCAGCGGTGTAATCACCGATTCCAGGAATCTTTAGCAATGTTTCTTTATCCTTTGGAACCTCTCCCATATATGACTCTTTTACTTCCTTTACTCCACGATGAAGATTTTTAGCTCGTGAGTAATACCCCAAGCCCTCCCAACGTTTTAAAACACGCTCTTCCTTCGCTTCCGCTAAATGATTTATGGTTGGGAATTCCTTGATAAAAGCCTTATAGTAGGGTATTACCGTATCTACCTTGGTCTGTTGAAGCATGATTTCTGATACCCAAATTAAATAGGGATCTTTTGTTTCCCTCCAAGGCAACTCTCTTTTATTCGCGTAAAACCAATGAAGTAATGCTTGTTGAATGTTATTTATCCCTTTTGTAGCCATTAGTATCTCCTCGTTTTTCCCATTTCAAAAAGTTGGTTGAAATTATATTTTATCGTAAATAATAAAGAAAGTATTAATTTTTTCAGGAGGAAAATCATGGATACTAGTACCCATTTTGTTACTGGAATCAGTATTGCAGGACTTGCTCATATTGATCCTATTATTGCAACGAACCCCTCATTTGCTCAGCTCGTGCTGATTGGTACATTAATCGGTTCGCAAGCACCTGATTTTGATGGTATTAGTAAATTCTTTGGAAATGCGAGCTATATTCGAAATCATCGTGGAATTAATCATTCTATTCCAGCGATTCTTCTTTGGACTACCATCATTAGTCTAACTATCTATCTTCTTTTCAAACCGCCTTACTTTTATCATTTATGGGTTTGGGTTTTTGCATCGGTATTTTTTCATGTATTTTTGGATGTTTTCAATACCTATGGAACTCAAGCACTTCGTCCATTTACAGCAAAATGGATCGCTTTAAATATTTTAAATATTTTTGATCCCTTTATTTTTATTACTCATTCTCTAGGTATTATATTTTGGGTTTTACAATGGTACAAGCCTTCAACTATTTTCTCTAGTATTTATTTAATAACAATCCTTTATTTTATTTGGCGAAGCTGGACTCATTACAACATTAAGAATAAGCTAACAATAAAATATCAGCTTACCAAACATATTACATTACTCCCTACAATTTATTGGAGTTTATGGAACATTATCGAGGAAACAGATCATTCATATCGGATTGGAATCGTTCGAAAGTCCCAATTAGAATGGATTGATATAAAAACTAAACAGAAATTACATCCAAGTATTCTCGCTTCTAAAAACGACCCAAAAGTGAAAGCTCTACTGTATTTCACGAAGTTCGCTTTTCCAATTTATAAACAAACCGCTTATGGCTATGAGGTACGTTGGATTGATCTTCGTTACCGTTTTAATAATCATTATCCTTTTAACACCATTGTTTTACTCGATGATTCTCTTCATATCATCAATTCATACATAGGTTGGGTTTATAATGAACATTTTCTGCATAAAAAAGTTCAGTCCCTATTGAAAGCTAAATAAGCTAACATTGTTAATAATGCATGCTTAATACAGTGTATTTAATAGGTAATTTATGGATAAAGTAGTAACAAGAATGTGAGTTGATTTAAGTTTACATAATATATTTGATTGCATTAATGCTTTGATAAAATAAACCGTTAAAACGCTATACTTTTTCTAAATTATCTGTATCTTCTGCGTTTATTATAGTTTACATAATACCATTGAAAGATTTTATGAATTTATATAATATAACTATTGTGAAAAATTTTAAATATCTAGGAGGGTTTATGTAATGAATAAAAAGTTCTCACTTCTATTAATTTTTGCATTACTTGTTATGTCTTTCACTGTTGTTGGTTGTACAAATGATGACAATGCTGGAGAACAAAATCAAGATGCAGCTCAAGAAGAAAACAAAGAAGGAACAACAGATGTTAAGGATGTTGAAAAACAAAAACTATCAATTATTGCGAAAACATTGATTGCAGAAGAAAAGCTTACTTTTATCTTTGAAAACTATACACCTGAAGGTTCTGAACAGGAATACTTAGTTGCAAAGCCTACCTACAAGTCTTTAGATGACGTAAAAAATTATTTAAGTGCATATTATACTGAAGGTATGACAAATACTCTTCTAGAAAACTATATCAAAATGGAAGATGTTGCTGGTAAAGGTCAAGTACCTACTCTAACATTACCAGAAGATTATGTTGCTTTTACGAGTGCAATTGAACCAGAAATCACAGTTGATGGTGATAACGCACAATTACAATTTACTCAAGATGGTAAAACAGTAACTTATACTTATGTAAACGTTGAAGGTAAATGGTTAATTGATACTAAAACAGTTCAATAATATTTAAAAGAAAAATCCTGGTGACTATAATCACCAGGATTTTCTTTGTACTTTAAAACTAAGCTTTTGCTTTTTCAAATCTTTCGCTAACATCATTCCAATTAATGATATTCCATAATGCTTCAATAAACGCGGCACGTTTATTTTGATATTTTAAATAATAGGCATGCTCCCAAACGTCCATTACTAATAAAGGAACAGCACCCCAAACTGTTAAATCTTGATGCTTTTCTGCTTGTAGTACTAATAGTTGCTCCGATGTTGGATCATATGCTAGAACACCCCAACCAGATCCCTCTACTGCAACACTTGCTGCCGATAATTGTTTCTGAAATCCTTCAAAACTACCAAAATCCTTATTAATTTGTTCTGCTAATGCACCAGTTGGTTGGCCTCCACCATTTGGTGAAAGATTAGTCCAGAAAATGCTGTGTAAATAATGACCTGAACCATGGAATGCTACTTCTCTTTCCCAGTGCTTGATTAATGCAAAATCTCCTTTTTCACGAGCTTCTGCTAATTTTTCTAAAGCTGTATTTAGGCCATTTACATATCCTTGATGATGGATATCATGGTGTAATCTTACAGTTTGCTCATCATAATGAGGCTCCAACGCGTTATAGTCGTATGGTAATGCTGGTAATTCATGTTTTTTCATAATAAAATTCCTCCTTAATTTTTATGTAATTTAATTTACTTACAATATTGTTTCCAAAAATAATTTCTTTATCAAATATATATCCATAACTTACCTTTAAGTTTATTATGCATTATTTTTTTCACTAAGTCAACATTAAAGTATAAAAAGTATGTAAATATTAATTTACCTTTTATTTCTACTAATTATATTAGATTTTTAAAAAAATCATTTGATATTTATAATAATTATACCCAATAATGGATATAATTAGAGATGAAAAGGCGTTTGAAATGAATGATTATTTCAAAAATTTTAAAAATTAGTTGAATTTTATCGTAGTAAAGTTTAAAATAATATTGAATACATCTCTTTAAAGGAGGCTGTTTCTAATGTGGGTGGTATACAAAAACGTTTATGAACACAAAAAGGGAGAAAAGCTTTTAAGTAAGGACATTATTAAAGAATTTAACGCAAAAGAGCATGCGGAACAATTATTACAGCAATTAGTAAATGACAATTCAACAGAAAGTGTAGATTACAGCATAGATTTAATTGATACAGTACAATAGAAATAAGCATACCCCATTCGATTTTGAATGGGGAATTTGTACGGAGACCAAAGAAAAGGTCTTTTTTTTTGTTTTTTAATTTTTAATTTCGTTCTAAATGCTTCATACCTTCTTCAGGAAAACCCTCAATATTTTCTTCTAAATATTTAACCAACTTATTAACTTGACTCTTAACAGGTTCAGGCCATTGTTCATATTCTTGTCCGTATTTCCCCTTATACTTTCTCTTTATTTCACCTGTTTTTAAAACTTTCTCAAGCATAATATAATACTCCGCCCTATTTGAATCATCCTCAGGCATATCTAACGTCGATCCATCTGGATTAATGGCTGCATAAATAGCATGAGAAACTTCAGATTGCCCTAATAGATACTTTCCATCATTGGTTTGCTCTCTAGATAGTACTGTCACTTTCGTTCACCTCAATATTAGTATGGATTAGAGATGAAGTTTTCATGTTAAAAATTTTAAATGGAATAGGCCAATTTACAAGATAGATACCTAGCAATATAAAACTTCCACCAATAACGAAAGAGATGGCTAATTTTTCACCTAAAATTAGCCAGCCTGATAGCACACCGAAAAACGGCGCTAAAAACAGGAATGAGCTTGTTTTACCAGGATCATTATTATTCAGTAAATAAAACCAAATGGCAAATTGAACAATCGAGGCCATTATAGCTAACCAAAGAATCACCAAATAGGTTGTTGGTTGGGAAATAAATTTAATATCTTCAAATAAAAAGCTAAAAATTAATAATATAATACCTCCGAATAACATCTGGTAGGCCGTTAAAATCCAAACGTCCAGCTTATTTCCCCATCTTTTAATTAACAATGTTGCAATTGCCCAAGAAATCGCTGCTCCTAAACCAAGAAAAGTTCCTACTTTTATTTGAAGGTGTAATCCTAAGGTAATCGCAACACCTAAAAATCCAACAATAACCCCAAACCATTGAGAAAAATGATATTTCATTTTTAAAAATAGACTACCAAATATAACCACTAGTAATGGATTTAGAAAGGTAAGAATAGAGGACTCTCCTGCCGTGATGGTTTGCAAGCTTAAAAAAATACAGCCCATGACCCCGGCGGTTTGAAATAATCCAATTGTGCCTATTTTAAGCCAATCTTTCACTTCTTTTGGCTTTGGCTTTTTAAATAGAATCAGTGCCATCAATACTCCAGCGATTGTAAAACGCAGACCAACCAATAAAATAGAAGAAACATATTGTAAACCAATTTTGCCTATCGTAAAGGACGAGCCCATTAGCGATGTGGTTATTATAACAAGCAGAAGAAAAAAGTATCGGTTCATCATTAGCACCTCGTTTTCACACCTATTATAACTTTTCCTGCTCGTCCAAGTAAATAATTTTTCAGAATTTTCCAATAATTATTATGAATCTTCGTTAATTAATTTTATTTTATTGCTTCTAGTTAACTGCTTGATTTCCCATTCTCTTTTCATTGCTTCTGGTTTTGTATTATAGGTTTCAAAATGTCTTAACTTTACTGGAGCTCTTGATTTAGTGTATTTAGCTCCCTTCCCTTGATTGTGTTCTTCAATTCGTCTATTTAAATCAGTAGTCCATCCTGTATATAATGAACCATCTCGACATTCAACAATATAAACATAAACCATTATGTAATTCTTCCTTCCCATTGAATGACAATATCTAATTATGATATTTAAAGTAATAGCATATCAGAAAGCCACGATTCCATCAAATTGCATTGATAGATTCGTGGCTTTTATTTTTTTATCTACACATTTAATTTTCCGCTAATGATGTTGCCATTTTTTTATTAGTTATCTTTTCTTCTACAGGATCCTCTGCCTGTTTTGCTCTTTTAATGAAAAATGCAAGAATGAAAGCGAGACCTGAAACTGCAGCTGCCACAAAGAAAGCATCATTAATTCCTTCTAACATCGCTTTTGCAATAATTTGTTGCTGTAGCTCAGCCATAGCTGCTTCAGATGGCTGTCCAGAAAGATTTTTAGTGGCCTCTGCCATGAACTGAGTAGCATAGCTTGCTTGACGATTGGACATGATCGTGATTAAAACTGCTGTACCAATAGCAGCAGATACTTGCTGAAGCGTGCTATTCATCGCAGTGCCATGTGGATAAAAACGCGCTGGCAATTCATTTAGTCCATTTGTTGAAACAGGCATAAATACCATTGACATACCAAACATTCGCACTGCATGTAGAACCGTTAAAAATGTGTACGTGGTTTCAAAGGTTAATGTGCTTAAATAATAGGTAGTTATCGTAGTAATGATTAATCCAGTAACCGCTAGAACTCTTCCACCATATTTGTCAAATAACCGACCAGTAACTGGTGACATCACAGCATTAACAATTGCTCCTGGTAGTAACATTAACCCTGCGTCCATAGGTGATATGCCGCGAAGAGTTTGTACGTAAATTGGTATTAAAAGCATTCCAGAAAACATTGCCATGGTCACGACCATATAGATAACTGAGGACAATGCATACATTGGGTAACGATAGACCCTAAAATTCAACATCGGTGTTTCCATTTTTAATTGACGTAGAATAAAGATTATTAAAGAAACAACCCCAATCATTATGCTTACATAAACCTGCGGGCTATCCCAGCCTTTACTTCCAGCAGAACTAAAACCATATAATAAACCGCCAAACCCTATACTTGATAGAAAAAGTGAATAGAAATCCAGTCGAATATCCACCTTATCTTTTTGATCTTTAAGAAAGAAAAATCCTAATAAAAAAACGATGATGGCAATTGGTAACACAAAATGAAATAGCATTCGCCAATTATAATGTTCAATAATCCAGCCTGATAGTGTTGGCCCTATCGCTGGAGCAAACATAAGAATTAGCCCATAAACCCCCATTACGGTTCCTCTTTTTTCAATAGGAAAGCTGATTAGCATCAGATTCATCAACAACGGCATCATAATTGCCGTTCCTGAGGCCTGAAGCATCCGAGCAGTGATTAAAAATGAGAAAGCTGGTGCACTTCCTGCAACCAATGTACCTAATGTAAATAAGCCCATTGCTGTCAGAAAAAGTCGTCGCATGGAATACTTTTCAATTAAAAATGCAGTGGTTGGAATCATAATACCACTAACCAGCATAAAACCTGTGGTTAACCACTGAACATTCGATGGCCCTATATTAAAATCAATCATAATAGAAGGCAAAGCAATATTAAGTAATGTATTATTTAAAAATGCAATAAAAGCACCAACCATTAAAACTCCTATTATTACATATGGTGGGCGCTGAGGAATAGATGTCGAAGAATTCACTGTGGTTCCCCCTCTATACATTAAGTTCAAAAGTGTAAACCTAACTTTTACATAAACAATATCATATACCACTAGTACAAAATTTGCAATCAAAAAAAGCTTCTATTATCTGGGTTTGTATTGGTTTACTAATTGATGTAATATAAAGTTGTACAGGCAGTTCAAAAATAAACAGAATTATAAAGGTGAAACGATATGAACGATAGAAAGATGCATGTTATAAAAATGGCTCATCATTTATTTATAAATAAAGGGTTTCAAGCAACGTCTATTCAGGATATCTTGGAAGAAAGTGGTATTTCTAAAGGGACATTCTATAATTATTTTCCATCCAAAAACGAACTCTTAATTGCGATAATTAAAACATTACATGCCAATATGGAGAAAGAACGTGACGAATTACTGATTGGTCAAGATCCTACAGATATTGATATTTTCGTTAAACAGGTCGAATTACAATTGAAAACAAATCGAGCGAACAAATTAATTTACCTTTTTGAAGAAATGTATTTTTCGAACGATGACGAATTGAAGCAATTTATTCAAAAAGGTCATTTAAAAATTATTCACTGGCTCTATCAACGTTTTATCGATCTCTTTGGGGAAAATAAAAAAGCATATTTCTTAGACCTCGCGATTATGTTTAAAGGTATTTTGCAGCAGAATCTAAAATACAATGCGCTATTAAACGAAGCAAATAAATCAAGTATTTATGAGGTTGTTCATTATAGTGTAAATCGACTTGTGAAGCTGGTCGATGATTTGGCAACTACAAAAGAACAATTACTATCACCAGCACTTTTAGAGAACTTGTTCCCTGAATATCACAATAAGCACGCCTTTCAGCAAGAAGTAGCTGCTTCCATTTTGGAACTAAAAAAGAACCTTCACCAAACTGATCAACAGGAAAAATATAATGAGCTTTTAGACTTTATTCATCAGGAGCTTGTGCAAGCAAAGGTTCCTAGAAAATTTTTAATTAAAAGTGTCATTCTTTCGCTAAAATCAGAAGAAGAATTATTTAGTAAAGATGAACTTTTAAAACTCGAGCAATTCTTTGCTTTATAATTATTTATAAGCTGATAAGAAGCAAATGCTAGTGATGGTTTTTAACCTCACTAGCATTTTGTTCTATACCGCATTAATTTTTGGATTCAGCCAAAAAATCATTGGTTATTTTTACAATTTCATCTACCTTCGTTTGATAGAGAAAATGGGTAGCTTCAATTACTTTGTAGGATACATTTTCACCAAGTCTTTTTAAATGTGCGTTCTGATATCCCATGCCATCGTCCTTCATTTTCTTTGCCATTAAATCGATTGACTGCTTAGAAATAAGTTTAAGTACTGGAATGTCTTCCGGGAAAGAGAGCTGATTAACTTCTTTTATATTATCCATGAGCAGCAAATTTTGATTAATCATTGTATCGTTAATTACATGATAACCAAACTTCATGTAGTCTGATTTTTCTTGTTCCGTATATCCATTTTCAATCAGCTTTGTATCTGGGGCAAGTTTAGTTGTTAATCGCATAAAACCTGTAGCCTGTTGTAATTTCGCTATGGAAAATATTAAGCCAAGGTAGCCTGGAGTTTCATGTATCTCCCCAGTAGAGGTAGTATCAAGCATGATGATGGAGGAAACTTCTTCAGGATATTTTGAGGCATAGTATTCGGAATAAATGCCTGAAGCAGAGTGTGGCATTAAGATATATGGTGGTTTAAATCCTGCCTTGTCAAGCGCAGCTCTCATTTCATTTGTGTAATTTTCATTGGTGCGAGGATTACCTACTTGGTCACTAAAGCCTATCCCAAAATATTCAACGGTAACAACGGTGTATTTTTCACTTAATTTCCGCATCAATGGCCCAAAATCAGCGGATGGCAATGCAACACCATAACCAGGCAATAAAACGATTGTTTGTTCACCACTCCCCATCGAATAAAGATGCATTTTACTTCCATTAACATCAATTAATTTACCATATGGTTGGATATTTTTTAACTCATCCTTAAAAAATATAGAATTAATCATAAACCCTATTACATTAAGACTAATAATAACCCCTAATATAGCCATAAAAACTACCATTATTCTTCTCCCCCATTTATTCTTTATTCTCATTTTCTCTTCTTCCCTTCCTCAATACATGGCGATGATATGAATGATATACTTCTTTGCTTTCTCTTTTCGTTCGGCTTATTATTTAAACGATCCTTAAGTAAGATATTAATTTGCATAAGTAGCTCATTAAACTCATCATCACTTAAAAGTAAACTTACATTACTTAAAAATACCTTATCAGCTCCTGGATTTGCATTTTCGTTTTGAAAGTACATGTCAAAATCAGCATAAATCTTCATCAGAAAACCAAATGCATTTCGAGTGGCATTTTCCTTTGTATTCTCTTTAGTAATTGTCTCAAGATTTAATGAGTAGCTTCTTTCTACAGACCCTCTTACTCTTTTTTCGGAGACCACTTTAACTACATCATTTTCAGCTAGTGTATTTAAATGTCTGTACAAGGTTGTTCTAGATACATCGCTCATAAATGAAACCAGCTCAGCGGCAGTAGTAACTTGATGCACTGACAGGTATTGAATAATTCTACTTCTTACAGGATTTAATAATATTTGATTTAAGTCTTTCATTTTGATCAACTCCTCAACTTATTTCACTTTTGATATTAATACCATTTTTGATATAAGTCAATAAATATTTTATAAAAAAACCTCCAGATTATTAATCTGAAGGAAATTTTCATAAATACTTCATATTTAACTTTTGAATTATTTTTTCTGAAGCTTCACTACCGTTTCCACTTGGCTGGTTTGTGGGAACATGTCTACTGGCTGCATATATTCAACTTTGTAATCCTTTTTCAAGATATTCAAGTCCTTACCTAAAGTAGAAGGGTTGCAGGATACGTAAATAAGCTTCTTTGGTTTTACTTCTAATATCGTATCTAAAAGTTTTTGATCTAAGCCTGTTCTAGGAGGATCGACAATTAAAGCATCCACTTGAAAACCCTGCTTTACCCATTGTGGAAGTAATTCTTCTGCTTTTCCTAAGGTATACTTCACATTATCAAAGCCACCTGCTTTGGCATTTTCTGTGGCATCTTTAATTGCCTCTGGGATAATATCCATCCCATGAACCTCTTTAGCATTCTTGGCTAACCATAGGCCAATCGTTCCTACACCGCAATATGCATCAACAATAACTTCTTTTCCAGTTAAGGCAGCTGCTTTTTTCACTTCATTATATAGTTTCACTGTTTGTTCTGGATTTAGTTGAAAAAATGCCCTTGGGGATAAAGTGAATTCAATATTTTCTAATCGCTCAACGATTTTTTCTTCTCCCCATAACAGCTTGGTTTTATTACCAAAAACAATCGAGGTCTTCATTGGATTAATATTTTGCATGATGCTTTTAAAGTAAGGTAGGCGATGGCGCAATTCTAAAACTAATTCCTTTACCTTTGGAAGCGATTCTGTGTATGTAATTATTGTTAGTTGTGTTTCTTCTGTTTCAAACCCAACCCTAGCGACTAAATGTTTAATGACTCCTTTGTTGGTCCGTTCATTATAAATAGGAATCTTCAGCTCTTGAATTATTTCCTTTGCTATTTGAATGGTCTCATTTACCTTTGGGTGTTGGATAATACAGGTATCCATTTCTACTAGCTTATGAGAACCCACCTCATATAAGCCTGTCAACACTTTCCCCTTTATTTCCTTCACAGGTAGCTGGGCTTTATTACGATAATCCCAGGGATTGTCCATCCCAATGGTTTTCCTGATTTCCATATTTTTGAGATTCGCATATTTTTCTACCGCTTCTTTGACTAAAAGATATTTAGCATTTAATTGCTGTTGATAGTCTAAATGCTGTAGGCTACATCCACCACATTGTTCATATACAGGACATAGCGGTTCTATGCGACCTTTGCCCTCTTCTTTAATTTGAATTATTTTACCCTCTGCATGGTTTTTGCCAATCTTAACAACCTCTACAACAATCTTCTCCTCTGGTAATCCACCGGGAATAAAGATGACCTGCTTATTGTAATAACCTACTCCTTCACCATTAATTCCTATTTTCTTTATTTCGACCTCTATTTTCTGGCCTAAGCTAAAAGTAGTATTGGTTTCTTGTTTGGTTCTATTTTCTTGTTTGCCTTTGTAATTTTTCATATTTCCCTCCAAAATCCATATGCCTATATTTAAATTTTACCACTATTTGACCACCTTTTATACTGAACCTTATTCACTAAATCTATTTCTAACTTTCGTCATATTTTTTTGCCATATTTTTTATTACATTTTAGTTGACTAAAGTATTATTCTGTGTTTAAAATGAATAAATATAAATAGTCCTAATTTTCTATACATTCAAAAATAAAAATAGGAGGTATCTTAAATGGAATTTTTTACAAACCTAATCAGTGAAATTAGTAGTATTGTTTGGGGACCACCATTGCTTATCCTCATCGTTGGTACTGGAATTTTTCTTACATTACGTATTTCATTTCTTCAATTTTCTCATCTTGGTTATGCACTTAAGCTTTCCTTTTCAAAGCATCAAGATCAATCTTCACAAGGGGATATTTCTCATTTTGCAGCACTAATGACTGCTCTTGCTGCCACCATTGGTACAGGTAATATTGTTGGTGTTGCCACTGCGGTTGTTTTAGGTGGACCCGGTGCTGTTTTTTGGATGTGGGTTACTGCTTTAGTAGGTATGGCTACAAAATACGCAGAGGGTGTATTAGCGGTTAAGTATCGTACAGTAGATGAGCGGGGAGAAATGGCTGGAGGACCAATGTATTACATTGAAAAAGGCTTAGGATGGAAATGGTTAGCTGTTCTTTTTGCACTTTTTGCTTCTGTAGCAGCATTTGGTATTGGAAACATGGTTCAATCTAATGCGGTAGCAGGTAATATTTCAGCTAGCTTTGGTCTTAATCCATGGATTACCGGATTCATTCTTGCTGCTTTAACTGGTTTAGTTATTTTAGGTGGTATAAAAAGTATTGGCCGAGTTACATCTTACTTAGTTCCTTTTATGGCCTTATTTTATGTATTAGGTGGATTAGTGATTATTCTTTTAAATCTTACAGAGGTTCCAGCAGCATTTGGGTTAATTTTCTCTGATGCATTTACAGGAACAGCAATGGCAGGGGGCGCAATTGGAACTGTTATTCGTTGGGGGGTTGCACGAGGTGTATTCTCAAACGAAGCTGGTTTAGGTTCTGCTCCAATTGCTGCAGCTGCTGCAAAGACTGACGTTCCGGGACGTCAAGCATTAGTATCTATGACAGGAACCTTTTTAGATACTGTAATAGTTGCTTCTATTACTGGTATCGTAATTACCATGAGTGGATTGTATGATGCTCCTGACGTGAATAAAGCTTCATTAACCGCAGATGCTTTTAATATGTTCTTACCTGGTATTGGTGGATGGATTGTAACTATTGGTCTAATTCTATTTGCATACTCCACCATTTTAGGTTGGTCCTATTATGGAGAAAAAAGCTTTGAGTATTTATTTGGCGCGAAGTCAGTTACTCTTTATCGCACCCTTTTCTCTATTTCTGTATTGATTGGTGCAGGTCTATCTCTTGGTATCGTTTGGGATATTGCAGATGTTATGAATGGATTAATGGCGGTTCCAAACTTAATCGGCTTAATTGCTTTATCAGGGGTCGTTGTAGCGGAAACGAAAATAATAAAAGATAAAATTAAACAGGAAAAGGAACAACAGAAATCTACAAATATTAGTGCTTAGAAGTTAAGGTAAGGGGTACTAAGTTAAAGGTTACTGAGTTTAGCACTCAGTAACCTTTTTTATTTTGGCTGATTTTTTGTTTCAACGTTTTTTATTTTTCTACTAATTCTTCTGAAGTGATATACGCATAAACTAATTTTGCCGTTTCTTCTAAGGAAGTAATATGCGTTCTCTCATTCGAGTGAGATGCATCGATTCCAGGACCAATTAATCCGTGAATTATATCTGCACCCGCTCTTAGTGCAGCACTAGCATCTGAACCATAGTAAGGATAAATATCTACCTTATAGCCAATTCCATTCTCTTTGGCGAGTTGAACTAGCTTTCTTCTAAAGCCTAAATGATAAGGACCTGAAGAATCCTTTGCACAAATAGATACGGTATATTCATCTGTTGCTTGCCCTACACCAATAGCTCCCATATCCACGGCAAGAAACTCTACTGTTTGGTCAGGAATATTGGAATTACCCCCGTAGCCTATTTCTTCATTGTTGCTAATTAAAAAATGAGTGGTATAAGGTAATTCCATTTGTTGGTCTTTAATGGTTTTAATAATTCCAAGTAAAATAGCAACCGATGCCTTATCATCTAAATGTCTGCTCTTCACAAAGCCTTTCTTAGTAATTACAGCTCTTGGGTCAAAACTGACAAAATCCCCAACTTCAATTCCAAGCTTTTCTAACTCTTCTTTTGAAGTAACCTTTTCATCAAGACGAACCACCATATTTTCCTCTGATCGTTCTAGCTTACCACTATCCTTATAAACGTGTACTGAAGGTTGCGTGGTTAAGATTGTACCTGTAAAGGTTTCTGTCTCTGAATCAATCAAGCAATATTCTCCTTCCACTGAATTCCAGCGAAAGCCACCAATATTGGTAATTCTTAAAGTACCATCTTCATTAAGTTCCTTTACCATTGCACCTAAGGTATCTACGTGGGCTGTAAGTAAACGATGCTGCTCATTATTTTTTCCCGGAATAGTAGCAAGCAATAAACCTTTATTAGCGATGGTGTAAGAAACCTGAAGCTGATCCAATTGAATACTAATCCATTGGATAATTTTTTTGGTATTTCCAGATGGACTTGGAATATTTACTAAATCCATTAAAGAATCTGTTATGTAGGATATATCAATGTTTTTATTCATCGTAAAAATAACCTCCAATTTGCTGATCAAATTTTTGAACCATTTTCATTCTCTCCATATTATAATAGATATTAGATGCTTAAGGAAATGAGGGTTATCAATCATGAGTGCAGATCAAAAGATAAAAAAGTTAGAACTAGTTAAAAATTATACTTCTGAAGAGCTAATAAACTATTGGAAGCAATCTCTTAAAGGAGATAGCTTTGCAAAAGACCAAATCAAATATTACTATATGAAAAATCTTTCTAAAATAAGACCATTATATAACCATTTAGATGATAATACCTTCTACTTTACATTAGAGGATTCTGTATGCAAAGCATTAGATCGGGGAATCAAGTTTCAGGTAGAAGATTTTGAAAGCTATTTGCAAATGGCTAGCCAGACTTATTTTAAATATTTCCTTGTTCCAGAATCAACAACCCTAAATATCCCAGCAGAATTACTACGTGCCTATTCTCGAATCGGAGAAATTTACGAGCACATTCCTTCATTAAAGGAACAGCAGGAACTTGATCAGATTCTTCTTCTATCTAAAGGT
The DNA here is from genome assembly GCA_002441135.1 of Caryophanales bacterium UBA6259. Lineage (GTDB taxonomy): Bacteria > Bacillota > Bacilli > Tepidibacillales > Tepidibacillaceae > UBA6259. The sequence goes on along the minus strand of DJVJ01000047.1, from coordinate 109,470 downwards.
TTAGATTACCCAATTTTCCTTGCTAGACTTCTTTATTATAGCTTCATTAAATGGCAGAATAACAATCTTAGACAAGTAGATATTGATTTAACAGTCAATCTTTTACCTAGCCCACAGAGAATAGAATGGGAAGTGTTTTATGAAAAGAGCTTAGAGGATATTGAAGCCACTATACTAAATGAAATTAAGAAGCTTCATTAATTGAATCATTTACTCCAATTAAATATGCTGGAATGAAATACGCCGGAGAAAATCCAGCGTATTTTTATTTTATTCCTGCTGCTTCTGCTAATAGTTCAACTAAATGGACTGAACGAACCCTTCCCTTTAACCCTTGATCAATAATTCCCTTTTGCATTTGAATAAGACAGCCCGGATTGGTGGTAATAATCGTTGTGGCATGTGTCTCTTTTACTGTATCCATTTTTAAATCTAAAATTTTCATTGATTCCTTGTAATGAATCATATTATAGATTCCACCAGACCCACAGCACATATTTGGTCTTTGCATTTCCGCTAATTTCAAACCTGGAATGGATTGAATTAAAAGAAGGGGTTCATCTTTCACCTTTTGAACATTGGTCATATGACATGAGCGTTGGTAGGTTACTACTTCATTGATCCCTTTCTTAAAAACGATAGGCTCTCCTTTTACTAATATCTCACTAATATCCTTAACTTTATTTACAAATTCCTTCGCTCTCTCCGCGTATTCCGAATCATTAGCCAATAATTGATCATATTCTTTTAATGCTGCTCCACATCCACCAGCATTATTTACAATATAATCTACTTCAAGGTTTTCAAACGCCTCAATATTCTGTTTTGCCAATTCAACTGCATGATCATGTTCTCCTGAATGAGCATGCAACGCTCCACAACATGTTTGCTTTTCAGGAATAACCACATCGACATTAGCTAGATTTAGGAGTTCTAAAGTATAATGATTAATTCGTTCATAAATGGCTTCCATTACACATCCTTGAAAAAAAGCCACTTTAAGTGTTGGTGATTTAATCTTTTGATACTCTTTATTTTTCCCCCTATTGCTAGGAGAAGTAATCCTAGGTATAACTTCTTCAAACTCACCTAAATGATTTGGTAATATTTTAAGTGCATTTGTTGTATGTGCTAACTTCTGTAATCCCATTTTCTGATAAAACCAGACAAGATTACTTAAAGTTACCATTACTTTTTGCTTTGGAAATACCTTCTTGAATAAGATGTTACGGATTAACTTGGTTGAAGAGGTATAAACCTTTCTTTTCTCTAAGGCTAATTTAGCGGCATCTAATATTTTCCCATATTCTACTCCAGTAGGGCAAGCTACCTCACAAGCACGACAAGCAACACATAAATCAATTGGCTCTTTGATTATTTCAAGGTTAGTAATTCTCCCTTCTGCAACCATCTTCACCAAATTAATTCTACCCCTAGGAGATTGGGTTTCCCTTTCCATGGTCATATAAGTAGGACAAACAGGTAAGCAATATCCACATTGTACACAACGATTAACTAGGTCATAGCGAAGCTCATCTTTTAACATCATTCACTTAACACCAGCTTTTGTCCTGAATCCGGAAAGATTTTGCCTGGATTAAGAACATGATTAGGGTCCCATGCATCCTTAATTCTTTTCATCATATCTACACCAGCTGGACCTAATTCCATTTCCATGAAAGGAGCCTTCATTGTACCTATTCCATGTTCACCAGATAATGTTCCACCAAGTGCAATCGTTGCTTCAAATATTTCTTTTACTGCTTGCTCTACCCTTTTCATTTCTTCTTTGTCTCTTTTATCGGCAATGATATTCGGATGAAGATTTCCATCACCTGCGTGTCCAAATACAACTAAGTGGATTTGATACTTTTCTTTGATTTCTTTTAGTTTTTGCATCATCTCTGGAATTTTACTTCTAGGAACAGTGGCATCCTCAGAAATTTTTGTTGGTTTAATTTGTACTATAGCAGGAGAAACCAGTTTCCTCACTTGCCATAGATTTTCCGTTTCCTCTTTTGTTTTAGCCACTTTTACCTCTCTAGCATTCGCGTTTTTAGCAATTGCCTCCACCTTTATAATTTCATCCTCCACCGCTTTTGGATGACCATCAACCTCTATTAATAAAATAGCTTCCGCATCCATTGGTAAACCGATTGGTTCATAGCTTTCTACCGCATGAATAGAGGCCTGATCCATTAATTCAAGCTTTGATGGTAATATACCATTCGATAAGATCTGAGAAATCGCTTTACCCGAATCTACTAAATCATCGAAAATAGCCATAGCGGTTTTGGTTGCAGGGGGCTTTGGTATTAAGCGCAATATTGCCTCGGTAATAATCGCTAATGTTCCTTCAGAGCCCACAATTAATTTTGTTAAGTCATATCCAGTAACATTCTTTACTGTTTTTCCACCTGTACGAATAATTTCTCCTTCAGGAGTAACGACCTCTAATCCAATCACATAATCTTTAGTTACTCCATATTTAAGTCCTTTTGGCCCACCGGAATTTTCGGCAAGGTTACCACCAATGGTAGATACCTGAGAACTGCTAGGATCTGGTGGATAGATTAAACCATATTTCTCTGCTTCTTTATGGATATCTGCCGTTAAAACACCCGGAGAAACGATAGCGATTAAATTTTCCGGATCTATAATTAGTGTTTCATTCATTTTGGAGAGATCTAATACTACTCCACCTTTTACAGGTAATGCGCCTCCGCTTAGTCCAGTAGATTGTCCTCTTGGATATACAGCAAACTTTTCTTGGTTTGCTAGTTTCATTATCTCTCTTATTTCAATAGCGGTTTTTGGTTGGACAACCATCTCAGGTAAATATGTACCAAAGGAAGCATCATAAGAATAACTGTAAAGGTCGGTGATTTCTGTCATTACCCTTCTATTGTCCTTAATTATACTTTTAATTGCTTCTATGATTCTCTGTTCCATTTCTTTCTCCCTCCACCCATCACAGAAATTATTAAAATGCTAGTCTATCTCGATAGTCAAAGCCTATCTCTATCGGTTCTGATAGCACCTTTATATCTTCTCGATCGATGATATCTCGATAGATTGCTTCAGAAACCCAAAATTCATCCAGATGTAGAGTGTTTTTAAGAATGATCATTTTAAATCCTATTAAATCCTCTTGCTTTACTACTTGCTCAAAGCCTTTAAAAAGTTCCTTATCATTTGAAAAAGTCATCGGAATAGCAGCTCGAGTAACAAAACCACTGGTCATACAATTCAAATAGGTTGCCTTTCTGTCAATTTTATTGACGAGATATTCAGTCGTAAAATCGGCTAACCCAATGCCAGTTGCGTTACCATGTGATTCCTCCGATAAGTCTAAAACAGCGAGATAACGAATAAGGATATGCTTCGGTTCATCCATCCCCTCTATACGTAACCGGCCAATCACATTGGTATCCATTCCAGTACCACTATAATTTTTACCCATTTCTTTAATCAGCGCAAAATCAATCTCGGTAATTGGAAGCCTTGGCATGAATGATTTAGCTGTTTGTAATAATTCTTGGTCACCTGCGATTAATTCTTCCTTGCCCAGTCCTTTAACAACCGCAATTTCTTCTTCAGCGTTTTCTACAATTGCTAGGCCACCAATGACAGGAAGATGCTCTATCACCTTTCTAGCAATGGCAGGAATAGAATCAGCAAGATATTCTGCTCCTACCGAATGAACCATGGAAGCACCATTTGCTCTCCCCATACCAACCGCCATCATTTTTAGCAATCCACTTTCATGCGGACCTACAAATGAGGTATGTGCCTTGATGCGGTTCACCAATAAAACATAATCAGCTTCCATTGCTTCTTTGGCAGTATATACCTTCAATTTATGCTGCTTAACAACTACTTCACCAAGCACTACTGTTTCCGATGAAGCAATTATAGGGCAACCGATCGTTTGCTCTGTTATATTTAGGCTGTCTAAAATCTCACGTTGACCTTCCTTTGTTCCACCACCATGACTTCCCATTGCAGAGAACAAAAAAGGTTTAAACCCCTTATTTTGGAGTGCTGTAACGATCGTTTTTAATATCTCTGGAATATGAGCAATTCCTCGACTACCAGCTGGAATAGCAATAGTTGATCCAGCTTTTAAGTCACAATGGGCTAGAATCATATTTAATTGACGATTCACTTCTTCCTTAATATCGCTAACTCTTGGCTGATTCTCAAAAGACTGTCTTACTTTATAAAATTTCGGCCATTTTTCCATATCAATTCCCTCAAATCCCATAATAAGCGTTCTCAATAATCTGTTTTATGTCAGCTGCTTTTGTTAGTCTAGGATTTGCTTTTACATTCCCACTACGCATTGAGTCCTCTACCATTTTAGGTAATAGGTCTAGTGTGACTCCTAAATCCTTAATATTATTTGGGATATCAAATGCTTTGTTCATCTCCACAACCGCTTCTATCGCTTTTTCTCCAGCTGCAATTGTGGTTAGGCCTGTAACGTCTTTTCCTAAGGCAACGGCAATTTCCTTCATCTGACCAGGAGCAGCTGGTAAATTGTATTTCATAACAAAGGGCAATAAAGCAGCATTGGCAATGCCATGCGGAATATTAAAGATGCCGCTAAAGGTGTGTGAAATCGCATGAACATTACCTAATTTAGCATGAGCAAAAGCAATACCAGCAATCATAGATGCAACTAGCATTTCCTCTCTAGCCTTTACGTTAGTCCCTACAAAATAAGCATTTGACAGATTTTCGCCAATTAGCTTAATCGCATGAATCCCTAGTGCTTGGCTAACAGGATTCGCAAATTTAGAGATGTAGGATTCGATTGCGTGAGTTAGTGCATCCATTCCTGTCGCCGCTGTTATCGATGGTGGTAAGTTAATCGTTAACAGCGGATCTAAAATAGCCAATTTCGGATAAAGATGTGGGCTTAAAATGGCTGTTTTAAAGGATGTTTTTTTATTTGTAAATACTGTAGAAGGGGTAGCCTCACTCCCTGTTCCGGCAGTTGTAGGGATTACAACTAGTGGAAGAGCTGGGTTTTTGATTTTACCAAATCCCTCATAGTCAAGAATATCTCCTTCATTGGTGGCCAATACCGCAATTCCTTTTGCTGTATCAATACTGCTTCCGCCACCAATTGCTAGTAGACCGTCACATTCATGTTGTTTTAAAAATTGAACTCCTTTTAAGGCAATCTCTGAACTTGGGTTAGGTTCAACTTCATCAAATACTAAATAATCAATGTTACTCTCTTTTAATGACTTTTCAATTCCATCCATCAGATGGGCGTTAATAACCCCTTGATCTGTTACAATAAGAAGTTTTTTTAGCCCATATTCCTTTATTAGTTCTCCTGTTTGCTCTGATGAACCTACCCCAATTTTCATTTTTGTAGGTATATAAAATTCGGTTAAATTAGATATCAATTTTTCTCTCTCCTTATTCCTCCTGATTTTGGTGAATATTCATTTTATTTATAATATCATGATTATTTCAGTTACATTTATTTTTCGAGAAAATATTTTTCAATAAAAAAGACCCTGACTCTTCAGCCAGGATCTTCAGCAATATATCACGGTTTTATTAAAAGCTTGCTTCTAATCGATAAATTGGTTTTCCTCTTTTAATAAACATTTCTTCGTATTCTGTTTGCACATGCTGATCAATACTTCCTTCTTCTCGATATAGGTTTAAGCTAATGTTTTTTAACTTCAAACCATGGTGAATAAGCTCGTTTAAGGAGAATTCAAATAATAGCTCATTATCACTCTTAAAGTGAATTTCTCCTTTTTCCACTAAAATATGTTTGTACATATTCAAATAATGATGATGCGTCAGTCTTCTTTTCGCATGTCTTTTTTTCGGCCATGGATCAACAAAGTTAAGAAAAATACGGGATAACTCATTTTCCTCAAAAATTTTAAGGATATCATCTACATTCCCTAAGATAAATCGAATATTCGTTAATTCTTGGTCCGCAGCCTTTTTAACCGCTTTAATTAAAACTTCTTCTCGTAGTTCCATTGCAATATAATTACGATCCGGATGATTTTTGGCTAGTGTAGTAATAAATTGACCGCGACCCGTTCCAAATTCAGCATGAATAGGGTTGTTATTATTAAATATACGGTTCCATATCCCTTTGTTCTGTTCAGGCTCTACTACCAAATAATCGGTATATCCTAAAATTTCATCCTTAACCCAAGCTTTTCTACGAAGTCTACCCATGAAAAAAAATTCCTCCTACAATAATAATATCTAGTTTTTCTTTAATTCTTTAAGTAACAATAGAAGCCTGTCTGGGTAATTAGTAATTAACCCATCTACTCCCATTCTGATTAAAGTTTTCATTTCTTCTTTATCGTTAACAGTGTAAGGATAGACCTTCATCCCTACCTGATGAGCACCATATATAATTTCTGGAAATACAAGCTCCTTTGATGGATGCAATGCCATCGCTCCTATTTGCTTTGCATAGGTCCATGGTTGATATAAACCTTCCATATATAAGATAGCAGTTTTAAGCTCTGATGCCAATTCTTTTATCTTCACTACAGAATAATGATTAAAGCTCGATATAATCACACGATCTTCTAGCTGATATTCCTTTATCTTTAAAGCTATTTTTTCTTCAATACCCGGATAAAGAATAAACCCATCTTTTATCTCTAAGTTTAACCATAAATTGGTTGGTTTAATTAACGTGAAAAGCTCATCTAAAGTAGGAATAGTTTGACTAGCATAGATTGAGGAGAACCAGCTACCCGCATCTAGTTTTTTTATTTCTGCTAAAGTAAAATCCTTTACCCATCCTTTTCCATTGGTAGTTCGATTTAACCTTTCATCATGAATTAAAACCAAGTGTCCGTCTTTTGTCATTTGTACATCGGTTTCAATCGCATTTGCTCCAATTTCAACAGCTCTTTCAAAAGCAATCATGGTATTCTCCGGACTGATAGACGATACCCCTCGATGAGCAATTACTTGTATATTTTTCATCTTACCACCCTTCCCCCTCTATTTTTTCTTTTAAATTTTCTTCTTTCCAATGGCACTGATAAAGACTTGATTAAAATACTCTTCTTTTTGCTCAAAAACAAAATAACGCTCAGCCACCTTCAATGTATCACGATTTAATTGGCAGCCATCACAAAAATAGCTCCAGGATGGGGTTAAAACATCCTGTATCCATCCAATCCATCTTGGATCATCTAAACGTATATGCTCAAATAAGATGAATTTTCCATCTGGCTTTAATACACGAGCAATTTCAAGTAATGAGGCTTCTAAATTTTGCACAGAGCAAAGCACTAAGGTAGATATTACAGTATCAAAAAATTGGTCTGGGTATGGAAGCTCCTCTGCTACTCCCTGAGTAATTTCTACTGATTGAGAAAAACCGCTTAGTTTAGCATATGCCTTTTCCATCATTTCTTTACTTGGCTCAATCCCATACAATTCAATGTCCGTTGGATAATGAGAAAAATTAGCTCCTGTTCCAATACCTATTTCTAAAACCTTTCCCTCTACCTCTTTGATTAACTCATTTCGTATTTTACTTAAATATATTTTTTCTAACGGTTCCATTACCGGATCATATAATTTAGTAAAGAGGCTCAAATCCATCACCCAATCATTTTATTTTTTTCGTATAATAAAATCTTACTTTCATAATCTATTTAGTAAGATAGTGAAATGGAGAGTGTATTATGAAAATAATAAGCTACAATATTCACAGTGGCAAAAATTCTTGGTTTGTACCTCAATTATATCGAATTATTCGATTTTTAAATATGGAAAATGCCACAGTTATTGGTGTGCAAGAGATTAATGAAAATAACAAGCGTGGAAAACAAGCTACTTCATTAAGTATTCAGCTTGACATGGATTATCATTTTGGCCCTAATTTATCCTTTGGGAATGGTCACTATGGTATAGCCTCCTATACGAGTCTACCTATACTAGAACGAAATCACATTCTTCTGCCAAGTAAAAAAGAACAGCGAGGATTACTAGATACCATAGTTGAATATCGCCAAAGAAAAGTTCATATTCTTAATACTCATCTTGGTTTAGCTAAAGAAGACCGTCAAGAACAATTTCAATACATCGAAAATTATCTAAAACAATTAACTTCACCCTATATCCTGTTAGGTGATTTTAATACTACTCAACCTCTATTTACAGATATCCCTCTTATCGATACAGCAAAAGAAATGAGCAAAGAGCACCAGTCTACACTAATGCTCTCCAAAAAACGAATTGACTATATCTTTGTGTCCAAAGAGTTTAAAGTAACCAGTTACCGGGTGATTCCAGTAAATATGTCTGATCATTATCCTATAGAAGTGGAAGTTGAATTTAACAATTGAAGAACATAATTTTTCAAATCCACTACTCTCATTGGTGTCGGTGGATTTTTTTCTGCACCTGCCACCAGTAATGGTACAATGGAATCTGTATAATTTAATGAACCATGACTCCCCCCCCCTAAATGGGTAGGGAAGGTTTTAGATATAAATTCAAAGTGTGGCTTTGCATTTGCGACAATCACCGGTATATTTTGCGAATAAAGAGCGCCATATAACCTAGATAAGGCATCAGGAAATTGTCCAAAATGAAGCTGATTTTTTTCTAGGGTTATATCTAATATTGTTAAATCTCCTTCAACATCCCACTTTTGATGATAAGGATCGATATAGTAAGATTCTTTCCCCTTGGAAAAGGTTAATTCAGCACCATTAGCATTGGCAACTTTTACAGTTTTGTTTTCCTTCCAAGCAATAAAATCAATATTTTCTTCCGCTAATAAGGTATTCACTAATCTTTTCTGAATATCCTTTTTTAGTGGATAAATATAGACCATCCGCTCATTATTAGCAAATATTGCTTCATGCTCTTCTTTTACCCTTTGACCAATAGGAGGAATTTGATAATCTCTTAATAAATAGTCCAAATCAATATTGTGATTCTGTTCTTTTCCTATCTCTGTTTGGCCATGATCCCCTAGTATAATAAAAGTATTCTGTTCGATTGCCTTATTCCAATCCCCAAAGGTATCTAATATTTTTTCTAGATTTTGATCTACCTTTTTGATGCTTTCCAATGGATGGTTAATATGCTTATGGAGATAATGGTCATGATTTGGTAAATAAATCATCAGAAAATCTGGCTGTCTCCCTGCTTCAATAATATATTTGGTAACCTCAATCGCATAGCGATCATTAATGCCATATTTATTAAACAGTGACTGGTTCCAATTCCAAACTAATTTTCGACCTGGTAAGCTGGGCTTAACAAAAGCTCCTATGGATAACAACTCTGGACCACTAATTGACCTTTTGTTCAGTTTAAACCTAGTGATTAAATTAAATAAAAAAGGTGGTTTTAGCTCATATTTTTGAAATCCTCGATGAATTATGAAGTTAATTGCCCCAGCAGTTTTCCCTTGCTCTGCTAATTCCTCGTAAATTGTTTTCGTTTCCTTGTTTAGATGCTTTTCATTTAATTCTACTAAAACATCATTTGCTGTGTTTTTAATCCCTAAGCTTAACGTCGTTTTTGAACCATTGACATAATCTACAATTCTTTTTTCCTCTGGATGGTACCAAATTAATCCGGGAACCTTATGTTGATCAGGATAAACCCCAGTCATTAAAGTACAATCGACAGAGGCCGTCATTGTCGGAAAAGCTGTCACTAATTTGGAATCATAGTAACCATTCTCCATTAAAAATTTTAATGCTTTTGCTTTTCCCGCCTTGATACTATTTTCTAATGCATCTGGCATTATCGCATCAATTAAAATCATAATTACTTTTTTCATACATAATCTCCTGAAAATAATATTTTTAATGGATGGACCAAAATGGGATAATCTAGTATATTGTGTACGCTGTCCATCCATTTTATTCAAAATTATCCTTTAAAAATATTTCTTCTTGGTGTAGTTCCTTTAACACTTTGATATAATAAAGGATAATTATTGATGGATAAAGGGAGACGTTCATATGTTAACAGATTATCATGTTCATTTAGAATCTGGACCTTATACCTTGGAATGGGTAAAACAATATCTAGAAGTGGCAAAGCAAAGAGGAATAAGTGAGCTTGGCTTTTCAGAGCACGGATATCGTTTTCGACAATCAAAAGAGATATTATATAATCCATGGATCGCAACAAGACAAACAGAAGACATGGACCAATATGTACAATTAGTCGAAAAAGCAAAACAAGAGGGCTTTCCAGTAAAGCTAGGCATCGAAATGGACTATTTACCGGGTAAAGAACGAGAAATCGAAAGGATACTAACTAATTATCCTTTCGATTACGTGATTGGCTCGGTTCATTGGATTAATAATTGGGGCTTTGATCTCTTTGAAATGAGAGAACAATGGACTGGGAAAAATATTCTAAATGTCTATGAAACATACTTCCAAATTATTAAGGAAATGCTGGATTCCAAGCTATTCGATATTTTAGGACATGTAGATGTGATTAAGGTTTTTGGCCATCGACCAGAGCAACAAGACGAAACAAAGCTGCATGAAATTTATGATTATATAGTGGAAAAAATAGCGCATAGTAACATTGCGGTTGAGATAAGTACCGCTGGTTTGCGAAAACCAGTTGGTGAATTATACCCTTCTCCTCCAATTATGGAGCGATTAGCAACAAAGAAAATTCCACTTCTACTTAACTCGGATGCTCATCGTCCAGAACATGTAGGTGAAGATTTTAATCAAGGGCTTAAATATATGGAACAGTATGGAATAAAGCAAATTGTAACCTTTAATCAAAGAAAACCGACCATAGTAGAGCTTGGATAATTTTCATCAATTTTTAAAAAGTGAATGGCCTGCAGACGAAAATTTATTCGTACTGCAGACCCTTAATTTTACTGACTCTCTTATACCTTCTCTTTTTTATTTCTTCCTACACCACTAATCATGTTTAGTCTACTAAGACAAATTCACTTGGAAGATATTTTGAATACCATCTACTTCTTTTAGATCCTCAATAACTTCCTCTTTTGCTGGATAATCAATTCCTAAGAAAGCAATTGCTTTTCCGCCCACTTCATTTCTACCCACTTGCATTGTAGCGATATTAATTCCGGCATTGCCAAGAATCGTTCCAAACTTACCGATAATACCTGGTTGATCAATATGATCCATAATAATAATATTTCCTTCTGGAATCAAATCAACGGTAAAGCCATTAAAATTCACCATTCTAGCGCCATGACCATTGAGTACAGTACCAGAGATATACTTTTCATCCTGATTGGTTTTTACTTTAACTGTAATCAAATTGGTAAAGCCATGAGATTTTGAGCTTCTGCTTTCTACTACATCAATCCCTCTTGATTTTGCTAAAACAGGAGCATTAACATCATTGACTTGACCAACGCTACCAAGATGCTGTGACAATATCCCTTTTAAAACCGTACGGGATAAAATATCAATTTCTTTTTCTGCTAAGTCCCCAGCAATGCTAACCTCTACTTTTTCAATCGGTCCTAAAATAACATTAGAGATTAGTGTTCCAATTCGTTCTGCAAGATTAACAAATGGTCGAACATGGTTTAGGATTTCTTGAGATAACGAAGGCATATTAACTGCATTTCTAAATGGTTCATCATGGAGTAAACGATGAACTTCTTCTGCAACATCAATCGCAACATTAAGCTGAGCTTCTTCAGTAGATGCTCCCAAATGTGGTGTAGTTACCACTAAAGGATGAGAACGTAGTGGGCTTTCCATTGGTGGCTCTTCTTCATAAACATCTAATGCAGCGGCTGCTACTGTGCCATTATTTAAAGCCTCTACCAAGGCGGTTTCCTTAATAATTCCTCCACGAGCACAGTTGACAATTCGAACTCCCTTTTTCATCAGTGTAAATTCATTGGTATCAATCAAATATCTCGTTTCCTTTGTTAACGGTGTATGTACCGTAATAAAATCGGCCTCTTTCACTAACTCTTCTATTGTAGTATTGGTGATTCCCAATTGCTTTGCTCGATCCTCTGTAAGGTAAGGGTCATAACCAAGCACCCTCATATTAAAGGCTTTGGCTCTCATCGCAATCTCTGAGCCAATCCTGCCCATTCCAATTATTCCTAATGTTTTTCGATTGAGCTCTACCCCAACGTATTTTTTCCGATTCCATATTCCTTCCTTTAAATCCTGATGGGCTTGCGGAATCCATCTGGCCATGGCCATCAGCATCGCAAAGCTATGCTCCGCAGTAGAGATGGTATTACCATCTGGTGCATTGATAACCACTATGCCTTCCTCTGTCGCTGCCTTCACATCAATATTATCTACACCAACACCCGCTCTGCCGATAACTCGAAGTTTTTTTGCAGATTCTAAGATATCTTTGGTCACCTTTGTTTGACTACGAACTAATAATCCATCATAATCACCAATGATTTTAATTAGCTCTTCTTTGCTTAGATCGGTTTTCACATCCACTTGAATGTTTTCATCCTCTAATAGCTTTTGTAATCCTATCTCTGAAATGGGATCACTGACTAATACCTTTTGCATTTGCCCATACCTCCTCTGCTCCTTTTACTCCTCTACCTAGCTCTACTGGATAACCAACCTGTTTTAATGCTAACTCTAAACCCGCAATGGTCGTAAGCATATCCATTGGATGGGTATAACCCATGTGGCCAATTCTAAAAATCTTTCCTTTTAAGTCCTGCTGTCCACCAGCTGCTACAATTTTATAATCTTCTTTTAATACCTTTCTAAGCTTCTCTACATCAAGCTGGTCGTTTCCTTTGATCGATGTTACTGTACAAGAAGCCTTCTGATCATCTTCCACTAAAAGTTCTAGGCCAAGCCCCTTAACAGCAGATCTCACCATATCTCTTAATAAATAGTGACGCTTAAAGCTATTTTCTAAGCCCTCTTCTTCAATTAAGCGAAGAGATTCTTCTAAGCCAAATACAAGAGAAACTGGTCCAGTAAATGGGGTAGTATTATTATCCAAATTTTTCTTATATGCACGTAAATCCCAGTAAAACTTAGGACCATGATGATCATTTACCTTTTTCCATGCCTTCTCACTAACCGCAATTAACGCTAATCCAGGAGGTAAGCCTAAAGCTTTATGTGACGCAGTAACTGCGATATCCACTCCCCATTGATCCATTTTTAAATCCATCCCCACTAGTGCTGAGACACTATCAACAACAAAGACTGCTTCTGACTCCTTAACTACTGCCGCAATTTCTTTAATTGGATTAGCAACTCCAGTGGATGTTTCACAGTGAGTAACAAATACCGCGCTGATGTTTGGGTGTTGGTCAAGCTTTTCTTTAATCACCAACGGATCTGCAACTTCACCAACCTCAAAATTAGCTACCACAACCTCTGCTTGATAAGCTTTAGCAATTTTCACAAAGCGTTCCCCAAATACCCCTGTTACCGCAACTAATACTTTATCCCCTGGATTTACCACATTAGCTACCGCCATCTCAAGAGCCCCTGTTCCACTAGCAGCTACAATCATGACGTCTTGTTCAGTTTGAAAAATCCTCTTACTTCTAGTTGCCGCTTCTTTAAAAACCTTGGAGAACTCGCCACTACGATGTCCCAAAATTGTCCGATTCATTGCTCGTTGTACTTCTGGTGCTATTGGAGTTGGGCCTGGTATTCTTAAATGCTGGTACTCATTAAACATTACTTCCACTCCCTTTATCTTTAATTTTTATAATTAATTTTGTTGATCTCTTTCCTATTCGGATAAATAAAAAAACCTTTCACCCCCATACTTGTTTTATAAAAACAGTATAGGGACGAAAGGTTGTTAAAACTCTCGTGGTACCACCCTAATTTATCACTATTTCACAATAGTGACCTCTAGCATGATAACGGTGTTTACCGTTCAAACCTACTTTTCTTTCAGTTTGCCAACTCCGGAACGCTACTTTTAATTCGAATCCACTAGTTCTCACCAGCCACTAGCTCTCTTTAGTCCTCAAATTAAAAGCTTTCCTTCTTCGTTGTTATTTTGGTTGTTTAATTTTAATTAAGAATTTATCATTAATCCTTTAACGCGTCAATATGTAAATTTATTAAAATTTTATTTTTCACAATTAACACACAAAACTTTCTCTTTGTTTAATATTCTTTGATTGGAATATAATACAATTTATGAGGCTTTAATAATGACTAATAGGAAGTATAGGAGGTATCGTAATGAGATTACATGAGAAAGTAGCAATTGTAACAGGGGCAAGCAGTGGAATTGGTGAAGCAACAGCAATTGCTCTTGCAGAACAAGGAGCAACAGTAGTCCTTACCGCAAGAAGACTAGATCGAATTAACGAAATAATGAATCAGATCAATACACAAGGTGGAAAAGCAATCGCTATTCAAACCGATATTACCAAAAAAGAGCAGGTTCTTCAGATGGTTGATGAGGTTAATACAAAATTCGGCAGAGTGGATATCCTTGTTAACAATGCTGGCGTAATGCTTTTATCCTTTTTAGATAAAGGAAAAGTTGATGAATGGGATCAAATGATTGATGTTAATATAAAGGGAGTTCTATATGGAATCCATGCAGTACTTCCGACTTTTAAAAAGCAAGGTAATGGCCATGTTATCAACATTTCATCTGATGCTGGACATGGTGTTTTCCCTTCTAGCTCTGTATATTCTGGAACAAAGCATGCTGTAAGAGCTATCTCTGAAGGTCTAAGAATTGAACTTCAAGCAACCCCAGATATTCGTGTGACGATTATTTCACCGGGTGCTGTGGCTACTGAATTAACAAATCATATTACAGATTCCGATGTTACTGCAATGTTTAGTCAACAAAAGATTATTCCACTTCAAAGTAAGGATATTGCGAACGCAGTCATCTATGCAGCAACACAACCTGAACATGTCGATATCAATGAAATCTTAGTGAGACCTGCAACGCAACGCTAATATATGTGCAATTACATGCAAAAAAGGAGCATAACAATTACTGTTACGCTCCTTTTTTATTTCACTTTATTTGTTAAATCGTTTTAAGCAACTATTTATTTAAAAATATTTTTAAGCTGCTTTTAACCAACGATACACTTGTACTGCTTTACTAACATCAAACATTCTGTCTTCTACTTTAGGAGAGATTTCTTTTAATGCTTTTACATTTTCGATTAATGCGTCACGAACTAAATCATAGGTGTTCGTCCATTCCACTTCTCCTAATGTGGTATAGCCATCCTGACCACCAGATAAGAAATCATTTGTCGCTACAGTATAAGTTTTATCCATTTCAACTACTGTACCATCTTCTAAAGCAATTTCAATAATTCTTTCTTTCTCTGGTAATGTAGAATCATATTTTACCTTTAACCCAGAAATCTGCATCATGCCTTTGTATAATGTAACACTTTGCTCAAGTACCGCCTTAATCTGTGCACCTGTCATTTCCGCAGTTACGATAGTGTTATCAAATGGCATTACGGTAAAGATTTCTTTCAAGGTAATATCTCCTGCATCCATATCGGCTCTAATTCCCCCCGCATTTTGGAATGCAATTTGAGTACCTGCTTTTTCCTTCATTACATCTGCCATCCAGTTACCCATGTTGGACTCATTATTATAATCTCTTACTAATTCAACCGTTGTTGTTCCAACAATCTCACTGAAAATAGGTGCAACCTCTTCGTTATATAAATCTACAATATCTTGAACTTCTTTTACTGGCTCAACATCTAGTGTAGTGTTTCTAACCTCGATTGTACCTACTGCACTTTTAACTACTTTATCTGCTTGTGGGTTATAGAATAATGTAATATGGCTTAACATTCTACCATTGTAATAGGCTTCTGCTACAGGAATTCCATTTACATATCCATAAGCATTTTTATGACTATGTCCACCAATAATTCCAGCAATACCTTCCACTTCATTTGCTAAATCAGCTAAGGCACCTGTTATTTGACCATCTTTTACATATCCTGGCTCGTGAGTTAACAATACAACCACATCTGCTCCTGCCTTTTTCACTTCAGGAACTAGAAGATTCGCCACCTCTATCGGATCCTTAACATCATAATCCTTAATATAATCTAATTTAACTGATTCTAAAGTTTCTGGAGTTGCAAGACCAATAATACCTACTTTAACTCCATCTAGCTCAATAATAGTATATGGGTCTGCCCATGTAACTGGCTTATTTGTAGCTTTATCATAAATATTTGCTGCTAATAATGGGAATGTAACATTTGCTTCTTTTCTCGTATTTAATAATTGTTCAATTCCCCAATCAAATTCATGGTTTCCTACTGTAACAGCATCATAACCGATCTTTTCAAATGCTTCTGCTACTGGCTCACCAAAGAATAGATTGGATAATGGTGTTCCTTGATAACGATCCCCTGCATCTAGAAGAATAGTTCCTTCTGGATTTTGTTGTTTATAATAATTAAATACAGCAGCTAATTTCGCAATTCCACCCTCGTAACCTGCTTCTAAATTGCCATGGAAGTCATTTGTCGCATAAATATCGATTTGCTTTAATCCTTTGAAAGCTAGAATTCGGTTAATAAAGGATACTAATTGGCCTCTAGTTAGCTCCATTTTAGGAGTTAATGTTGTGTTAGAGGTTCCTTTAAGTAGTTCGATTTGAAGTGCTTTTGCCAAGCTGTTTTTAGCCCATGTGCTTACTTTATCACGATCAGTAAATTCAGCATACTCTCCTAAATCCTGATCAAAAGGAAGATTTAATGCTCTTAAAAGTAATGTAACTGCTTCTTCTCTAGTAATTACTTTGTCTGTACCAAACTGATTTTCAGAGATTCCACTTGTGATTTTAGCATCTAATCCCGCTTGAACAAATGGTGCTAATTTTTCAGATACATCGTTAAATTTGGTTTCTTTTACCTCTGCAACCTCTAATCCCATTGCCTTAACTAATGCAGTAATAAATTCACCACGAGTTACTTTTTCATCTAAATTTATAGCTTTTACGTTTGGTGTTCTACCATCTTCAGAAACAGGAATATCAATAATTTCCTTTTCTAATAATGTATACGCATCTTCTTTCGCCCAGTGCTCTAAATTAGCACCAACAATTTTCCAGTTGTTATCTACTTCTGGAGAAATGGTTCCTTTTTCTTTAATGTACTTAGCAATTAAATTGCGAATTTGACCCTGATCACCATATTTTTCATAGGAATCAAATAATTTTTCTCCGGTAATTAAACCTTCACTGCTCATTCCATTATAACGGTAGTTATTTAGAGCTAAGGTTAACTCCATGTCATCAGTTACAGGCTGCCCTTTAAATGTCAGGTTTTTAATGCGGTTGCCTGGTTCTTCTGTAATATCAATCTCATAATTTACACCAGCAAACATGTCATAGTTGTAGCCTCTGATTTTTTCGTTAAAGCTAATAGTCACATCACCAGGCTTAAACGTATTAAAATAGCTTGCTGACCACTCCATTAGCCCCTTAAGCTCTTTACCAGATACCTTTGTCATAAATAAGGTATTGTCATACTTATAAATATAAGCGGCATCCTTGATAGTAAGAGGACCCTTTTTAAGGTTGGATTCAGAAATAAATAATGCTGCTAATGAAACGTCTGCACCTGTAGTTTCTAATTGAACTTCGTTTATTAAATCTACTAATGCAGTATCTTGAATTTGTGCTACTGGAATACCAGGAACTTGCCCTGCTGGTACGAAATCAGCAGTTGCTTCTCCAATTGGCGTGTTTACATACTCTAACGTCTTTTCATGATAGCTTTTTGCTAATTCTAAAACTTCTGAAGAAGCATCATAACTCTTTGTATTAATATTTTCAACCTTTTTATCTGCTAAAACTAATTTTCCATCTTCCATTTCAAAAGTAAAATCAAATTTAGCGATTCTATTACCATATGCCTTTGGCTCTGCAATTAATACTCCATTGATTAATTCCCCTTCAATATCGGAGTGAGCATGCCCAGCTAAAATGGCATCAATGCCATCAACCTGTTCCGCAACTGCTTTAATAGAATCTCCACCATCTGTCCAATATTCTCCTTCAAGTCCTGCATGGATTGAAGCAAATACCAAATCTACTTTTTCCTCTTCTTTTAATACCTTAACCCACTTTTTACCTTCAGTTATTAAACTATTAAATTCCATTCCTACTACATTGTCTTTATCCCAGCGTTGAATATTAGGGCTAACCATACCTAATATACCAATTTTTACTCCATCAACCTCTTTAACAATATATGGTTTAACAAAATTAGTACCATCTGCGTTATAGATGTTGGCTCCTAAAACAGGGAACTCTGCATCCTTTATAAGACGGTTAAGAACCTCTAAACCATAATTGAACTCGTGGTTTCCTAAAGTCCAAGCATCATAACCCATATAATTCATTACAGCCATCATTGGGTGTGTCACTGTATCATCTTTTTTATACACATCGGATAACTCGGTACCTTGAATGGTATCTCCATTATCTACTAATAATGTATTTGGATTCTCTGCTCTTACTTCTTTAACAACAGAATAAAGTTTAGCTAAGCCAGCATCATCATCTCCAGTAGCTAACTTATAATCCCATGGATATATGTAGCTGTGGATATCGCTTGTTCCTAAGATAGTAATCGTTTTTGTCGTTCCTTCTTCAGCACTAACTGCACCATAAGGAACAAATAGTGAAAGAATTAGGGAAATGGTTAATAAAAGACTGATTCCTCTTAAATTTCTAATCATCGATTCCTCTCCTCTTTTAGTTTTTGGATAGAATGCACAATAATGAAATCACTTATATTTCCATCCATAGTAAATTTTATACAAATAATAGCAATTTTCCAATAGAAATTTTTAATTATTTGTACTTTTGTGATAATAAACAAGGAAAAATATAGAGATATATTAGATTTAACTAAATGAAAAAAAGGCGTAAATGATTGTTTGTGTCAATCATTCACGCCTTTTTTATTGTTCTATTATTACGCTGCTTCAAGCAGCTTTCAGCTCGTTACTTAACTGTACTTACATCAATCATTCTATTTTCTACTTTTGGTGCAATTTCTTCAAGGTCTACTACATTGTCAATCAATGCATCACGGATTAAATCAAAGGTATCTGTCCATTCTACTTCACCTAATGTCTTAAATCCGTCTTGGCCACCAGATAAGAAATCATTGGTTGCAACAGTATACTTCTGATCCATTTCTACTAAAGTACCATCTGCTAGCTTAATTTCTACAACACGCTGGTACTCAGGCTTTGTAGAATCGTATTTTACTACTAGACCAGATGTCTGCATCATGCCCTTGTATAATGTAACACTTTGCTCAAGAACAGCTTTTAGCTGCTCTCCAGTCATCTCTGCAGTAACAATGGTGTTATCAAAAGGCATAATGGTAAAGATATCTCCTACAGTAATATCACCTGCTGGTAATTCTGCTCTAATACCGCCAGCATTTTGGAATGCAATTTGTGTTCCTGCTTTTTCTCTAATAACATCACTCATCCAGTTACCAATATTGGATTCATTGTTATAGTCTGGCTTTAAATCAACAGTAGTTGTTCCGACTACTTCATCAAATATTGGTTTCACATCTTCATTGTAACGATCAACAATCTCTTGTACTTCTTGGTCAGGTTCTACATCTAGAGTCGATTTACGGACGTCAATCAGCTTTGAATAGTTTTCTACTACTTCACCAGTTTTTTCGTTATAGAAGATAGTAATATGGCTTAACATTCTACCATTTTTATTCGCTTCAACTACAGGAATATTATTTACAAAGCCAAAAACATCCTTATGGCTGTGTCCACCAATGATTCCATCTACATCCGTTACACCATTTGCTAAATCAGCAAGCTCCCCTTTAATTTCTCCATTTTCCATAGATCCCGGAATATGCGTTAATAGAAGAACTAAGTCTGCTCCAGCTTCTTTTACTTCAGGTACTAATTGATTTGCAATTTCAATTGGATCTTTAAAATCATAGTTCTCAATAAATTCCAGCTTAGCAGCTTCTAAGGTTTGTGGAGTAGCTAAACCAATTACCCCAATTTTCAATCCATTTTTCTCAACAATGGTATATGGTTCTGCCCAATCAACAGGCTGATTAGTCTCTTTATCATAGATATTGGCAGCAACTAATGGATAGTTTGCAGTTTCCATGGATTCTAATACACTTTCAATACCCCAATCAAATTCATGGTTACCAACAGTCATCGCATTGTAACCCATTTTATTGTAAACCTCAACTACTGGTTCTCCAAAGAAAACATTAGAAAGTGGTGTACCTTGGTACGCATCTCCTGCATCCAATAAAATAGAACCTTCTGGATTTTCTTTTTTGAATTCGTTATAAATAGCTGCTAGTTTTGCTGCACCTGCTTCATAGCCACCTTCTAAGGCACCATGAAAATCATTTGTAGCAAAAATGTCGATTTTTTTAATTGGGAAATTCTCTTTTTTATTTAGGTAGTTGTGAATTAAAGCGATAATTTCACCGCGAGTTAACGCTTTTTTGGGAGTAATCGTCGTTGTACTTGTCCCTTGAACAAGCTCTAAGTCTAACGCTTTACTTACACTTGCTTTTGCCCAGCTACTTACCTGTGCATTATCTGTATATTGAACAAATTTACTATAATTGGAATCGGAAGGAACATGAAGACCTCTAATTAATAAGGTAATTGCTTCTTCTCTTGTAAGTATTTGATTGGAACCAAATTTTGTTTCAGAAACGCCATTTGTCACATAGTTATTTAATGCAGCTTGTACATATGGCGCTAAGTCTTGGTCTACATCCTCGAATTTCGTCTCTTTAACTTTTGGAAGATATAGATTTTGTGCCTTAACAAAGGTTTCAATAAACTCTGCACGAGTTACTTCTTCGTTAAAATAGTTACTTGGAATTGGAATATCGATAATTCCTCTTTTAAATAACTCAATAGCACTATCTTTTGCCCAATGGTCATTTCCTTGAGCACTTACCATTTGCATTGGTAGAATTAATGAGAAAATTAAAACAAGGGATAAAAATATCCTTAAGTAAGACTTTTGCATTATGTTACTCCCTCCACATTTAATTTTTTATTTATTTATCCACTACCAACTATACCGAAAACGTTTTCACTATATCAACCTTTAAAATATGGAAAACGCACTTTGAAAAAATAAAAAAGCTTGGCTTTTGCCAAGTCTTTTTAGGCGTAGGCAAAAGGTTAGCTGCTCTTATTTCGATATGAAAGTTATACTTTCTTATCGATAAAAAAAGCCAGAGGGAGGTTTTGATTCCCTTGGCTTATTGGCTTTCCTTACACTATTTCAATCTTGCCTCTAACTTTGCTTTTTCCTCTTCAAATCCTGGCTTTCCTAATAAAGCAAACATATTTTTCTTATAAGCTTCAACACCCGGCTGATCAAAAGGATTTACCCCTAATAAATAGCCACTAATACCACAGGCTTTTTCAAAGAAATATACAAGATAACCAAAGGTAAATGCATTTAATTGGTCTAGCTTGATTACAAGATTAGGCACTCCTCCATCTGTATGTGCGAGTAATGTTCCCTCAAATGCTTTCTTATTTACAAAGTCCATTGACTTACCTGATAAATAATTAAGGCCATCTAAGTTATCAGTTGTTTCCTTAATCAAGATTTCTTCTTTTGAATTTTCGACCAATAATACAGTCTCCATTAATTTGCGCTTTCCTTCTTGAATGTATTGTCCCATTGAATGAAGATCTGTAGTAAAGTCAACAGCAGCAGGAAAAATCCCCTTATGATCCTTTCCTTCACTTTCGCCAAATAGCTGCTTCCACCATTCTGCGAAATAATGAAGTGCTGGTTCATAATTTACAAGAATCTCCGTATCTTTCCCTTTACGATAAAGCGCATTTCTTACAGCAGCATACTGATAAGCTTCATTGAACTTTAGATCCTCGTTATTATATTTGTCATATGCTGCTTTTGCACCAGCCATGATTTGCTCAATTTCCACACCACTAACAGCAATCGGCAACAAACCAACAGCAGTTAAAACGGAATATCTTCCGCCAACATCATCAGGAATTACAAAGGTTTGATATCCCTCTTCATCAGCGAGCTTTTTTAATGCTCCTTTACTTGCATCTGTTGTAGCATAAATTCTCTTTTTACTTTCTTCTTTACCATATTTATTTTCCAAATACTCTTTAAAGATTCTAAAAGCAATCGCTGGTTCTGTTGTTGTTCCTGATTTGGAGATAACATTGACAGAAATATCTTTTCCCTCAATTAATTCAAGCAGGTGTTTTATGTATGTAGAGCTAATTTGATGGCCAACAAAATAGATTTCTGGATATTTTCTTTTGCTCTTTGGCAGCTGATTATAAAAAGAATGGTTTAACATTTCAAGTGCTGCTCTAGCACCAAGATAGGACCCACCAATTCCAATTACAATGAATACCTCAGATTGCTCCTGAATTTGTTTTGCGGCTAATTGAATTTGTTTAAATTCTTCTTTGTCATATTGAACTGGCAAATCAACCCAACCTAAATAATCATTCCCTGCTCCTGTTTTTTGATGAAGCTGCTGATGGCTTATTTTCACCATTTCTTCCATTTGGAGTAATTCATGCTCTCCTATAAAGCCTAACGCGTTTTTGTAATCAAATTGTATTGGCTGATTCATCATTATCCTCCTAATTTAAACTTTTTTTATTTAACACCGACATAAAGGAAAAATTAACCACGAAAAATATTAGAGGAACCTTCCATAGATAATCCAAATTTTATAATAGGATATAACGAGAAGAAAGGGAAGGATTATCCAAAAAAATTTAAAACTTATTAAGGAGGAATAATTAACGTGATTAATTTTCTACGAAAAACGTTTACAGTCTTCCTAGCATTGACACTCATCTTTAGCTTTTCATCCTTATCTTTCGCTAAAAATGATAAGGATAAACGTTCGATTTTCTTTAAGGATACTACGAATCATTGGGCATCAGAATCGATTGAAACATTATCTTCTTTAGGTCTTGTTGCAGGCTTTGAGGACGGTACATTCCAACCAAACAAGCCAGTAACTCGAGTTGAGGCAGTGGCATTCGTAGTAAAAGCAATGGGTTATTTAAACAAAGAAAGCCTAGAAACATTAAAAATTAATTTACCATATCACGATAGTAATCGAATTCCGCTCTGGGCACAAGCATCGATCCAAGTCGCATTAAACCATAACATCATTCAACCATCGTCCGGTAATTTCCAACCAGAAAAAGGAGCAACACGTCTTGAAGTCGTAAGTATGATTGCAAATGCATTAAATGAACAAAATACATTGTACAATAATCTCTCTATTCCTTTTACAGATCTACAAAACTTAACTAAGGAAGATATACTTAATATCAAACTATCTGTATCCAAAGGACTTGTTGCTGGATTTAAAAACAATACCTTCCAGCCAAATAAACCAGTGACAAGAGCAGAAATGGCTGTATTTATGCACCGTTTGCTTCATCAAAACCAAAACCCTGTAACTTCTAAAATTATCTCGGCTACCTTTGTTGGTATCAATGATGAAGTCATTTTTGTTAAGCCATTAAATACCACTTCAACTACATCTCCTACTATTTCATATGAACTTTCTGATGAAGTTAAGGTATATAAAGTACTAACTAGTGGTAGCAAAGTGAGCATCGATTTAGAGGATATCCAATTAAACGATAAACTTGAGCTAGTATTAAATCAGGATAAAGAAGTAACCATCATCACTGTTTTGGCATCAGAACAGATAGAAGAACTACAAGGTGATGTACGATTTGTTGATCCAGCAACTAGACAAATCCGTATTCGCATGGTTACAAATAACACCTTTACTTATAATACCTATACCGTTACCAATAATGCATTAATTACAAAAGGATCTTTAAATACGCTGATTTCCTTAGAAGACATTGAAGTTTCAGATAAAGTATTGTTTAGAGTCAATGCAGAAAATCAGATTTACAAACTTCATGTAACCTCAGAGATAGTTCCAGTTGATCAATATGGATTACAAGACATTCAATCCTTTACGTTAATTAAAACTGGTTTAGTTGCTAAATACGCGGTAAATAGTTATGGTGAAATTCAATTAGCCCAAGTACAAGAAGGAACAGTTACCTATACCGGAGATGCAGCATTAACTCGTATCAAAAATTTAGTTACACTAGGTAATTTAACTACTTCCTTTGATTTAAATAAGATTATGACAGCATATGCGCTTCAAAATCAAGCTTCATATAAAGTTGAATTTAATCATAGTACATTAGGGAAAATGGTTCTCTCAAAAAGCAGTGCATTAAATCCAGTACAGTTTGATGTGGTTAAAACAAACTTTGTCTTCAACTATGAGTTCACTGCACAAAAAGAAGAAATCCAATTAATTGATTCTGCTTTTGATTATCAAGCAAATGTTATTAGTACACTAAATAATGGAATAGCAGAAGATGTGTTAGGTGTTATCCAAATTAAGGATCAAACCACAACATTTGATGAGAATGATGAAAAATTAACGGATTATATTAACGATATTAAAAACTATATGACTTCCAAGAAAGTTGTAGTTAACTTTTTTGTTAAGTAAAAGAAAATTAGAAAATGGGAAAACAGCACGATTTAAACTCGTGCTGTTTTTATTTTGGCTACATTAGTATGTTATTTATTTCTTCTTCAGTTGATTTTTCGCTTCCTTATTTGAAACTACGCCAAAATCTTTTGCAAATTCTTGATGCATGGCCTCCCCATATTGATCAAGACGAGCTGGATGACTATGCGGTCTTTCAGGATTTCTTGTCTTCGGTGCATTACTAGTACCACGGTCTGCCATATTGACTCACCTCCTAAGTTATATAGGGTTAGTCTGCCACACAAACAACGTTCCTATTTTATTTTTTATCTACCTATTTTTTCGCTTAATTATCGTTTAAGAATTTATTCCGCTAATAATTCTTCCATTTGATTTAGTATATCCCCAAATACCTCTAATGCTTGTTGTACTGGTTCAGGGGTATTCATATCTACTCCCGCTTTTTTCAATAACTCGATTGGATAATCTGATCCTCCAGACTTTAGGAAGGTTAAATAACGATCAATTGCTGGCTGACCTTCCTCAAGAATCTGTTTTGATAAGCTAATAGCTGCCGAGAAGCCTGTTGCATATTTGTAAACATAAAAATTCATGTAGAAATGAGGGATTCTTGACCACTCATAATCAATCAGTTCGTCAACAACCATTTCCGGTCCATAATATTTCACATTCAGCTCATGATACATAGAATTTAGCAGCTCTGGTGTTAATGGTTCACCCTGCTCTGCTTTATCATGAATCATCTTCTCAAATTCAGCAAACATCGTTTGACGATAAATTGTTCCTCTAAACTGCTCTAAGTAATGATTTAGATAGTACATCTTTTCCTTCTTATCATCGGTATTCTTTAAAATATAATGCATTAACAATGCTTCATTTAAAGTGGATGCCACTTCTGCAACAAAGATTTTATAATGTGAGTAGATATAAGGCTGATTCTGCTGAGAATAGAAGGAATGCATGGAATGACCTAATTCGTGAGCCAAGGTAAACATATCATTAACATTTTTTTGATAGTTCAACAAAATGTATGGATGAGTACCATAGGAACCCCATGAATAAGCACCACTGGTTTTACCTTTATTCTCGTATACATCTATCCAACGCTGTTCAAATCCCTTTTTTAAATCGGTTAAATAGGTCTCTCCTAATGGATTTAACCCTTTCACTACTGTTTCCTGTGCCTCTTCATAAGGGATATGAATATGAATGTCCTTTACAATCGGAGTATATAAATCATACATATGAAGCTCATCTACACCAAGCATTTTCTTGCGCAAGCTCACATATCGATGCATTAAATCTAAATTGTTATGTACTGTCTCAATTAGTTTATTGTAAACATCAACAGATACATTATCATCATATAACGATGCTTCTATCGCAGAATTATATTTTCTAACCTTTGCATAGAAGATATTCTTTTTTACATCAGCATTTAAAGTTGCTGCAAACGTATTTTTTAAGCTGCTATAGGTTTCATACATTGCAGTAAATGCTTCTTCTCTTACCCTACGATTGCTGCTTTCCATAAACTGAATATAGCGACCCTTTGTTAATTCTACCTCTTCACCATTTTCATCTTTAATCGTCGGGAACTTAATGTCTGCATTATTTAACATGCCAAAGATATGATCAGAAGCCTGAGCTATTTCTCCAGTCTCAGCAAGTAGCTTTTCTAATTCAGCACTTAAAACATGTGCCTTCATGCGAACAATTTCATCTAAATATTGACGATAAAGAGCAAGCTTTTCGTCCGCCATATACTTATTTAAAGTCTCTGTAGGGATTGCTAAAATCTCAGGAACGATAAAGGAAGTAGCACTTCCTACTTGAATACTTAAGCTAGATGCACGGTCTGCCAAGCCTTGATATTTGGAGTTGCCGTTGTCTTCGTCCTTACGCATTCTTGCATATACAAAGACTTTGCCCATCAGCTCACTTAATTTTGCGTTAAGCTCTAAAGCATCATGTAGTGTGTTAGCCGATTCTTGCAACTTGCCTTCGAAGCCTGCCATTTGATCTGCTAGCGCTTTTACTTTTTTAAAATCCTCTTCCCATTTTTCATCTGTTGAATAGATTGCCTCTAAATCCCATTTAAATTGTGAATCTATTTCGTTTCTTGTAGGTAAGTTTTTATTCTTTTTTTCTGCCAAATAAAACGCCTCCTTATTAAATGGTGAAGTTTACCATTATTGATATATTAAATATATCTTAAAAAAATGCTTTCGTTAACCTCTAAAATATTTTGTTATGGCATGATCTGTTTCCCCACTATAATTTTCTTTTGCATCAATCTGTATAATTTCCTGCTCAGGATAGCGGAAAAAGGTTAATCTTCCCCCAAATACACATCCCTGATCAAGATTGATGGTGTTATTGATTAGCTTTGGTTCTGGTTTGGGATCATGCCCCCAAAAAATGAGTAGTTCATTTTTATGATGTAATGTCCAATCCCGACGAATTGGCTTCCCATTTTCGGCCATTCCTGCCACATCGCCATAACGGGTAAATTCACGTATCGCAGGCTTGTCTAATCCAATATCACTATCCCTAATTCCTGCATGAACTGCTACTGCCAACTTTTTGCCCTGATCTGTAATTATATAGTGAGATGGACAAGCTAAAAGAAACTCCTTCATTTCTTCTATAAATGATTCTGTTTTTTGCTTGCCATGCTCCTTTTCATATTCAGCTAGTTCTTTTACAAAACGGTCGTCACCATGCTTCATTTGCACCTTTTTCCCCATTAAATAGCGGGCAACCTTCCAATTATGGTTTCCATCAATCGCATAGGCTTGATTTTCCTTTACCATATCCATGGTTAACCGCATCACTTTTAGAGAAAGTGGTCCTCTACTCATCATATCTCCTAAAAAAAGAAGCTTTCTCCCTTCAGGGTGATAATACCCTTCGTTCATCTCATTTTTCTTATATCCTAGCTTAACTAGACCCTCTACTAATTCATCAAAGCAACCATGTATATCACCAACCACATCAATACCTTTATCTAAAGCGATATAAAAGTTCATCGTACACCTCAGTTATGTAAGAATTTTATGTTGTTATTATTTATTCTAAAAAGTATTTTTTCCTTTTTCAAATTGTTCATCCACTAAAAAAAACAGACCAATGAATTTACTGGCCTGAGGTGTCATTACTTCTCTAAAATTTTTTCTTTAATTTATTTTGCTTTAATTTATTTTTACTTTTCTTTATTTCCTTCACTACGATATTGGAATAATCGAGTTTTCTTCACTAAATCCCTTAGCTCTAATTCGAGATTATAAAAATCACTTTCTTTTATTTCCTTCTCATCCAAATGATTTACCATATGCGTAATCAAATCGAGCTTGGCTTTAATATAACTTAATTGTTGTTTAGAATCATATATTGGTTTAGACATAATCATTATTCCTTTCTCTATGAAAATTCTAAGGTTTATGTTATGGAACTATTATAACAACTGAAGCAAGGAAAGATAGGTATACTCTACTAAATTTTCGATATCTGCAATGTTATCCTCATTAATTTTTCTACCAAAATGTAAACTAATCTCATTCTTTGGTTGGATTAATGCTGATTTTTCACTGGAAAACACGGATGTAATTTTTTGTTTGATCACTGGCCGATGTTCCCATAGCTCAGTCAATGTTTTCTCTATTTCTTGGCATTCCTTTGCGATATCAGCTACAGGTGTGGAAAAGTAAATTATTAGAGTACAGCCAAGCTGCTCTACTTCTTCAAGCTCTAGGATTTCCTTACTTAAATCCTCTGCAGTAACCACAAGTTCAATCATTGCAGATTGTTCTTCTTTACCTTCAATCATAAATTCAATTCTATATAGCCGAGAAAGGCTTGCTAAATCCATCATATCTTCTCGATGAACTATTTTAATCTTTCCTGCTAAATCTAAATCATAAACTTCCCCTTCTAATACTACCTTAATATTATCGTATATTGTTGGATGAATCATGAATTGCACCTCATTATTTTAAACATGATTAATCTAGCTTCCGTGTTCTTGTTCACCCTTCTATTTTAATCAAAGAAGCTAAAGGTGTAAAATGCTCCTTTTTATATTGTATAGAAAATAGCTTTTTTTGGAATATTAAGCAAAAAATATAAAGATAAGAAGGGATAATAAATGATGTGGTTAGTATTAGCAGGAATTCTGTTGCTTCTCTTTTTTGCATGGAATTCTTATTCTAAACAGAAAACAACAGGGTTAGAGGATGAGCCTCAGGTTTATCTTCGTGGAGACGATGATTTTCCTGATTCAGATTCAGATATGCAGGAGCAATATGCCTATCGAAATAGCCATCATCACGAGGAGAAGGATGAAAAAGATAAAGTTTAATTTAATCTAGAAAAGATTATGGCAGAGGATTAAACCCCTCTGTCTTTTTAATTTTTATTTTTCTTTTATAGTTTTCTTAATTTTTAAAAAACTTATCTCATTTTAGAGGATTTTGTCAGTTGAAAAGCGAAAACAATTTAAAAATAGATGTCTAAGATATATTCAATGGGGGAGCGTACAATGAATCAAAATAAATTATTAAACAGCAAATCTGCTAAAAGTGCCCTTAAAAAAGTAGTTCGAGTAGCAAATCAGCTATCTCCTTTATTAAGCGCGATTAACTATAATATAGAAACAGAAAGCAAAATTAGAGCAATCCTTGATCAAGAATTAAAAAAAGATGAATATTTTGTAATGGTGAATCAAGTTGGCTTAGGTGTTCTCCATACCAATCGTTTGCGAGAAGGAACACTATTTAGTGATGAGGTCGGACAAAAATCTTCAAAAACATTAGAACCATTATTACAACTCTATAAACGAAACACTGGTGAAATCCTAATTGATGCCTCTTGCAGAATTATCACTATGGATAACCAATCCTATAATTTGCGATTAGGTCGAATTGTACAAAAAACTTTTTTAAGCCCAATTCTTTATTCATTATCCACTATTCCTGTGCTTGCTTCTGTCATTACGGCTGGAATATTAAATCCAACGCCAGCACCTTTAATAATGATTGGGGGCACCGGGCTTATTACTTCCATGCTTTTATCAACAATGATTTATAAAAACTTGAAACATTCCATCTATGATTGGTATGAGATGACAAGAAATATTTCTTCGGGAAATCTAGTGAAAAGAATCGAACCAAAAGGCCAGGATGAATTCCATCAGATGGGCTATGAACTAAACAAGGTTGCCATAGGTATTCAATCTATCATTTTAGAATTAAGTCATTCTTCTAAGAATATGAATAATATTAGTCTGAAGCAGGCTCAATTCACTAATGAATTATCTAGTGCCTTCCAAGAGTTAACAGCGACTATGGAGCAATTTAGTGCTGGTACGGATACACAATTGTATTCTCTAGATAATGCCAAAGAGAAGGTAGATGAAATATTACACATTGCTGATGAGATTCAAAAATCCATTGCTGAAAGCGTTTCTTTATCAGAAAGCGCATTTAACACCGCGGCAAGCGGAATTACTGCGGTTCAACAAACACAAAACCAAATGAATCAAATTAATCAAGTCATCCACGAGTCTGCACAATCGATCGAACTCTTAAATCACCACTCTCAACAGATTATGGGCAAAATATCCTCCATTACTAATATTGCAAAACAAACCAATATGCTAGCTTTAAATGCGTCTATTGAAGCTGCACATGCTGGAGCTGAGGGAAGGGGATTTGCCATTGTTGCCGAGGAAATTAGAAAGCTCGCAGAAGAAACTTCCACTTTTTCTAAAGATATTTTTGCCTTATTAAGCCAGATCACTGAAGAAATAATGGGCTCTGCTACAACAATCGAAAAGGGAGAAAGGGAGATTGAAGCTGGGTTGCTTTTAGTAAAGGAAGCTGGTGAGGCAATTGAATCTCTCAATGGTGTGGTCAAACAAACCAAAGAACAAGTTTTAAATAATGAAGAAAAAGCACAGCTATTAATTACTCATGGCTATAGCATCCAAAAAACGTTTCAGGATATATCTGAGATTAGCGCTAGTTTTGCCACAGCTGCAAAAGAAGTAAGTATCACCATGGAGTCTCATAGTAATGATGTTATTTCTTTGTCTAAGGATGCAGAGCTTTTAAATAATCAATCTCAATCCCTAGAAAAGATAGTTAACCGATTTAATATTAAACAATAGATATAGATTGAAAGAATAGATAAGTTAGATTAAGAAGAACACACGTAGAGGAGAGCCAAAATGAAGGAGCCTAGAACCATCCTATCTTTTTTAGCTTCCATTCCACTGTTTCAAAAGCTACCAAAGGATATTTTAGAAGAAATTGTTGCTGTTTCAGAGTTAAAAGATTTTCCTGCTCATCAACTTGTCGTGCAACAAAATGAAAAGGAAATTCAAGGGATATTTATCATGATTGATGGACTGGCCAAAAATGTAATCCTGAACGATCAACAAGAAGAAGTGATTGTTAAAACCTATACCGCTGGAGATGTATTTGGTTTAATTCATGCCATGTCAGGAGAAGGCTTTGCATACAGCATTCGTACAATGGAGAATACCACTATTTTACTTGTACCTATTTCTATTTTTGAAAAGCTGATGAATATCTATCCTTTCTTTACTGAAGGAGTCGCAAAATTAGTAACAGCTCGTCTAAGAGAGCTTTACCACCATATTGCAAAGGACACAGCTCCAATCCCAATTCATCCTCACCGACATCATAAAAAGGTAGTTGAATTAATGAGTCATCCTGTAGTTACTTGTCGCACAGATAAGCACATTATGGATATCCCAAATCAGCTTTTAACCCGTCAGGTGAGTTCTGTCGTTGTTCTTGATGAAAATAACCATCCTATTGGAATTGTTACTGAAAAAGATATTATCAAGGCGTTTACGAGTTACTATCAAGCTCAACAATCTGAAAAAGGAAAAGCAGATACAGAATCGCTTGTTGAAAAAAAACTATTTGTTAATTCGTTTATGACAACACCGCTAATCAGTATTCATCCTGATGATTTATATTATGATGCCGTTCATTTAATGATTAAGCATAACATTCGTCATTTACCTGTAATCGATCAAGATCATCTAGTGGGTATCATTACGATGAAAAATTTGATCCGCTCTATTACCGACCATTCGATGACAATGATTAAAAATATTGAAAAAGCAACGACAATTGATGAGCTCGCTTTGATTACAAAAAAGTGGAATCCAATTATTACACAGTTGTTAGATGAACATGTACCAGCGAAAGATATTACCTCCATTATCACCGAGATTAGTGACCATATCACTCGTAAAATTATTTATCTTGTTGAGAAGAAAATGGCGGAGGAAGGCTATGGACCTCCTCCTGTAGCATATTGTTGGCTATCTTTAGGGAGTGAAGGGAGAAGAGAACAAGCATTACAAACCGACCAAGATAATGGACTGATATATGCCAATGTTGTTGAAGGAAAGCAAAAAGAAGCAGATGAATACTTCTACACCTTAGCAGATCGAGTTATCAACGGATTAGAGCTCTGTGGTTATCCTAAATGTAAGGGAAATGTAATGGCTACAAATCCAGTTTGGCGAGATTCAATCGATGGTTATTTTAAAAAGCTCCAATTATGGAGTTATAAGCGTGAGCCAGAAATGATGCGAAACATTTCCATTCTAGTTGATTTTCGAATGATATATGGGGAATCTACCATAGCTGAAGAGCTGAAAAAATATATTTTTACCGAGCAGCAAATACCTCCTCTTTTTCTTCATTTGCTAGCTGAAGACCTAAATCAAGTCGATGTTGCGATTTCTCGATTTGGACGTTTTATTACGGAAAAAGGAAAAAATGCTGGAATGCTCGATATTAAACATCATGGGTTGATGCAAATTATTAATGGTTTAAGACTGTTTGCCTTAAAGCATGGAATTCATTGCACAAATTCTTGGGATCGACTTGCTAAAATAGTAGAGTTAGGTATTATTACTGCAGATGAACAGGATGAAATTGTTCAAGCATTAGACGACTTAATGTTAATCAGAATTAAGCATACTTTAAATCAATTAAAAAAGGGGCAGAAGCTAAACCCGTATATTAATCCGAGCCATTTATCCAAAAAAGAACGATTAGATTTAAAAAGAGCCCTTATGACCGCACGCTGGTTTAAGTCAAAAACGATCCAGCATGTCGCGTTGCCAGGCTCCTATTTAAGAGGTTTATAAGTTTATAAGTTTATAGGTTCTTTTTCCCATGATTCATCGTTGCCCCACACACGGGGCAATTTTTTTTAATAAGGCTTGTGCTTGTTTTGATGATGTTTGTGTTTGTTTTGATGATGTTTGTGTTTGTTTTGATGATGTTTGTGTTTGTTTTGATAAGGCTTGTGCTAGTTTTCGGGTCCTCATCTATCCGTTGCCAGATATTGCAGGAAGAACTTGAGCAAATCCAAGCCTCTATTTCCACCTTCTGTTTAGTAGCATGAGGGTTATTATTCTTTGTTGTTTTTTTGTTTGATTCCCCATTTGTTTTACTAGGGAAAAAAACGTCCTGTAAAAATCTTGATACCTCAATCTTTTTCCCACGGTAAATCATCGGAGAACTAATATAGACTTCTTTAATTGCTCTTGTAGTTGCAACATAAAGTAGCCTTCGTTCTTCCTCAATGGCTTCATTTTGCTTGTTCTTGTTTAACTGATCAAATTTATCTACTTCTATGGCAGAAGAATGGGGCAGTATTCCTTCAGAAACCCCAATCACAAATACATATGGAAACTCTAAACCTTTAGATTTATGAATCGTCATTAGATTAATTGCGTCTAAAGATGACCCCTGCTTCAGTTCTTTCATTTGTTGATTTTTTTGATTCATTAAATCTATAAAGGAAAGGAAATCCTCTATACTACTAAAGCGTTTGGCTGACGACTCTAGTTCATCGAGCATTTCACTATAAAGTTCTTTATTCAAGGTGAGGCTTTTACGATCATCCGTCTCTAAATACTTATCATAGCTTTTTCTGATCTCTTGAATCGCCTCAATGGCAGTTTTTTCTTTTAATCCTTTTATCATTTGTAAGCGTTCATTCAGCTGTTTTTTCTGAAACTCTTTTAAATCGGGTAAGGTTAGTAATGTCATTAAGTGATTTTGGTTTTGCTTTGAAGAAGGTTGAAAAAGCTCCTCCTCTTGAATATGTGCTATAGCACGCTCTTTTGCTATATATAAGGATGGTAAAATTGCCTCAATAGCGTCCAAATCATTTGAATTTAAGGTTAACCGGAAATAACTAACCACCGGTTTTATAATGCTATTGTTATAAAACATATCTCCCTCATTAAAAGAGAAAAATGGAATATCATCAAGAACCATTCGTTCAAAAATTGCCCGACTACTGGAAGCAGTACGGTATAATATCGCGTAATCACTATAGCTTCTTTTCTTCTCTGCTACTTGTTCAACTATGTGATCAACAATTTTTTTTGCTTCTTCATCACTATGAACAGGTCTTAAGAATTTGGGTGTTTGATCATTAACTTTGGTTGCTTTAAGGTTTTTGGAGTAGCGATTTTCATTGTGTTTAATAATTGCATTTCCTAGTCCCACAATACTGGTGGTTGAGCGATAATTAATATCTAGGGTAATCACTTTGCAATCAAGATACTCCTTAGGGAAATTAAGGATAGCTGAAACGTCTGAGCCATTGAAGCTATAAATAGTTTGATCTGAATCTCCTACAATGAATAGATTTTCCCGACCATCAGCAAGCAATTTTATGAGTTGATAAGATATAGGATTAGTGTCCTGAAACTCATCTACCATAATGTATTGAAAACGATTCTGCAAAAGCGTTAATAGTTTTTCATTAGAACCTAATAGAGAATAGGATTGATACAGAATATCATCAAAATCGAGATAATGATTTTCCTTCTTCCAATTTTCATATAATCGATAGATTTGTTTTAATTCTTTTTCTATCGATGTTTTCTCCGGGATTTCCTCCATGGTCTTCATATTTACTTTATAGGATGAAAATAATGCAAGTAATGTCTCTGGCTGGTACGCATCCTGTAGCCCTAGTTCCTTTAATAGGATTTTGATAATGAGCTCTTTATATTTTTCATTGGCCAATATTTTTTCAGTATACCCTTGTTTACGAAGCAACCAAAGGAAAATGGAGTGAAAGGTACCTGATTGAAGTCTCTTTCCAATTCCTTGAGGAAGATTTGGTAGCTTTGTAATTCGATCCTTAATTTCATCTGCTGCTTTTTTAGAAAAGGTCACAATCAGGAGATTTTCCGGCTTTACCTTCTTCACCATTAATAAATAGCCTGCTCGACTAATTAGCACCCTTGTTTTACCACTACCCGCACCAGCAACAATTAACGTAGGCCCATCCACCTGTCGAACAGCCTCTAATTGTCGTTGATTTAGAAAAATGCCTTCCTCCTCTAGAAAGCGAAAATAGGAAGCATCTGCTTCCTGATCATTTGTCAATTCTATTGTTGTATCAGTTTCTGCTAGTTTCGCAGTAGGAACCTCTTTTATCGTAGCTCCAGCTGGAAAATTAGTGAACCGTAATTCTTGTGTCATTATGTAATCACCTTTTGTCATTGTCTCTAGTTCTCATCTCAGTATAACTTGCATTCCACTTGATCGCTAGTAACAAAAATTAACGAATAACTAACAAAAACTGGTAAAAGGGGCCAGGCCCCTTTTACCAGTTTTTAACATTTATAATTAAAATAACAGCGGCATAAAAATTAGCTGGTTAATAATATGGGTCAGCATATGTGCATACATCGCATGTGAAAGACCAACCTTCCAGTATAGATACCCAAATCCAATCCCACCGATTCCATTTAAAACAATCGCTCTAATTACAATTGGTGCTGATAGATCCATAAGCTGTGCTGTAGCAGGTAGATGACCTAATCCAAAAAGAATAGCTGCAACAATAATTCCACTAATGTATATCCAACTTGGGATTGCTAAACTGTCCTTTGACTTAGCAAAAAGCTTCCAGCCAATCCAGATTAGCAACGACATAAAAAACAGTCGTAGCATTAGCTCCTCAATAATACCACCATATAAAAGACTAGAAATAAAATATAAAAGCGAAAATTGATAGTTTTCTGCTTCTGGTAAATATGTTGCGAAGATAAATTTATCTGAGAAGGTAATTACAAAGGAGATAATAAAAGCAATTACACTAACTAAAATCATACTTGAAGTATCCAGCTTAGCGTATAATCTTAAATTTAACCTTCTTGCTAGTTTAAGCCCAAAAAAGGTAGAAATAAAAGTAAATACCGCGGCCTGAATTGCTGTTACCACAATTAACATCTCCAAAGAACCGAGTTGAGCACTCAACTGACTTTTTAGTTCATCAGTCGCGATTAAAACTTGATAATAGCCTAATATTCCCCCCGCAATAATACCTACTAATGTAAAAATAAGACTATATTTTAAATCTTTATTCTTCATTCCTTTCACTCCCCACTTATTTTATCTAAAATATGGCAGCCACATTATACCATACAATACAGCATAAAAATTATTCTTTAACATTTTGTTACATTTCATATACCAGAAAAAGGTAAAAGGGGCCTGGCCCCTTTTACCTTTTTCTTCCTTTTTAGTTAGCAGCTAGAACCTCGAATTGGCTAGAATATAGACTGGAATAGAATCCACCTTTATTTAATAGCTCTTGGTGGGTACCTTTTTCAACAATATCACCATGATCCATCACTAAAATTAGATCCGCATCTCGAATGGTAGATAGTCGGTGAGCGATGATAAAACTGGTGCGGTTGATCATCAAGTTGTTCATCGCCTTTTGAATTCGAATCTCTGTCCGAGTATCTACAGAGCTAGTAGCCTCATCAAGAATAAGAATTTTGGGATCAGCAAGAATCGCTCTTGCAATTGTAATTAATTGCTTCTGGCCTTGAGAAACATTATTGGCTTCTTCATTAAGAATCATCTGATAGCCATCTGGTAACGTATGCACAAAGCTATCCACATAGGCTGCCTTGGCTGCAGCAATTACTTCTTCATCTGTGGCATCCAATCGACCGTAACGTATATTTTCTAGAATACTTGTATTATAAAGCCATGTATCCTGAAGAACCATTCCGAACAACGACCTTAAATCATTGCGATTAAAATCTCTAATATCATGACCATCAATCATAATGGATCCTTCATTAACATCATAGAATCGCATCAATAGCTTTACAATTGTAGTCTTTCCAGCACCAGTTAGACCAACAATGGCCACCTTTTGTCCTGGTTTTATGGTAACTGAAAAATCATTGATTACCGTTTGATCTGCCTTATAACCAAAATGAACATGGTTAAATTCCACCTGACCCTGGATATTATCTGGTTTCACAGGCTTCAATGTTTCCTTAGTTTCTTCCTCTTCTTCTAAAAACTCAAAGACACGTTCTGCAGATGCTGCTGTTTGCTGTAGAATATTAGAGATATTGGCTAGTTGAGCAACAGGCTGAGTAAACTGACGAACATATTGAATAAAGGCTTGAATATCTCCTACCTCAATAGTCCTTTTGACTGCCAGATATCCCCCTAAAATACTAATGACAACATAGCCTAAATTGCCAACAAAATTCATCAATGGCATCATAATACTGGTTAAAAACTGTGACTTCCATGCCGCTCCATATAGGTTTCCGTTAATCTCATCAAACTTCTCTGTACTCTTCTTTTCCCCATTAAATGCCTTAACCACCAAATGGGCACCATAGATTTCTTCCACATGACCATTCATATTCCCCAAATAATCTTGTTGTTGTTTAAAATATTTTTGCGATTTTTTTATTATGACTAGCATTAATATCATCGATAAGGGTATTGTTCCTAGGGATGCCAACGTCATTTGCCAGCTGATGGTAAACATCATAATCAAAACACCAATGACAGTCGTTACTGAGGTAATAATTTGACCTAAGCTCTGATTTAAGGTTTGACTTAAAGTATCTACATCGTTGGTGACACGGGAAAGAATTTCCCCATGGTTGGTATTATCAAAATAACGAAATGGCATCCTGTTAATTTTTTCGGAAATATCTCTTCTTAAGTTATAGCTTACCTTCATAGACACTCCAGACATGATCCATCCTTGGATATAACCAAATAATGAACTTAATAAATATAACCCAATTAAAGTAAGCATAATTCTGCCAATTGCTTGAAAATCAATACTTCCAGTTCCTCCGATTTTCGCCATAACCCCTTCAAAGAGTATAGTAGTTGCATTTCCAAGAATTTTGGGGCCAACAATCATAAAACTAGCACTCATGATTGCAAAAAATACGACAATAAAAATGGACATCTTATACACACTTAAATAACCAATTAATTTCTTCATTGTTCCTTTAAAATCTCGAGCTTTTTCTCCACCCATGCCATGTCCTGGTCCGAATCCCATTCCTTTTTGTGCTCTCTGGTCGCGAGAGTTTTTCATTTTGTTTTCATTTTTCTCGCTCATGCTAACTCCTCCTTTGAGAGCTGTGAATAAGCAATCTCTTGATAGGTTTGACATTTCTCTAATAATTCCTTATGTGTTCCCTTACATACAACTTTACCCTCATCAAGAACAATGATTTGGTCCGCATTCATTATCGTTGAAATTCGTTGAGCAACAATCAGAACAGTGCTCTTTTCCGTATGATTTTTTAGGGCCCTTCTTAAGGCAATATCTGTCTTGTAATCTAACGCAGAAAAGCTATCATCAAATATATAAATATCCGGTTTTTTTACTATTGCGCGGGCAATCGATAATCTTTGCTTTTGTCCTCCAGATACATTTGTGCCTCCTTGAGATATCTCCCTTGCAAAATGTTCTGGCTTCTCCACAATAAAATCCATGGCTTGTGCAATTTCAGCTGCTTGTTGTAAATCTTTATCAGTGGCTTCTTCATTGGCATATTTTAAATTTGATTCAATGGTTCCACTAAATAGTGAGCTTTTCTGTGGAACATAACCTATTTTTTCCCTTAGTGCAAACTGTGTTGTTTCTCTTACATCAACCCCGTCTACTAGAACTTGCCCCTCAGTCACATCATAAAATCGAGGTATTAAGTTTACTAAAGTTGTTTTTCCTGATCCCGTAGAACCGATAAAAGCCGTGGTTTGACCAGGTAATGCCGTAAAACTAATATTTTTAAGCATATTTTCCTCAGCACCCGTATACTTAAAGGATACATTTCTAAACTCTATTACTCCCTTTAGCTCCTTGATAAAATCTTTTGGCTGCTTCGGGTCTTTAATATCCTCTTCTATCTCTAATACTTCCGCAATTCGTTGAGCAGATACAGAAGCTCTTGGAATCATAATAAACATAAAGGACATCATCAAGAAGGCAAAGATAATCTGCATTGCATATTGCATAAATGCCATCATATCACCAACCTGCATACTAGAAGTTTCAATTTGATGTGCCCCTACCCAAACAATGAGTAACACAACGCCGTTCATAATCAGCATCATCGTTGGAAACATAACTACCATTACCCGGCTCACAAAAAGATTTATTTTTGTTAAATCTTGATTAGCCTGATCAAATCGTTTTTCTTCAAATTTTTGCGTATTAAACGCTCTTATTACCATCATCCCAGACAAATTTTCACGAGTAACAAGATTTAATCGATCGACTAGCTTTTGAATCAGCTTAAACTTTGGTAGTGCAACAACAAATACAGCTGCTATTAAAACTAAAAGAGCAATCACAGCAACCGCGATAATCCATGACATAGATGGGCTTTTATCGATGGCCTTAATGACGCCTCCAACCCCTAAAATTGGGGCATAGATCACCATTCGAATCATCATCACGATTAACATTTGGATTTGCGTGATATCATTTGTTGTCCTTGTTATCAGGGATGCCGTAGAAAATTGGTCTATCTCTGTCTTTGAAAAGTTTTCTACCTTTTGAAAGATGTCTCTACGTAAATTGCGAGATAAACCAGCTGCCGTCTTAGAAGATAAGAAACCAACAATCACAATCGCAACAGCACTTATTAAAGAGATAAGTAGCATGATTATTCCTGTATTGATAATGTATTTATTTTGGATTTTTTCAGTGTCCATCCCTAATGCTTCATACTCTGCCTTCACTGGAGCAGCCGCAGCCTGAATTATCATTTGATCATCAAGTACCGTAAATTTTTCATTTATCTGCTCTTTTACTTCCAGTCGTTGTTCTGCTGGAAGAGTAGACAGAATCGCGAAAAGATCCGTATCTGCAGGGATTTTTTGCCCATTAAAGTCCATCATCCCATCCTTTGCTTCACTTTTCATTCTCTCAATTCCAGAAACAGTTAGAAATGCTTTACCCATGATAGGATTGAGTAAATCAATTTCAGCTTGATCAACTTCATCCAAAACATAAATAGACTCCTGACTAAGCACTGGGTATTGTTTGAGATATAATTCATAATCAGAGCTTTTAGAGTCAACGAGTTGGTATCTTTTAAATACCTCATTCTGTTCCTCTTCATCCATAAAGAGGCTCAATTTATTCATTTCCTTTTGTCGGATAGCCTCTGGAACAGCATTCTCCACTCCGCCCTGCTGAATACCCGTATTAACAATATTAGACATATAATCAGGTAAGGATAAATCAGCAATTGCTTGAACAAAAAGAAAGGCAATAGCAATTAAAAGTAATCCCATATAGGGCTTTAAATATTTTGCTAGTTTTAACATAGATTCTCTACTCCTTCCTCTTTAGG
This sequence comes from Caryophanales bacterium UBA6259, assembly GCA_002441135.1. Lineage (GTDB taxonomy): Bacteria > Bacillota > Bacilli > Tepidibacillales > Tepidibacillaceae > UBA6259. The sequence goes on along the minus strand of DJVJ01000047.1, from coordinate 69,148 downwards.
TGTTTCTCCATTAACTTTTTTAATAAATTTAAACCATCATAAATTTTTTCAATCTCTTCTGGTGTTGATTCATTCATCATAAGAGCAAAATTTCCCTCTACTTTATGAATATGTGATTTGGCTATTTTCCTAAAATCAGAGGTTACATTAACCCAAACTACCCTACGGTCCTCTTCACTTCTGATTCTTTCTACAATTCCTTGTTTCTCCAACCGATCCACAATTCCAGAAATTGTACTATTGGATAAACCCATCCGCTTGCTTAGGTCACTAATTTTCATTTCCCCTTGGTGAGCAAGAGTTCCAACTAACATCCCTTGTGTTCCCGTCAAGTTGATTTCCTTGAACTCATTTTCCATATGTTGTTTAACGGTATCCATGATCTGTTTTAGCTCTTTTACTACCTTTAGTCCATTATTATGTTCTTCCATCATTTAACTCCTTCGCGTACAAATATTTCGTATACGAAATATATTATATAGCCAATTTGATTTTTCGTAAAGAGAGGTAATCCAAAAGTTGACAAAAGGGGCCAGGCCCCTTTTGTCAACTTTTGGAAACTTATTAAATCTTTCTTCAACTCTATCCAAAAAAAGGTAAAAGGGGCCTGGCCCCTTTTACCTTACTTTTACCTTTTTTTACCTTTTCATCTATTTTATCTATACTACAAAGTCCTCTTCAAAAATTCCCTTGTTCGTTCTTGAGTTGGATTATTGAAAATAAGCTCTGGAGTTCCCTCTTCTGCAATAACTCCTTTGTCCATAAACACGACTCGGTCGGCCACTTCTTTTGCAAATCCCATTTCATGAGTCACGATTAACATAGTAAGACCAGATTCGGCTAACTCCTTCATTACCTTTAATACTTCTCCTACCATCTCTGGATCTAAGGCTGATGTTGGCTCATCAAATAGCATCACATCTGGTTCCATTGAAAGTGCTCTAGCAATGGCAACGCGTTGTTTTTGGCCACCGGATAGCTGCTTTGGTTTAGCATGGATAAATTGCTCCATTCCAACCACTTTCAAATATTTCATTGCCACCTTTTCTGCCTCTTCTTTTGTACGCTTCAATACTTTCATTTGGCCAACGACACAGTTACTTAACACGTCATGATTATTAAACAAATTAAATTGTTGAAAAACCATTCCTAGCTTTGTGCGGTATTCATAGATATCATGCTTATCATCTAAAATATTTTCCCCTTTATAGATGATTTGACCACCACTTGGTGTTTCTAAAAGATTAACACAGCGAAGAAGGGTTGATTTACCAGATCCTGAAGATCCGATGATACAAACGACTTCTCCTTTGCTTACCGAAAAATCGATATCTTTTAGCACCTCGTGAGTTCCAAAGGATTTAATTAAATGTTGAATCTCAATTAGCTTTTCCACCACATAGCCTCCTTCCCTATTAGAAATTCTGTTTGGTTCTTCGTAACATATCCTCTGGTGTTTCTACCTGCATTTGGTTCGCATACATAATATAGTTATCTGGCCCATCCATTTTTCGCTCAATATAACGTAAAATTCTAGTTACGGAAAATGTCATTATAAAGTAAATGATACTTGTTACAAGAAATGCTTCAAAAAATCTAAAATTATTACCCACTACCGACTTGGTTGCAAAAAATAATTCAGATACTGAAATCACATTTAGTACTGCGGTGTCTTTAATATTAATGACAAATTCATTTCCTGTTGCTGGCAAGATATTACGAATTGCTTGTGGTAATACAACATTAACCATCGTTTGAAAATGATTCATTCCTATCGCTTCAGCTGCCTCATATTGACCTTTATCAATAGAAACAATTCCACCTCTTATAATCTCCGACATATAGGCGCCAGTATTAATGGACACAATTAGAATCCCCGCAAGTATCCGATCCATCTGAATCCCATAAAACAATGCAGCACCATAAAAAATAACCATAGCCTGAACAATCATTGGTGTTCCACGAAATACTTCGATGTAAACCGATAAAAATGTATTTATAACCTTCAAGACTATTTTTTTTGGCCCTCGTGAAGGCATTGGAATCGTACGAATTACACTTACGATAAGACCAATAATAAAGCCAATAATAGTACCAGTAATAGATATTAATAGAGTTATTCCTGCTCCGCGAAGGAACATTGGCCAATACTCTAAAACAATCTTTACAATCCATTCAAGACTCATCTTGATGTACCTCCTTTAAATTCGGGAAACCGAATGCCTTCTAAACTGCACTCGGTTTCTCAATAAAAATAAATCTATTCAGCTGCTGGTTGATTCTTAATAGCAGTTTCCATAATGGTGATTCGATCTTCTTCTGAGACTCCTGCTAATACTTCATTAATTTTTTCAGTTAAGTCACTACCTTTTGCTAGACCAACTGCAATTGCGGTATCGTCATCAGAAGTTACAAATCCCTCTTTAAACTCTACCATTTTAAAGTTTGAGTTAGCAGATTGTGCACTTACACCCTCTGGACGCTCGGAAACATAGCCATCAATAATTCCTGATTCAAGAGCAACTCTCATCGCAGGGAAATTGTCCATTGGTAACTGCAAATCTACTCCTTCAATCTGCTCAATCACTGAATAGTGGAAGGTATTTAATTGAGCGGTTACTTTTGCTCCTTTAAAATCTTGAATAGAAGTTGCATTCTCATATTTGCTACCGCTCTTTACTACCATTACTAAATCAGATTTATAATAGTTGTCAGAGAAATCGATAGTTTCCTTTCGTTCTGCAGTTGGGGACATACCAGCGATAATCGCATCAATTTTTCCTGAAACCAATGCTGGAACAAGACCATCCCATTCTGTTTTAACAATTACAAGTTCTTTTCCTAAACCTTCAGCGATTTTTTTTGCAATTTCCACATCATACCCGCCAGCATACTCGGAAGAGCCTTCAATTTTAACAGCCCCATTAGAATCATCCATTTGAGTCCAGTTAAACGGTGCATACCCCGCCTCAAGACCAACTTTAAATGTTCCCCCATCTTTTTCTGATCCACACCCCGCTAACAGCATCATCACCATTAGAGTTAAAGAAATTAAAATAGCCAACCTTTTTTTCATAATACTTCCTCCTCCATCAAGTTATCTTTGTTTTGCTCTCTCTTTCTATAGGTATGTCTATTAATTTTTATTACCTATAGATAAAAAAAGACCTGAGTTTGAAAACTCAGGTCATGATATACAAAAATCGCCTAAATTCCCCATCTTTTTCCCATATGAGATAGCACAACTCAATAAACCGGGTAGTTCATTGAGACAGTCCTACAGCTCTTAACTGTAGACCCAGCAAGTAATACTGAGTATATTACAAGCTTCGGCGATATTTCCTTCTCGTTAGTATCAAAGCCTCTCAAGCTCCACTAATGACTGTTAAATACCGCGCCTCTACCTCACAATAAAAAAGTGAGGTTAAAATATTAAGTTATATATTAAATCTACAATAACATAATAATTCTGTCAACAATACATTCTTAACCCTTAAGCTTTGCCAAATCAAAATCAAAAATCGCTGGCTGATCTAAAAATGGTGCTACTACTTTTATCTCATCAGGAATAATTGGGTGTGGCAATGAAAGCATTGCCGCATGAAGTGCTGGTCTTGCAAATTTGCTATCAAGATGTCTCATTTCCCATTCCCCATATAAGCTGTCCCCGACAATTGGATGGCCTAAATGCCCCATATGAACACGAATTTGATGTGTTCTTCCTGTTTGTAGCTGTAATTTTACAAGGGTAGTATTTTGTTTTGGATTATATTGAAGTACCTCATAATATGTAATTGCTTCTTGACCTGTTGGGGAAACTCTCCTCTTAGTTGGATGATGACGGTCTTTACCAATAGGATCTGTAATTTTCCCTTTTTTGTTTTTTAAATGTCCATGGACAAGGGCTACATACGTTCTTTTAATCAAACGTCTCTCTAATAAACGATCCATGATACTACCTGCTAAAGCATTTTTGGCATATAAAACAGCTCCTGTTGTATCCTTATCTAAACGATGAATATGCCTTATCTTCGTTTCAATTCCGTTGGCTTGAAAATAGAAGGCTAGTGCATTGGCCATTGTATCGGTTTGGCCCTCATGTGCAGGATGCATTTCAATTCCTGCTGGTTTATTGACGATAAGAAGATGATCATCCTCATATAAAATATCAACATCATGATAATTAGGAATTACACCATATTCTTCCTTTGGGAAAAGATGAACCTGTAATCGCTCTCCATCCTGCATTTCTTTAGACCATGGGAGAAGCTCTCCATTCACCTTTACTCCTTTCTCCATTCGCAATTGATGTAGCAATCCTTTTGGGGTTTTCCATATCTCTTTTAAAATATATTCAATGGATAGACCTGCCCAGTCTTCCGGTATGACTAATTCCATCCATTCCCCTTTTTTCTCTACCTTCATTTATTTCACCTACATTCATTTTGATAAGCATTGTCTTTATAATAATCCTTTTAAAAGTATAACCTTCTTTTCATATAGTAGCCATAATACTTTGCCTTATTTATTGTAAAAAAATAAACGGAGACTACAATTTAAGTCTCCAAACTATATCAAATAATTATATTTCTAATAAGTACGCTTATTCTACTATTTTGTAAGCATTTTCAGAAACTCCATCAAGAAATGGAGTAATCTCCCCCACAGAATAAAGATGAAGCTCATGCATAGCTCTAGTACATGCGGTATAAAAAAGCTTTCGTTCACTTTCTTTAAAATATTGTTCTTTAGAGGCATCAGAGATAATAACCGCATCAAATTCTAACCCCTTGGCCAAATAAGAAGGAATAACATAAATTCCTTTTTTAAAGGAAAGTGTTTCCTTGGAAATAAGGGTTAAAGCTACTTGTTCCTTCAACTTTTCATATACTTCTATACTTTCTTTTGCAGTTTTACAGATGACCGCAATTGTTTGATGCCCGTTTTCTACTAGAGATTGAAGTAACCCAATCATTTGTGAATAGACCTCTTCTTCGGTTCTCACCTTTCGAATCGTCGGCTTGACTCCATCTCGATTAAAGGCCTCAATTAGCTCTCCTCCTACAATCATTCCTCTAGTAAATTCTATAATTGGTTTAGTCGAACGGTAACTCCGATTTAATATGATGGTCTCCGTTTCATTTTCTGGATATAAAGACTGCAAGAAGCTCAAGGCAGTATTATCGATAGAATGCAAGTAAATAGCTTGATTTAAATCCCCCAAAACAGTCATTTTGCTAAAAGGGAAAAGCTGGCGAATAAAAGCAAATTGAAATGGAGAATAATCCTGCGCCTCATCAATAAATACATAGCGAATTATTGTGTTGGTTTTAAACCCTTCAATTCGATCCTTCAGGTACAAAAATGGTGTAGCATCTTCATAGGTTAACTCTGACTTATCTAATTTTTCCAATGTATAAGTACAAATTTCACGCAGATATGTAGGGACCTCTTCCTCCTCTGATAAAAACCCAAGAATTTTCTCTGGATAATTAAATAGTTGACGATATAAGTCAGGATTGTTAACAAAACCAAGACGTTTAATATACGCCCTCACTGGTTTTAAATGCTTATTCATTACCATATCTGCTAAGATTTCATGCTCTTTCTGAACTTCACCAAATCCAACCTTTCCTCTACTTTTCCCTATGGATTGTTGGTAAGATCTTAAATAAGCTTCATTATCTAAATACTGTGTTTCCTCCTCAACCCATGCTTCATTACGCTCTATTTTCGCAAATTGCTTTAGCTCATCTAAAAGCCAGCTCTTCACTAACTGTAATCGATTCGGAATACGGATTGAAGAGTCAAAGGAATAAAACTTCTCTTTAATTTGCCTACCCGTAAAAATAATTCTTTCTTTAAAACGAATATCCTTAAATTTCATCCCACTTGCAGCTAATGAATCAATATAGCGCTCCATCACCTTCATAAACTGTCCAGAGGATTTAAATAAAATTCCCTCTCTCCTAACCGGATAGGCATAGTCATTTTCCGAGGTTAAAAGGTACTCCATTTGGGCATAAGAATCCTCCACTTTAAACTGTCCTTTTAATCGTGCTTCCAAATATTCTTGGAAGGTGGTCTGTTGCATATTCTGTTCTCCTAATTCAGGCAAGACTGTAGAAATATAGCTATTAAACATTTGATTTGGGGAGAAAAGAATGATTTGCTCTGCACTTAATATTTCTCGATAACGATAAAGTAGATATGCCACTCGTTGAAGGGCTGCGGATGTTTTACCGCTTCCTGCTGCTCCTAATACCACTAATAGCTTACTACGTTCATTTCGAATAATTTGATTCTGCTCTTTTTGGATCGTGGCTACAATGCTTTTCATTTGCATATCCGATTGTTTACCTAACACGGTTTGCAACAACTCATCGCCAATAGTAACACCAGTATCAAAAACAGAGATCATCTTACTATCCCGAACTATAAATTGACGCTTTAGTTTTATTTCCCCCTTTATTAAGCCAACTGGTGTCTTAAATTCAGCTGGACCTGGTGGATAATCATAATAAAGGCTAGAAATAGGCGCTCGCCAATCATAGACAAGAAAGGTTTCCCCATCTTCATCAAGAAAGCTAGCAGTTCCTAGATAAACTTTGTCTGTTTCCCTTTCATCTTCTTCAATGAAATCAATTCGCCCAAAATACGGGGAGTCTTTTAATCGTTGTAAATTCGTGATTTGATTTTGATCCTGTCTGTGTCTTCGTTCTCTTTCCCCCAAAACTTCAGATTGTTGCTTTATACTCGCATAGGTATCTGCAGCCTCTACTGAATCTTCAAAATTAACTCTAACATCCTCCCAAAAGTTTTTTCGGATCTCGACAATTTCCTTTTTTGTCTCTGTGATTTGCTCGCCAAGCGAGACTAGTCTTTTTTTAATTTGACCAATCACATATTCAACTCGGTTTTGTTCTTCTCGCCATTCTTTTTCGTCGATTCCCATATTGCCGCTCCTTTCAGTGGATATACATCTAGTTAAAATCAACAAACAATAATTTAGTATGAAGTAAATATAGGAAGATTATGTATTATGATAGAAATAATTTCCAGAATAATTATATCATATCGGATGAATGTACAATTTTTAAATTTCGTAATAATTTAGTACAACTGCCTTAGGTTTGCAGGGTAACTTTTAATCTAAAAAAAACATACTATAACGTAACGCTTTATAAGGAAATGAGGTGAAAAAATGGCTAAATTAATAGTACAGATTTTGAGACTAGACCCTCCATTTCCTGACGTTGATCGTCCTAATAGAACATTGTATATCGACGCAACAGCAGCCGATAATCTTAAAATCTCTGAATTAGTAACTACTGGTCAAATTTCTAATATTCATTTTGTTGTTGGAGATAAGAACGTTTTAATGGATGGTACTCTTCATTCTTTAGAATTTCCCTTCGGAAACATTATACGATTGACAGAAAGTGCTTTAGAGTTTTTTAAGTTGAGAAGTGGAAAAAGGTATTGGGTAGAGTGGAACCAAAACTTAAGAACTTTGAAGATATTAAGAGAAGTAGATGGTAAGTAGAATATTTGATTGGAACAAAACATAGCAAAAATAAAGCACCGAGCTTATATAAACTCGGTGCTTCTACATATATTTATCGCGGTTATTTTTTATTTTTTATTTTTTATTTTTTACTCTTTAATATATCTCTAATTTCGGTTAATAGTTTCTCTTCATTCGAAGGTACTGGTGGGGATGCTGGTTTTTCCTCTTGCTTTTTCTTCAATTTATTTAATAGTTTCACAACCATAAAAATAGAAAACGCAATAATGATAAAATCAATCAGCGTTTGCAAAAATTGACCATAATTAATGGCTAACTCCGCAAGACCAAGACTCTCATCCGCTTCTTCTATAATCCATTTTAAATCTTTAAAATTAACTTTACCAATAATAAGTCCTAGAATTGGCATAATGATATCATTCACAAGAGAAGTAACAATTTTCCCAAAAGCGCCACCAATAATTACACCTATTGCTAAATCAACAACATTTCCTTTTAAGGCGAATTTTTTAAATTCGTTTAATACACCCATACTTTAAGCTCCTCCATCCATTTCAATATTACGTCTAAAAGACAAAACTTTAAACTACTAAACCATACAACATAATTCTATCATTTCCAAATTCTTTTTAAATATTACTTTTCTATCGATTTATTAGCCCTACCATATGCCTTTAGAAGATCGGTAACTAATATTCCATCAATCGTCATTCCCTCAAGATTACAATTGTTAATGGATAAACCTTGTAGGTTTGAATCTATAATTTTACTTTCCATTAACTCACAGCGTTTTATTGTTAATGGCATTTTTGTTTCTTGAAAGCCTAAATTGGTATCATGTATGTAAGCATTAGCCAATGAAACATGGCATATTTCTATCTTATTCAGATTAGCATCGCCTATAACACTTTTGCTCATATTAATATTAGTAAATCGTGATCGCGATAGATTTGAGTTTTGGTAGATTGAATTCTCTATATTCATATTCGTAAATCTTGAGTTTCCCATATTCACATCATAAACATCAATATATTGCATATCGCAATAACGATAATTATGATGACTATAATCTTTTCCTAGATGATAACCGGGAGCTTCGATATTTAGATCATCTATCGTTTTACGATAATATCTCTCATTTTCATCTTCTCCTATTTTCTCATACCCATATTTCTCATAGAAGTAATGATTTCTAGTGCTTTTTTGAATAGTATCTAAAGTCCATATTTTGACCATTGGATACATTAGTTCAATGAGCTCTAATGCCTTTGCACCTATTCCCTTATTTTGAAAGCTTGGATTGATGTACAAACGATCAATTCTGGCATGTTCTCTACCCGTATGAGATATCAATAAAACGCCAGCCAAACTTTCTTCAGAGATTATTTTGTAATATTTTTCATCCCACATGTGATATTTTTGCATATCAATTGAAGCACATCCTGGGATAAATGGTCTTTCACCATGGTCAAACCATTTTTCTGTTTCATCTCTTTCTACTGCAATCATCAAATCTCTCATTTGTTCTGCATCTGCCTCTACCGCTACTTCCAACCGTATATGTTTTGTCATTTTTTCCTCCACTTTTAACAGTTATCTTATCTTCAATTATTTAGCTTAATTTGGGGGTTCTTTTAGTTAGAATTTTGCCTAGCAATTTAGCTTTTGCTACATATGATATTATATCGAATTAACTATCGTTAATAAATCTCATTATTCCATCTAATTCTAATACTGGTGTATCTGGCCCAATTATCTTAGAAAATTGGCTTGATGTTGATAGCTGCTCTTAGTATAAAAAAATTACCCTGCAAAAATGCAGGGTTTTTCAGCCTTCTTTAATGACCTCTAGCCTGGTAAACCACCTACAAATCCATAGCCAATGAACCAGAAGAATATAATGATAAGAAGGATAAATAGAAGTAAGGTTCTGTAACCGTAATAATATTTGCTACCACTCATCACGACTCACCTCCTCATTTATATGCTTCATTATATGTTCTATGGAGATATCCGTACTAGACGTATATCCAATTTGCATCTTTGTTTTTAAAGGACAATTACAACAGATCATCCGTTTCCTTTGTTAAAGAATCAAAAGCAATCTGAGCTAAGGTTTGTGAAACAATTAAAAGATTTTTATCATCCCAAGCAAACTTAGGATGATGATGAGATACCGCTTCTTCAGCATTAGGGGCAATCCCTACAAAATAGAAGGAGGAGGGCACTCGCTCAGCAAAGTATGCGAAATCTTCTCCTCCCATATTTGCTTCTGGAGCCTCTAAGACATTTTCTTCACCTATAATTTTAGCAACAGAATTACTTACCAAATCAGTCATTTCATGATTATTAAACAAAGGAGGATATCTCTTAATCAATTCAAATTGATAGGAAGCTCCCTGCGATTCTGTAATTCCCTTTAATACATTTTCCATCGTTTGAGGGATCCATTCCCTTAATTCTTTATCAAAGCTGCGAATGGTGCCCATAATCTCCACTTCATTTGGAATTACATTATGGGTTGTTCCGCCATGTATAGAAGTAAATGATAGCACTGCTGGCTGTAATGGATTCACTTTACGACTAATAATCATTTGCATACTATTCATTACTTGCATTGAAATCATAATCGGATCAACGGTAAGATGGGGCATCGCCGCATGTCCTCCTTTTCCAATAACTTTCAATCGGAAAATGTCAGGAGCTGCCATCGCATAACCATGCTTTACGTGTACTGTTCCTTCTTTAATCGAGCCCCATAAATGGCAGGCAAATGCTGCATCCACCTTAGGATTATCCAAAACCCCCTCTTCTATCATTGGAAGTGCTCCACCTTGATTTTCTTCAGCAGGTTGAAAAATTAGTTTTACATTGCCGTGCAATTCATCCCTTAGTTCATTTAGAATCATTGCTGCTCCTAGTAACCCAGCTGTATGACCGTCATGTCCACACGCGTGCATTTTCCCCGGCACCTGTGATTTATATGGAATGTCGGCTTCTTCCTCAATTAATAGTGCATCCATATCTGCTCTTAAAAGGACGGTTTTACCTGGATACTTTCCTTTAATTAGTCCTACGACCCCTGTTTTAGCAACATTCCTTTTTACCTCGATACCCACTTTTTCTAATTGATCAGCAATTGTTCTAGAGGTCTCAACTTCTTCAAATCCCAATTCAGGATTCATGTGGACCTGGTGTCTTAATTCAACAATGCGCTTATAGTATTTTTGGGATAACTCTATGATTTTTTCGGTATTCAGTTTGATTCACTCCCTATACTATTTTTGCTTTTGGTTATTTTATAAATTACCATATGAAAAACCTTATTTTTATTGAAATATCCTTGTTCATCAACTCTAGCAATCTTTTTAAAATTACACTTTTCAAGAAGTTTGATTGACCTTAGATTTTCCTCTTCTGTGTAGGCGTATAATTCATTTAAAGCCATCACATCAATGCCATATTCAACTACCTGCGTTAAGGATTCTTTCATAAAGCCCATTCCTTGATATTTAGGATTAATTCCATAGCCTAATTCTCCACTATTTTTTTTGTAATCAATATTCCAAATACTGATTGATCCAATAACTCGGTTTGATTGTTTATGTTCAATCACCCAAATAACCCATTGATTATCATCAATCCCTTTATTCATCTTATCTATATAGGCCAGTGTTTCCTCAGTACTTTTCTCTATCTTTGTATCTGTAAATTGATGCATTCGTGGATCGCTTCTCATTTCAAATAAATCGGCAATATCATTATAATTCATTCTTCTTAAAATGAGATTTTTGGTTTCTAAAATAGGAAATGGGGTGAAACTAATCATTTAATCACCTGCTTTTGTATAAAATTACATAAATCCCATTTGTGTTATTTTTTTTAGCATCCTCTAACAATTTTTCTAGTTCTCCACTCTCAAAAGTATTCCACTAATAATTACAATTGGGACTAAGAGTTTTAGTTTCCTTGATAATGACCTTTTTGGATTTTCCATTTCTTTTTACCTCTACTTTTTGAGATATAATTTTAGATTAAGTTCTCTAAAAAAATGATAATCCCTTTCTTTTTCAATCGTTGTATGAAATTAACATTAATAAATAACAGTAAAAAAACAGGACCCTTTTTTAAGCAAAAGTCCTGTTAAAGCATTAAAAATTAATTTTCTCCAAATATAAGCCACTCGCATCTGCAATGGAATCAGCTTGACTGCGTTCCTTTGACTCAATAATACCGGCTATATTTTCCGGCTCTAAATCACCTAATCCTACCTGAATGATTGTTCCTACCATCTTTCTAACCATGTTATATAAAAATCCATCTCCTCGAACTCTAATTTCAATGAATCCTTCATCTTTTTCGATCGTGATCGAATAAATTTCACGCACCATCGACTTTTTCTTTGCTTTGGCATTGGAAAAGGCAGTAAAATCATGCGACCCAAGGAAATATTTCGCTGCTTGCTCCATTTTTGCAAGACTAAGCTTTTTTGGTACATGTAAACTATATTTCCTCATGAAAGGATGAACATGCTCTTCATTCCAAATTTTATATAGATAGGTTTTGTCGGTGGTATTATATCGAGCATGAAAACGATCAGGAACAAGTTCTACATCAACTATGCTAATATCTTGAGGAAGGAACTTGTTTAAATATTTTTTAATTTTTGCTTCACTTAGATTCTCACTGATTTTAAAATTAGCGATTTGAGCAAGGGCATGTACACCAGCATCCGTTCTGCTTGATCCAATAATCTCAACTTTTTTTCCGACCATTTCAGACAAGACATTTTCTATCTTACCCTGAATGGTATTTTCAGTATTGCCAAGTCGTTGCCAACCTTTATAGCGCCCTCCATCATATTGAATGGTTAGTTTGTAATTGTTCATATTTTTCTCCTTAAGCTTTAGACTAGTTATCAAAAATGGTTAGATGATTAAACCCAAACTGTTGATATGGAATATGGAAAATAATTTGGCTTTGATTGGATGATGATAGATCCATTTTTTCAAAAAAGGAAATATAAGTGTCTTCCATTCTAAACATGAGATTCTCTTTTACATCTTCTATATTTGTAGCTTTGGATCGTCCATTTTCTTTATATGCTTGTTCCAATGCCTGACTAATTAAAGTAAGATAATCGTATCCTTCCACAAATAAATCTTCTAGCTTTACTAATTCCCCATCCTCATAATAAACATAATTGACAGTCTCACCAACCATATCATTCGTGCGGCCAATGTACAAGTAACTAGAAATATTATAATATGCACCAATATGGTTAGCATTAAACGTTTGTTCTACAGACAGGACAGGAGAATGTTGAGCAATAACGGACACCTTTTTATCCTGGACAGCTTGAAGAGTATCCATTGCTTTTATCAGTTTATCAGGTAAATCCTCAGCTCTTTCTTTGGATACATACCATTGTATCCCGTTTTTGGTAAACGAATTCCTATCTATTCCTTTATTAAATTTAAAATCGTGCAAAAAGCGTTTGTTAACAGCCTCTTTTATGAAAATGGTACTGTTTTTATCATAAAAACGCTCTGTAATAGCAATTTGTCTATTACCAGAGAAAAAAGGAACATTCACCCGCTGATTAAAAAAACCTATTTCAAACTCAGGGTTATTGTGGTCTATGATAACATTTAGTCCACTATTACTAATAAAAAACTTTTGATTAGCACTAATTCCTTTAAATGGAGCTACCAAATTCAAGTACGAATATGGATCTCCATTCATGCTTGACGTTAAACTTAAACGAGTAAGCTCTTCTGTGATTGCATCATTCACCAATGAAAGGCCATTAGCATCATCCGTAAAAAAAGCTTCAATGGAAAATGTCTCACCTGTTCTAAGATCGAAATTTATTGCATCACTAACAGAAAAATAAATATTTCTATCACTAATATAGGTTCCATAAGCATTAGCCATAACAGACAGAACATTATTGCTATTAAACTGTGGTCTAACTGTTATTGAGCTATCACTAATTGTTATACCTTTAGGAAGAACAGAGGCAATTCCACGAAAGGGTGGAAGCTTTTCTCCAGTTGTATAGGGAATCATCTGCTCAAATAGTGATTTAATAGATTGATTAATCGTATTTTCCACCGTTTTATCCACCAAACCACTAATTTGAAAATAAGTTCTTTGATGCTTATCACTCTCAGATACGTCTATATTCTCAATTTCAAGCGGATTATCGATCACATAGGAGATCTCTATCGGTGCATAAAGCTCCTTCTTACTTAGTTCATTATTTACTGAATTATTGTTAGAATGTGGGTTAGGAAAAACATCGACAGCTGTACTACAGCCCATAAGAGAAAGCAATACTAGGAAAATTATGCTAATGAATTGCTTACTTGATTTTAACATATCCTGCCTCCTCAACAAGGCTTTGACCCTCTTCAGATAAAATCCATTCAACCATTTTTCTTACCTTGCTATCCTTTGGTTCATCCTCTCTGATTACCGCATAATAGGAAGTTTTTATAGGATACTCTCCTGTTCGTATTGTTTCATGATTAGGATACACCCCATTTACTTCTAACAATTTAACCTTCTCATTTCCCCACATGTCTACCACAAAATAAAAGTAGGAATAACCTATGGCATCAGGAACATTGTTATATGCTGCTACTGCGTCAATTAGCGCACCCATCTCAGCAACTACTCTTTCCATTGGTGGAATCATTGGAGTAAGATCTTTCATCACTAGCTCTAGAAAACCAGTTTGGCTTCCTGAATTAACTGGACGCTGATACGCTATAATAGGCACATCATAGCCCCCAACCTCTGACCAGTTGGTAATATTTCCAGCATAGATTTGTCTTATTTGTTCTACAGTTAAATTATTTACTGGGTTTTCTGTATGTGTTAAGAAGACAAATGCTTCACTAACAATTGGGATTACTTCTAATACAACCCCTTTTTCATTCGCTAAATCAAGTTCTTCTGCGGAAGGGCTAGTTACAAATATGATATCCGCCTTTTTATTGATTAGATTAACATAGGCCTCATGGGTTTTATTATGTAAAATATATGGCCTAACTTCCTCTAAACTTCGTCCAGTTAGTTTTGAGGCAATGGCTTCTGATAATGGTATAGTCACTGTCGAACCATCTACTTTAGGATAATTATCTAACGAAAATTTTGGTCCTTTATCTTGATATACGAAAAAAAGGCTAACGATTAATAATATAACAATAGTCATTAAACTAAGTTGTTTCTTCATGAAAATTCCCCTCCGATACAAATATAAAATTTCGAAACTCCCTTATCAATTACTCTTTTTCTATCAATATTCTTCTTCTATCAATATTCTTGTTCTATAAGTATCTCTAAAATCCTACTTTCCCCCTTTTTTTTAGCAATGATTGACACTTATATCGGTACGCGATATAATATTATTACGTAAGACGATATAACGACTAAAGATATAGCGGTTAACGATATAAATATAGGAGGTATAGTTTGATGAATAATACAGAAAAAATCCCACTAACAGAAGCGGTTTTTTACATACTTTTGTCTTTATTTAGCCCAATGCATGGTTATGGAATCATGCAAAATGCAAAAGAATTAAGTAATGGACGTGTCAACTTAGGGCCAGGTACTTTGTATGGCGCTATTAATACTTTACTAGAGAAAAATTGGATCATGTCATTCGAAGGGGAAAAAGATTCACGTAAAAAGGAGTACGTCATAACTGAGCTAGGGAAATCAATTGTTCAAGGGGAACTCCTTCGCTTAGAAGAGCTGTTAGCTAATGGAAAAAAAGTGATTGGGGGAGATACAAAATGAAGCATGTGGTGAGAAAGGCGTTTTATGATCATGAGAAAGAAGAGAAGTGGATCAATGAAATGTCAGCAAAGGGTTTGGCCTTAACCGATGTTTCTTGGTGTCGCTATGTATTTTCAGAAACAATAAACAACGAATATTCTTATCGAATTGAGCTGTTGGATAAATTACCCACCCACCCTGAAAGTAAGGCATATATCAATTTTTTGGAAGAAAATGGTGTTGAATATGTCTCATCTTATATGCGTTGGGTCTACCTTAGAAAAAAATCCTCCGAGGGAGATTTCGATATTTACACAGATATCGATTCCAAAATAAAGTATTATAAGA
Organism: Caryophanales bacterium UBA6259; assembly: GCA_002441135.1. Classification (GTDB taxonomy): domain Bacteria; phylum Bacillota; class Bacilli; order Tepidibacillales; family Tepidibacillaceae; genus UBA6259. The sequence goes on along the minus strand of DJVJ01000047.1, from coordinate 53,481 downwards.
AAATTAATGTTTTTTGGACCAGTGTGATGCTGCTAGAATTAGTGGCTGTTTTGATTAATCTTATCGTTAGTATGACTCATACAAAATTTTTCAATATAAATCTTATCTTTGCATTTCTTCTTTTTATACTCGTAATAAAGTTTTGGAGTTTAGGAATACCTATAAGGAAGAAAATAAAGGAGCTAAAGAAGGAAAAATCAATAAGAGAATAGGGAAAATAGCATAAGGAAAAACTTAAATAAGGTTAAACTGAAATAGGAACCCCTTGGCTTAATTACCAAGGGGTTGGGTTACTTCTCGTTGCAATTTTCCACACAATTATGTCTCATTACGCCAGCTTTTTGGAACAATTAGCGCGATAATGGTAAATAACTCTAGTCTTCCAAACAACATTAAAATGGAAAATACTATTTTACTAAAATCACTAAATCCGCTAAAGTTTTGAGTTGGTCCTACAACCCCAAAACCAGGACCGATATTTCCTAAGGTTGCAGCAACAGCACTAGCTGCACTCTCTAATCCAATGTCTTCAAGGGAAATTAAGATTGTCCCAATAATAAACAAAAAGAGATATAACATAAAAAAGCTAGATATGCTCGCACTAACATCACTGGATATCGATTTATTTTGGATTTTTATCGGTATAAGTGCTCTAGGGTGAAATATTTTTTTAATCTCTCTTTTCACAAATTTTAATAACACTAAAATTCGAATGACCTTTATACCACCACTCGTTGAACCAGCAGATCCGCCAATAAAGAACAGTAAAAACAAAATACTTTTACTAAAGGTTGGCCATTGGTCAAAATCTGCGGTCATATAACCAGTAGTTGTAATCAGAGAACCTACTTGAAAAAAAGCATCTCGAAATGCTAATCCACTAGCTTCATAAGTTGTGAAATACAAATTCGCTCCAATAAATACGGTTGCTAATAGTATAATTGTTAAATAGAGGCGTAGTTCTTCGTTCTTTATCGCATCACGCCATTTTCCTTTATAAAAAGCAAAATACAACGAAAAATTGGCTCCAGACAAAATCATGAAGATAGTAATCACTAAATGAATATAGGTGCTATCATATGCACCAATGCTTGCATTTTTAGTAGAAAAACCACCTGTTCCAACCGTACCGAAAGTATGCAAAGCCGAATCAAACCATGTCATTCCACCAAATAACAGTAAGATGAATTCGATAATTGTGATTGATATATAGGTAATGTATAAAATTTTCGCTGTATCTTTAATACGGGGAACTACCTTATCCGCTACTGGTCCAGGGCTCTCCGCTTTAAAAATTTGAAAACCGCCCACTCCAAAAATTGGAAGAATCGCAACAGTAAAGACTAATATCCCCATTCCACCTACCCAATGAGTAAAGGAACGCCAAAATAAAATTCCCATTGGTAATGCCTCAATATCTTTTACAACAGATGCTCCTGTGGTTGTTAATCCGGACACCGTTTCAAAAAATGCATCGACAAAGGACGGAAGACTTCCTGAAAGCACAAATGGTAATGCGCCAAAGATGGAAGTGAATAGCCAACCTAGTGAGACGATCGCTAAGCCTTCTTTTGTCTTAATCTTTTGGTTTGTGGTTTTAACTCGAGTCATACTAAAGCCGATGACAAAAATAATTAATATACTAATAAAAAAAGCGCTTTGGTCAGACTGATTGTAATAAATAGAGATAAATTGCGCTGGAAGCATAAACGCTGCTTCAAAAAGCAATAGTATTCCCACTAATTTAGTGACGATGGAATAGTTCATTTAAACGTGCTCCTCTTTTATGTTTCAAGAAAATATTTAAAGCATCGATATTGGATGATAAACAAAAGATAATAAGTCGATCATTGGCATCAATAACCGTACTACCATTTGGAATAAGCACTTTTCCTTTATGGACGACAGCACCAATAATTACCCCTTTTGGTAGATTTAAATCGGCTATTTTCTTTCCAACAATACTCAAGCTCTTATCGATAATTACTTCTGTTACTTCTGCTTGTCCACCTAGCAATAAAGATACGGATACTACTTTTCCACCGCGAATAAATTTCAGGATATCACTTGCAGTAATATTAACAGGATTCAATGCCACATCAATACCTAATTTATCGATAATTTGCACGTAATTCGGTCTGCTAACCTTGGCAATAACCTTGCTTATTCCCGATTGCTTTGCCATCAATGACATTAATAGGTTTTGTTCATCAAAATCCGTTGCGCCAATAAAGGCGTCCATACTGGATAGATTTTCTTCCTCTAAAAGATTAATATCTGTTCCATCCCCATAAATAACTAATGCCTTGTCCAAATGCTCTGATAAGTAAATACAACGTTCTCGATTTTGTTCAATAATGGTTACGTTGATTTTGGCTTGAAGTAGTTGTTTTGCGATATAATAACCTACTTTTCCTCCACCAAAAATCATCACATTTTTGATTTGGCGCTTTTCTAAATTTAAGCTATACTCTGCACTCATTTTTTGAATGCTATCGCTTTTACCAATGATATAAATAACATCATTTTCTTTAATGATGGTTGTTCCATTAGGAATGATGATATTGCCGTCTCTCATAATGGCAACAATCAGCAATTCTTCCATCCCCGTTAAATCCATTATTCTTTTATCAATAAAGGCCTTTAAACTATTCACATGAAAATCGTACATTAGTACTTTTCCCTTTGCAAAATCACCAGAATAGAAGCTATAGCTTTTTAGTAGAAATCGGCTAATTTCATTTGCAATCGCTAAATCTGGATTGACAATGTGATCAATCCCCATTTCCGTTTTCATCACATCAAGCTGAGCCATATATTCTGGATTTCTTACCCGAGCAATCGTCTTTTTGCAACCAAGCTTTTTGGCCAATGTACATATAATAGTATTTGTTTCATCACTACTGGTTGAGGCGATCAATAAATCATAGGATTCAATGCCTAACTCTTTTAGAACACCGAACTCCAAACCGTTTGCATTAACCGCTAAAACGTCCAAATGGTCATTTATTCGGCTAATCACCTTTGCGTTGGAATCCACAATTGTAACGTCAATATGGCTATTTAACATAGACTCCGCCAATTTATATCCCAATTTTCCTGCACCAATAATCATGACCTTCATCATAAAAATATCTCCCTTATTACTACATTGTATGTTTTTCTATAAAGCTCATATATCAAAACCGATTATAGCACTTGTATACTCTCTTGAAAAATAATTTTTATAAAATCCAAAATGTAAAAAAAAGGTAAAAGGGTAAAAGGGGCCAGGCCCCTTTTGTTAATTTTTGGTTATTAATGCTTATCCTTATTTACTTCTTTGCTTTTAACATTTCATTGATTAGCTGGAATGCTTTCTCTAGCAAGTGCTTTGGTACGTCAACATATCGGTCTCCGAGACTTACTTCGCAATAGCACTCCTCATCCCCAATTTCCCTTAAATGATTGGTTAACCCAATACCTGTTTTATTATAAACTTCTACTAGAATTGATTCAATCTCTTCTTTTGAACGCCTAAAATGAACATGAAACATATTGGACACTGGCTCCATAGGTCTTGTTGAAACATCCGGTAACTCATTATATAGTTGAGCAAGCTCTTTTGCTCCATCATAATAAGTTCCCATTTTATTGACTCTCTGATCAAAATAATAATCAGCACTCACGATATATGGATAAAGGCTGATTAGATCCCCACCATATCTTCTTTTCCATACTTTAGATTTTTTTATAAATGCTTCATCTCCAGCAAGAATTGCACCTGCAATTCCACCAATTCCTTTATAAAAGGAGATATAGACACTATCAAAGAGCTGACTAATTTCTGCAGCTGTCTTTTGATAATAGGGGAGAACCTCATACAGTCTCGCGCCATCAAGATGAAGTTTAATTCCCTTCTCTCGACAATAATTGGATATTTCCACAAGCGTCTCAAAAGACGGAAGCTGACCTCCTATTTCACGTTGAGGCAATTCAAGCAATAAACATGCAACTTCTTCATCCATGCTTTGAACATCACTTAGCTCAATTACTCTACTTTTTTCCGCTAATAACACCGTTTCTATATGATGTAATTCTTTTAATCCATCTTCTTCATGAATTTCTAAATGAGAAAGTGGATGATAGGCAACTTTTTTTATCCCCTTTTCATCACTCCAGATTCTTAGTGCGATTTGCTGTGCCATGGTGCCACTTGGAAAAAATACCGCTGCTTCTTTCCCTAAAAAATTAGCCATCTTGGCTTGAAATTCTTCTATTATCTTTCCTGTTCCATAAATATCACTTTCTTGTTGCCCATTCATATTTCCTATAGCCTCTTGCAATACCTGTAGGTTTCTAGGACCATGTCCAATGACTGGATAAGCAGCCTGTTTAAATGCTTCTAGCAATGGATTATTGTTACTCATTGTTTGTTCCTCCTCAGAATACTTTTTTAGTTGTAGCCATTGAGATTTATTTTTCTCAGATAACAATTAAGTTTGTTCCAGCTATTATGTATCTTCAGTTGTTCTTTTTTACTTGATACAAATCGCTGGCTTCCTTTTCAAGTAATAAAAAAACCATCTCATCTATTCTAGTCACAAGTGTTTTAACAAAAAATTGCATCTTCAATTGTAAGCACAATTTTATTCAAGATATCCTTTCTATTTTCCACATCCGAGTGAATGTAATTAAATGTCGAGCTAATTCCTGCCATTATTTCTTGCTTTGGTAGCATTTGCACCTTTTCAGCTGGCCTAAAGTAAAGATACATTGGAAATCCACCATTCTTAGTAGGTAGCTCATAATTAGTATTTAGTTTCTTAGCCCCTAATCTTTCATAAAAATTAATTCTTTTAATTTGAGTTGCTTTTAATGAACCTTCTTGTTCCGTTGGAATTTCTATTTCGATAAATATGCCAAGGATTTCTTTCTGGTTTACATTGGCGATTTTGTTAAAAAACATTGTTCCATATCCAGCATTCTGGAACCTTTTATCAATCGCAATATAATCAAGCCAAATCGCATTGATCAGATCTATCTCATAAATAAAAGCATACCCAATTATCTCATTAAACTCCTTATGTTTCGCAAACAACAGCTTATACTTCTTCTTTAAAAGTAAAATTCTAAGCTGCTCATACTCTTTTAATTCATCTACCGCAAAATCTTCCGTTAATCTGCTATACACGTTCTCTAAATCATCTAGATTGCCTTCTACAATTTCTATAACATCGTTCATCTACCTTACGCCTCAATCTTGTTAGAATTTAAAATCATAAATGTAAAAAGATGTAAAAAGGGGCCAGGCCCCTTTTGTTGATTTTTGTTAATTCTAGTAAATTTTTGATAAGTTTATCAACTTAAATATACTGATTAAAATCAAAATGAGAAAAGTTATTATTTGGGGGATTACTAGTTCCCAATTAAAGACTTCGTTAATCATCAGTTGAAAGCCCCATGTCGCAGGGAAGACTTTTCCAACCGATTCTAGTGTTTTAGGTAACATTTCCACTGGGAACATAATTCCCGACAGCATAAGCGAAGGTAAAAAGATAAATTGTGCAATCATGGTAAGCTTCGAAGTGCTTCTTACCATTAAGCCTAACACGGTTCCAACTGCCAAACTCACCTTAATAAATAATATAAGGGAAAGAAAATATATCAATCCATTATGTGGAACTTTCGCATCAAAAGCAATTGGTGCAACAAAATATATAATTGTACTCATGATAAGCAAATGTATTAGCGCAGATAAAAAATTATTAAGCGCTGGAACATATAAAGGGATTTTTCCAACCTTATAGGCCTTTTTGATTTCACTGCCATATAGTTCAGTAAGTGGAACTGGTGCCCCTAAAATTGCGCCCATCGTCACACCAAAAATAGTCATCGATTGAATGAGTGTTTCTTTTGCTTCAGGATTAATAGAGGTAAATATACCACCCATAAATGCAAAAAATACTAAGGGAACGATATAATAAGTAAGCAAAACACCTTTATTTCTGAAATCAAGTTTCCATTGTAGAGTAACTCCATATAAAAATGCTCCCATGGTTTAATCCTCCTTCGCTATGTCAATAAACCGTTGTTCTAATGATACATGCTCGATTCTAATATCTAAAACGGTAGTTTGCATCTTTTTTAGGGATTCTAGAATTTCATATAGTCCCTCTCCCAAATTCTCGGTTGTAAATACATAGTATTCCTGATCCATTCCTTCGAATTTGGAGTAGAAAAGACTATCTGGGGTCATGACATTTGCCGTTTTAATATGAATTTTAATATGGCTGTTGGTCTCACTGGTAAGTTGCTTCGGAGTACCAATAAATGCAATCTTACCGTCTTTCAAAATTGCGACTCGATCACTAAGTGTTTCTACTTCGGCCATATCATGGCTAGCGATAATGATTGTTTTGCCTTGCTGTTTAAGCTTGCGAATTTCTGAATGAAGGGTTGCTCTTCCTTCAACATCTAATCCCGCTGTAGGTTCATCTAAAAAGATAATATCTGGATTATTAATCAGTGCAATCGCTAAATGTAGTCGTCTTTTCTGTCCTGTAGACATATCTTTATACTGCTTGTTTTTGAGTTCAGATAATCCAAAGTTATTAAATAGCTCCCAATTAACAGCAGCTTTGTTCCATTTACTAAATAATATAAATGCCTCAGCTGCTTTTATATTAGCTTGTAGTGAGCTAGATTGAAGTTGTACCCCAGTTTTACCATTCACTAAAATGGTACCACTATCATATTTACGAATACCTTCTATGCATTCTAAGGTGGTGGTTTTCCCAGCACCATTAACTCCTAGCAGAGCAAAGATTTCCCCCTTATTTACCTCAAAGGATATCCCTTTTACCACTAAGTGATCCCCATAGCTTTTCATCAGGTTTTCAATTCGAATGGCTTCACTCATAATATCACACTCATTTCTATTGAATACAGAATAGATAGACTCATCATCTTCTAAATATTCCATACCAGCTAACATAAGTCCTACTATTTTTTACTTATTTTTAACAATATTTCTAAGAGTAAAACCAAAATTTAACAAAAGGGGCCAGGCCCCTTTTTTCATTTTTTTCCATTTCGCGAATTTTAAATGCTACTCCAACACATACTACATTTTAAAAAGAGGTATTGATGATGAGTAATAAAACGCTAAATATACTACAAATAAATGATGTGCATGGATATATTGATTTGCATCAGGAAATTTTTTGGAAGGGCAAAAATGCTACTTTCAGGAAAACTGGGGGATATTCTAGAATTGCTACACTGGTCAATCAAATCCGTAAAGAAAATCCAGATAATGTTCTTTTCTGTGATAGCGGGGATACCCTCCACGGAACCTATCCAGTGGTTCATACTCAAGGTGAAATTCTAATTCCGATATTAAATAAACTAGGCTTAGATGCCATGACTGTCCACTGGGAATTTGCCTACAGTCCTAAGAAGCTAGAGGAGTTAGCAGAAAAACTTAACTATCCTATTTTAGCAGCAAACATTTATCATCAAGATAATGGTCAGCTTTTATTCCGACCCTATATCGTTAAAAATATTAACGGATTAAAAATTGGGATGATTGGATTAGCCTCTAATATTGTAGATAAAACGATGCCAGCTTCTTTTGGTGAAGGTTTAACTTTTAGTAATGGAAGAGAGGAACTACCAAGGTTAGTGGAATACCTTCGTTCACATGAAGATGTAGACTTAATTGTTCTACTCTCTCACCTTGGCTTTCCACAGGATGTAAAACTGCTGTCTGAAGTTCAAGGAATAGATATCTGTTTAAGCGGCCATACACACAACCGTCTTTATCAACCTGTCCTCCAAGGAGGCACCATTATTGTTCAATCAGGTGCGCACGGTTCTTTTCTTACTCATCTAAAACTGGAGGTAGAAAACAGAAAAATCATTAACTTCCATCATCGTTTACATGAAATTACTCAAGAAATACAATCTGATCTAATGATGGAGGAAATGGTAAACAATGCATTAAAGCCATATGAAAAAGATCTTGCAAAGGTTGTTGGACAAACTGAAAGTGTTCTACATCGTGGAACTTCTCTTGAATCCACAATGGATAATTTTCTTTTGCAAAGTCTAATCGAAGCAACAGGAGCGCAACTTGCTTTTTCCAATGGCTGGCGTTATGGTGCAACTATACTGCCTGGGCCATTAACTCTCAATGATTTATATAACATAATTCCGATGAATCCTCCTGTATCTATCGTCTACCTTACCGGAAAAGAAATACTAGATATGTTAGAGGAAAATTTGGAGCACACCTATGCTTCAGATCCGTTTCAACAAATGGGGGGCTATGTTAAACGTGCGTTTGGACTCACTGCCTATATACGAATTGAAAACCCCAAAGGAAATCGTATTCAAAGATTATTTATTGGCCAAGATGAAGTCGTTTTAGAGCAGATTTATAAAGCCACCTTTGTAACAGAGCAAGGAGTACCATTAAAATATGGAACAAACCGTCAAAATATAGCAATCAAAAGTATCGATGCCATGAGAATGTTTTTAGCACATCACCGCCCACTAAAAATAGAATTCCAAGGAACATTTATACCTGTTTAGTTATTCAAATGTAAAAAGATGTAAAAAGGGGCCAGGCCCCTTTTTACATCTTTTTGTATTAGTAGGAATTTACGTCAATTAGTTCCTTGATTTTATATGCTTTTTTTCTTCTATCCGTAATTATATATGCATTGTATTCTTGATGAAGAGATAGGCATGGAAGATTCATTCTCTCATACATGATATATTTCTTCCCACTAAATCCATCTAGCTCACCCCATACATTTTGACCATCTTTTCTTCTATATTCCCCGATTATTTGAACTGGAATAGAATCGAAAGATAAATTTAATTCATACATACTATATCCATCATATTCCTTAAACTCTATCCCGTTCTCCTTATTATACTTGAACCGATTCTCAATTTTTTGTAATTCATATTTTGTCTCAACAATCAGATCTATATCACTTGGTGTTCTATCCATACCTTGGATAACATGATTAGCACTACCAATCAGCATCCAACTTAAATTTAACTCATTCAGAGCTTCAAATATAATTTTTAATACATTGTTCTGCTTTTCAGTCAGCATCGCCAAACCCCCAGATTATATTAAAAATTGGACTTTTTAATTTAGAATTATCTCAATTGCTTCCTATCTAATTTCCCTATGGTCGTATAAGGCAGCTCATTTAAAAATACAAGTTCCTTTGGTATCTGGAATCTCGCCACTTTTGTATTTAACCATTCTAGAAGCTCTTCTTTTGTCAACGTCGCATTATTAGCTAACAGCACAAATGCATTTAACCTTTGGCCAAAGTCCTCGTCCTTTATCCCAATCACTGCAGCATCTTCTATTTGAGGATGTTGCTTTAATATCTGTTCAAGTTCCATCGGATAAACATTTTCCCCAGCGGAAACAATCATATCATCTACTCTTCCCCGCAAAAAATAATAACCATTTTCATCCCTATAACCTAAATCCCCTGTACCAATCCAAGAATTATTGCGATTTTTCATCGACCATCGATTATTTACGTAAAACTGTCCTATCCCACCATCTTTAACTTCAACTTGACGATCATCCAGCACCTTCAATTGCACACCATTGATTTTTTTACCTATTGTTAGGGCGGAATACTGTAAATCAGCAGGTGTTGCGATGATATTTAAGCCAGCCTCTGATGATCCATATAAATTACACAATACATCCCCTAAATGATATGATGTCTCTTTTACTAATTTAGGATGAAGTTCTGCACCACCTGAAAGAATTCGAGTGAGCGATTTTAAATCGTCCACATTATATCTCAGCATTTTTTTTAACATTAATGGAACTACTGAAATCACTTCTACCTTATGTTCACGAATAAGTGAACAGGCTTTCTCAGCTTCAAATCGGCGAGTAATCACAACCTTCTTCCCCATCGCAACAAATAGTAATAACAAAGATACCCCATAACCGTGATAGATAGGAGTAGCAACATAAGCGGTTTGATAGTTTATCAGATTTAATCTAGTTAATAACGCTAAAAATGGATTTAAATAATTGAATATTGAGGGTTTATGCGCAGCTTCTTTCGAACGGCCTGCTGTACCACCTGTAAGCAGGATAACTTTACTAAAGGAAGACCTTGCAAGCCTCCGTTTCAGCTTCTTTATCGGTTTACGATTCAGTTTGTGTTTCGGCTTGTGATTCGGTTTCTCTTTTTGTTTCAATTTCTGCTTGTGTTCCCTTTTCAATTCTTGTTCCATCATCTCATTTGTTTTAAGAATGTTATTTATTGCCGGTAATTTATCATGGTAACTTAGAAGCTTTGCTCCACGATAAGAAGTTTCCATAAAATAGGTATCCCATTCAAGATCATAGATTAGCAAAGCGAAATCGTTCTGTTCTAATAAATTACTAATTTGATCGCGACTAAACTCAGCATTAAGCAAATACACATCTGCACCTAATTGTGATACAGCAAAAATTGATTTTACCAATGACCCATGATTTTTACACAAAAAACCTACTTTTTGTCCACTTTTGAGCGGAAATTCTTCCTTTAGAGCAACGGCTAGCTTTTCGGACTGAAACAATAACTCTTTATAGCTTAAAGTTTCTTGGTCATCCACTAATGCGATTTTCTCTGCATAGTATTTTTCTACAAAAGATAACAAAGCCATAAGATTAATTCCGTATTTGAAAATTACACTAAGCAACCGATACCAGCCGATTGGAGAAAGTAATTTAATTCGGTATAAAACATAGAGTAGTTGTCGTAGTTGCATCAGTTGATGGACCAATCTCTTAAGTAGCCGCAATTTTACTTCCTCCTTCTTTTTAGAATAAACGGTATTGATAATTCCCAAATCCCTCTAAAAAACAAGGAGGCTACTTCCCCAAAAAACAACCACCATGGGCGGTATTTTTTTTGCTGTGTAATCATCGTTTTGCTAATAATCGTAGCCACCTGACTAGCACTCATGGCGGGAGCATTTTGGTATGCTTTAGTAGGCAAAATCATTGGCGTTTTTACTAATGGAAGATAGATGGATGTGGTAGTGATTCCCATTACATTTAGCTCAGGAGCGACGGACCGAAACCAAGTATCGAAAGCCGACTTTGATGCCTGATAAGCAGCCCATTTAGGAGTAGGAATTAATAAAGCATTTACGCTTGATATATTGATCACCTGTCCTTGATTTTTCTCAAGAAGAGGAATAACTGATAATAATAAACGAACAGGGGCAAAATAATTAATTGCCATTGTTCGAGTAAAATCATGATAACGGTCTAAAGAATCATTGATCGATCTTCTAATCGATTTTCCTGCATTAGACACTATGATATCTATTCCTTGTGGTAACTGACGAAGGAAGGCTAGTAACTCCTCCATTTCTTCTTCGTTCCTTAGGTCAGCAGGAAAAATACTCACTTTAGCCGCTTGCTTTTCAATTACCTTTTTCAATGACAATAGCTTGGCCTCTCTTCTAGCTACTAAAATCATATGCACTTCAAATTCTGCAAGGAATAACGCTAAAGCTTCTCCTATACCAGAACTAGCACCAGTTATAAGAATCGTCTTTCCTTGTAGTTTAGATCGAAGCTTATTTTTATTTAATTTAGTAGATGGAAATAACAGCTTCTCCAAAAGGCTATATTTCTGCATGGTAACTCCTTTATCAAATTGAATTATTAAAGATACTATTCTGCAGAAAAGAAAATAACCCTTGTTTAATCTAAATAATTGAGAGTACTGGAAAATAGTGGAAAAAGGGGCCTGGCCCCTTTTGTTATTTTTTGGAATAAAAAAGACCCCCAAATCATTGTTTGAGGGTACAACACTACTTATAGTTTTAAAAATCTATTAATCTCACTTTTCCATAAAGAACATAGAAATGGCGCCTAATCCAACATGAGTTCCTACCGATACTCCCATTTGCATGATATAGATTTCACCAGTAAAATCGGTTTCTAGTTGAATTTTTGCTTTTAAATCTTCAGCAACTGTAATATCTGACGTATAACCGATAATAACAAAATCTGTTATTTCCCGATTTATTCTTTTAGTAAACTCTTTAACATAATGATGAAGAACTTTTTTACGTCCTCTTTCCTTTGCTACTATTGCGCCTTTTCCATTCTTCATCGTCATGATTGGTTTAAGCATTAAAATTTTGCCAATAAAAGCACTTGCGTTGGTAAGTCGTCCACTCTTAATTAAATGATCCAAATCATCAACAGACAGAAAATGTTTTACCTTTGTTTTTTGATTCTCATTAAATTCAATGATTTCTTCAAATGAGGCTCCCTGCTCTCTCATCATTGCACTTTTCATAATTAACCAACCGCTACCATGGCTCATTGATTTTGAGTCAACTACATGTATTTTTACAGAAGAATTCGGATTTTCCTCATAGAAATAATCTTTAGCGATTACTGCAGATTGATACGCTCCACTTGTTCCACTAGACATGCAAATACATAATACTTCCTGTTGTCCATCTTTCACGGCATTATTTATTATATCTAAATACTCTAGTGGACTTGGCATACCTGTCGTTGGGTACTCCGATAATTCTTCCATGATTTCATAGAAATAATCCGGTTTTATATCCACTCGATCTTTGTAGATTTTTCCTTCTATATTTATAGTTAATGGGGCCAAGCTTATATCATACTTTTCCAGTATTTCATTCGATAAATCACAGGTTGAATCAGCCATAATTTTTATCATATATACCCTCCAATAGCAGCTCTAAGTTGCACTTCTCTATCTTAACCTAAACCATACTGTTCGTGATACTAATTTTTTTAGTCTCATCTGATTTTGCTTAATAGCTAGTACTGTTTTTAACAAAAAGTTAGCACAGGCAAAGACTATTTGCTCTAAGCAATGGAAAAAATTTATACTTTTCGATTAATATAAATTAAGAATGAAAGTGTAAAACGTTAATCACATTTACTTTTAAAGGTAATAAAATTTACTTTATAACGAAAAAAGTATTGCGTTTAATAGTAATTTAATTTACTATACAAAGTAACAGGAGGTGTTCTAAATGATTGATGATATTCAATTAAATGTTCCTTTATTAAAAAGAAGAGTTCCGAATTTAACAAAAGAAGCACAAGCAGCTGGGCTCAGAGCGGCAACGGTTTCAAATCTAACCACCGGTAAAACTCCCGTTGGAAAAGCTGAGGTAAGAACCCTAGTTACCCTTGCAAATTTGGCCGGTTGCCGACTTGATGATTTAATCATACGAGGAGGGGGCGTTGGAATGATTGAAACGGGTATAAAAATAATTGATCTTTTTGCTCCAATTGTCAGAGGAGGAACTATCGGATTTGTGGCAAGACCAGGGATGGGGCAGCTTGTACTTCTATCCGAACTATTCCATCGAATGAAAGAAAGAGATTTTGCAACTGTCTTTTGGATGCCGAAGGAGGAAGCTTATGGTATATCGGATGTGACTGCTGAAGCTGAGATTATCGGTTCCAATCTAGATGACATTTATAACATTGTTGAAAGCATAAGAAATGAACGAGATGTTATTCTTGGGGCAGATCGCTCTGTTGTACTCTCAGGAGAGTTATTTCAGCTAAAAGAAAAATTGCAGGAGGCTGGGGCTCGTCCTATAACCATTGCATTAGTAGATACTCGAGGAGACGGTGTAACTGAGGATGTTCCTTACGGGCCATTGGATGCGCTGCTTCGATTTGATATGGATCTAGCAACAAGAAAAATGTATCCTGCTGTATCTCCCGTGTATTCCACATCTACCTTCCTTGAAGGAGCTCAAATGGAAGCTGCACATATGACTATTCAACAACGCGCAAAAAAATTGCTTCGCCGTTATCAAGAGCTACGTTCCCTGGTAAATGCATGGGGAAAGGAAAAACTACCTGATACAGACTTAATTCTTTATAATATCGGCGAGAAACTAGAAGCATTTTTAACACAACCCTTTTTTGTCGCTGAAGAATTCACCAAAAAAAGCGGAGAATACGTCTCCCTTAATGATACCTTAGACGGAGTTCGTCGTATTATGGATGGCGCAACCGATGAAATAGATGTTTCAGATTTATTATATATCGGAAAATTAAAAAATTGAAAAATTGAAAATAGAAAAAATTAATAGAAGGGGCCAGACCCCTTCTGTTAATTTTTGTGTTAATTCTTGTATTTAAGCGAAGGGTTATCACTATCTGGAACGAAATCTTTAGGTCTGGGTACATTAAATTTTTTTCATTAAATAAAAGACATATCCATAATAATCCGAATACTTCTTATATATTTCAATTTCGCTTTCTGCACAATCCAATTCATCATTTGCTTCTTGATTACCTACATATTTTTCTCTTAACATCTTTATACGTTCAATTAATGGATTATAATAATGCTCCCACCAACCTCTTTTAGGTAATACAAAATGTCCAACTGGAGAATAACCAGATTCCTCAATAGTCTTTATATTATCAATAATTCCCTTCATCACAGGATAATCGGCTTCCCAAAAACGCTTAGGCTCTTCAGGGATATCGTTTCTTAACCAGGAGATCTCTGAAGCAACTAAATATCCCCCTGTTTTTATATACTCTCTCCACTGTTTTAGTCCTTCACCAAATCCAATGATAGAAATAGCACCTTCAGACCAGACCAAATCAAAACTATTTTTCTCAATATCTAACGAAAACATAGATCCCTCTTTAACTTCAATTTTATCTGAAACTCCCTCTTCCATAGCACTTTTAGTAAGTACATCTAAAAAAGGTTTGTGGTTATCAATGGCTGTTATTTTACCATTCATATTTTTTGCTAGTTCAATAGTTTGCATTCCAGGACCACATCCAATATCAAGCACAGCTAATTCAGAAGGTAGGTCTTCTAACATGAAAAATGCTAGTCTTGTCGATTCGTTTAATCCTGGCCCTTCCCGTGGAATGTCTTTGTGAATTTCAAAGAAGATACTCATACTATTTAAAATTCCCCCTTTAATTTTATGTTTGTTCCTATCAACAGTTGAAAAGTAATTAATAACCACCGTCAGAATATAGCTAATCTTTTCTTATAGCATTCATTATACTTCTTGGAGTAAATAATATGTATTTAATTACAATAGCAATTGGAATAACGTGTCCAATTGTTGCCTCTATTATCGCTACTCCTTTCGAAAGTCCAAAAGGGGTCATATCCCCATATCCTACAGAAAAAAGGGTTATAAAACTAAAATATAATGAACTGGTAAAATGATCTATAGGCTTTTCTTGATGTCTGATTGAAGCGTAATGGTCAATAACTCGGCCGATTTCTAAAAAATCTAACACCATATAAACTAATGCAAAAAAGAATGCAATTACGAAAAATAAAAAGGCTAAAAAAGTAATATTATAAATTATTACAGTCCTTTGTCTCATAACAAGCCATCCCCCTTCTTGGAAATGCTTGTTTAAACTATATGCTTTGAGAACAATATTTATGAAGTCACACTAATTCCAAATGTTGTAAAAAGGGGTCATGAAAAGGGGTCAGGCCCCTTTTGGTAAATTAAGGTAATTTATCATCACTTTAGCTGATTCTCTTAAAGCATTATTTTTTGTTATTTCAGGAAGCAGTCTTGACGCTTTTGAGATATATGAGTTTGATGAACTCGAGATAGCAAATTCAGCCTTATACTTCGTCCTTAGGACTTTTAGAAAGCTTTCTATATCCCAAATTCTATATTTTTCAACACCTAACTCTTCAGCATAAAATTCTAGAATACCCAACAATATGTCTTGGTGAGAGGCAGCAGAAGAAAAACCCAATTTACGCGAAAAGACTGGAAGTATTTTTTCGAATAGCAATCTCTTCGCTTCCATATCGGGTAAGTGCATTATTTTTTTTATCTCATATATCGCTTCTTCTGGAATAGATAGCAAACTATGATAGATCATCTCATCATCAACAGGCAAAAAATAATATTTTCTGCCTCTCAAACCTTTTATCACTCGCATCGCATCTAAATAACCTCTTTTCAAATTGGTCTGTATGAGGTTTTGATCAAAATTGAGTATCCTTCCTAAATCTTCTGATGGGATGATGTTGATCACATTCACATTTAGATCTTCCAGCTTTCTCTTGAGCCCTATTCCTAATGTTCTTACTGCAATAATTTCTTTATATCCCTTTCGAATCAATAAGTTTATCGGACAATTATCATAAAACCCTCCATCAATATAAAACTTCCCTTCCATCGGCTCTATTTTAAATAACGGTAGATTAGCACTCGCCATCAAGTAGGACACTAGCTTTCCATAGGGTATATCCTCTTTATAAAGCTCCAATGGTTTAAAATCTGAAACAGAGACTGTTACCAATCCAAAGTCAATCTCTGATTGGCGCAGCTTATCCTCTACAATAATCGCATCCAATGTTTCTCTAATCTTTTTGGTATCTAGTCCTCGGTTTTCGATAATATCACTTATTTTAGAAAAGAGATAACTCAAAACAGCTTTATCGATTTTTCTATTTAGTATTTTTTGGATTTGTGCTTGTTCTATATCAAATAAAAAGGAATTGTCCATTTGCTGCCACCATTGATATCCTATTTCAAAATCTCCTTGGGCAATTATGGCTCCGTTAAGGGCACCAATCGATGTACCAACGATTCCATCAAAATAGTATCCTTCTTCAAAATATGCTTTTACAACCCCCATATGGTAAGCTCCCTTAGCACCGCCCCCTTCTAATGCCAATCCAAGCATATTTACACTTCCCTTCACCTTTACATAAAAATGAATTTTATATTTGATTAATCTATATGCTATCAACTTGACGTTTAGTGTTTAATTCTCACTTAGTTTAGATTGATTTTAGTTTTTGTTTAAATCAAATTGAAAAAATTGTAAAAAGGGGCCAGGCCCCTTTTTACAATTTTATCCTTTTTTCCTCGTAATTTTGTTCTCTATCAGTAATCACACCCTACATGCAGTGGGATTTTTGTTTTGGTTTCACGTAGACCATGCAATGTTTTACATCCTCAAATTCAGTTTCTATTGCATCATGTACCTGCTTTGNNGCACCAAACAATCTCGTCTTAATTTTATCTACTTCTAAGACGCCCTCTTGGTTGTAAATAAGATCTTCCATTCTTTTTACAGTATCTTCATTACAGGATTTATCAATCATTTTGTCGATAGCATCCTTAAAAATTTCAAAAGCTGCTTTTGCGATAAAAAGACTTATAACCACACTAGCCACTGGATCAAGTATTGGAAACCCCATTCTTGCTCCAAATATACCGACAAATGCACCTACAGAGGATAAAGAATCAGAACGATGATGCCAAGCATCAGCCATTAGTGCACCAGAATTGATTTTTTTCGCAGNNTCTTGTAAACCAATACATCCATTCTTTCACTATAATAGAAGCAATCGCAGCAACTAACGCCAAAAATCCCGGAACCTTCAATTCTCCATAATTGCCTCCAGCTATTTTTTCAATGCCGCTTATTCCAATACCAATTCCTGTCGCAAATAAAATTACTGCTAAAATAAGAGCCGCTACACTTTCTAGTCGTTCATGTCCA
Organism: Caryophanales bacterium UBA6259; assembly: GCA_002441135.1. GTDB lineage: Bacteria > Bacillota > Bacilli > Tepidibacillales > Tepidibacillaceae > UBA6259. The sequence continues at coordinate 35,903 of DJVJ01000047.1, read as the reverse complement.
TATTGATGTTCCTTATCTGCTTTCTTGCTTGCAACGCTTACGCCAATCATCACAATAATGGTGCTAAATACATCTGAGATAGAGTGAACAGCATCAGAAATCATTGCTCCAGAATTTGCAATAATTCCTGCAATAAGTTTAAAAACAGATAAAACCACATTTACAACAATACTAATGACTGACACCCTCATGGCAATTTTTTTATCGCCAAGTACTCTGATGTCTTGCTTTGAAAAAACCTTTTTTTCTTCCATAATAAGTTACCTCCACCATAATTAAATTGAATAGGATAACTCTATGGCACTTGCTTCTCTTTTCGTTGTTCCTAATAGGCAATAAAAAAAACACCCATGGAACAACAATAGTAAACTACTGTCCCACAGATGCCTTGTTATCATCTGCTGTCACTTAATGCGACCCGACCCACATGAATTATCGATAATTCACGGTCTGCTCAGTTTGTACTGTATAATTATATGCAGTGCAAAGAGTATTATTAATATTCTAACAAATATGACAGTAATGTCAAGAATCTTTAATTCATTATATTAAATTGTCTAAACTTTTGTTCCCACATTATTTTGGAAAAAATTTGTCATCTACTGGACAGCTATCAGCTAATTTGAGATAGATTGACTTATAAATTGAAGGGGGATATATTTTAAATGATAGATTAGATAAGAAAAGCAACCATAGTTGTTTGAGCATGGTTGTTTATTAAATATATACCTTAACTAATATTGAAATAGAGGAGACGAAGAAAATGTTTGAGAAAATCAAATCTGCACCTAACTACCGTTGGTATGTGCTTGCTACTGTATCGGTTGGCACATTTATGGCCACCTTAGATAGCAGTATCGTCAATGTGGCATTACCGACTATTTCAAGTCAACTTTATGCAGATATTGCTACATTACAATGGGTGGTTACAGCTTACCTATTAACCATTTCTAGTTTACTCCCTGTTTTTGGCAGAACGGCAGATTTGCTTGGAAGAAAAAAGATATTTTCAATTGGCTTTCTCATCTTTATTTTCGGTTCATTACTATGTGGTATTTCAGATAATATTTGGTTTTTAGTAGGATCACGAATTGTACAAGCAGTAGGGGCTTCAATGTTAATGGCTAACAGTGCTGCTATAATTACTGGAATATTTCCACCGAATGAACGAGGGCGTGCTCTTGGTTTAACTGGAACTGTCGTTGCTCTTGGTAGTCTTACAGGACCAGCTCTTGGAGGCATACTTATCGGTTTAACCAGCTGGCGTTCTATTTTCTTTATAAATTTGCCTATTGGAATTCTTGGTTTTCTGGTAGCACGTTCTCTTCTCCCTAATGATGAACCCCAGAAAACGCAGGAAAGCTTTGATTTTTTTGGTGCGATCACCTTTACTGCTGGAATGATTAGTCTGCTATTAGGAATTAACAATGCCGAAGATTGGGGTTGGACTAGCTCGCCCGTGTTACTCAGCTTGACTATTGGAGTATCACTTCTAGTGGTTTTCTTTTTCAACGAGCGTAAAGTAGACCATCCATTAATTGATTTATCTTTATTTATGAACCGTCCGTTTATGATTGGTAACCTATCTGGCTTACTATCTTTTATCGCGTTATTTGCTAATAATATGCTTTTGCCATTTTATTTACAGCAAATACTAGGGTATTCCCCATCTCATGTGGGCTTATTAATGACCGTTTTCCCAATCACAATGGCAATTGTTGCACCAATCAGTGGTCATGCTTCCGATAAATTTGGCCCATTAGTCCTGACTACCAGTGGTTTAACCATCACCGGCATAAGTTTATTCTATTTTTCCACCTTAACTGCTACTGCTCAATTTTATCAGATTATTCCTGGCGCAGTGCTTGCTGGATTAGGAATGGGAATGTTTCAATCCCCAAATAATAGTAGCGTGATGAGTTCCGTTCCACGTCAAAAGCTTGGAATCGCAGGAGGAATTAATAGCTTGGTCAGAAACCTTGGTATGATTATCGGAATAGCCTTCTCAGTATCGTTATTTGAAGCTTTGGGTGGCGTAACTAAACCAAATCAAGACCAAGTAGTTGCATTTATGTCAGCCTATCATACGGTAATGCTAGTTGCGATGAGTATTGCCTTTATCGGAGCAATTGTCTCATTAAACCGAAAAAGTTATGCTAAAGCAGTAAAAGCATGAGGATTCCCGAGAGAGGAAAAACCGAGTAAAAAGTTCAAACGTGAAAAGTTCAGTTTTCGAGGAAAATTCAAAGAAAACAAAAGTTCAGGGTGAGAAAGTTCTCACCCTTTTCTATTACTCGTCACCGTCAAATCTTTACTTCTATTCCCCTAATCCATTATAGGGATAAGAGGATTATCTTCCAATATATCTTCCACTTCCTCATATCCTTTTGGAAAAGCAAAATTATAACGCGCAGGAAGCGCAAAAACGTAATTCGAATTACGACCAAGCTCCTTTGGCCCAATTGGAGCTGCACCAATATGGAATTCTTGCCGTTGAAGGGCATCCCATTGAGAAAGGGTAAAAATCATAATCGGAATGTCTTGACGAGGGATTTCAGAAGTCCATTCTGGATGTCTAAAAAGAAATGATCGGCCCAGACTGAACCACTTTTTCATTGCTATCGCTACCTATAGCTAAACCTTTCCATTCTCCATTTATAATCTGATAATTTTCCCAACTCTTTGGCAAGGAAAATTCAAAACCATATCCCGTATTTTTATATATGGTCAAGTTTGTCTTTTCATAATCGCCAAGACTCACCTCATCAATAAGCCATTTGTTGTTCAGCCTCTTTACTATAAGAGTTATTGGCCGTTTGTTCGCAAACTCTCCACTTTTCTGTTCTGTGCTTGTTATTTCAATAATTTCTCCTTTAACTTCATATTTCGATTCCGATAGCTTTACTATACTTAGAATTTCTATACGATCAGGCCAAGGACTTGAGGTTAATCTTCCTGGGGCATTTAAAGGATCCTTTACCCATTTTCCAATTAACTCCGGAGATACATAATCCCCGTAATACTCCCTCATATTCTTTTCTAGAATCTCTTTTGGAGCTAGCAGTGAAACAAATTGAAGTTTGCTACCAAAGCCCTTTACCAGATCAGAAATCGCCTTTTCTTCTGGTTGATTTGTCTGTTGCTTTTCTTCCTGAAAAACTTCTGTACTTTTAGAATTGGTTTCAATGCCCATATAGGTGATAAATAGCAATGGGACACTCAAAACAAGTGCAAGTACAAGTATAAGTATAATCAGCTTAATTCTCTTCATATTCATACCTCCAAAGCAAATTATTTTCTCTGCTTATATATATAACCTTTAGACGATTCTATTTAGCTTTAAGTTCCCATTTTATTATTCTACTTATTCCCCCAAAAATAATCCGACCTACTTTGTAAATTGAAAAATAAAAGGAAATATTATTCATCCTATTGAAATTAAAAAAAAGTAGAATAACCTAGCACCCTTAGATTATCCTACTTTTTGACGCTTACTATGAATTTTTTAACAATAAAACAAATACTAGTATTACAAAGTTTGTTTCGCTGAAATAACCTTGACCTCTAATGCTGCTCTAGCCCAAGGAAACTTACTTTTGATTAATTCAAAATCAGATCCATCTGTAACAAATTTTGCATTTCCCTTAACTAAAAAGCCTGTTCCAGGTCCGTGAAACCCTTCAACCTCTCTACTTCCCAAAGTTATCAGTACTTGGTTGTTTTTTTCTACATTTTTCTCCGTTGTATTCATTGACCCTGCAGGAATTAACAATCGATCATCAGGAGTTACCTGTACATAAGAATTCCAAGTATTTGCTAAGTGTGGCCCTTCCTCACCTTGTGTAGCGATCGCCACTACTCCCTCATGCTTTAATACATCTAACATCTTATCTAATATCACTTTATAATCTCTCCTTTTATTTAACCTGAATTTTATTTGTAATGTTAATGTTAAATTATTTTCTAACATAGCTTTCCTAATAATTATATAAAAAAAACCTTAATCATAAAGTGATACTTGTCACAGGTAAAATTGACTTTTCTATAAAATCACAACAAATTCATGTATTCACGCTTGTTTATCGCTTTTTCCTCTCCTTTAATCTGCGCTCTGATACTTCCTCGCTAATCATACTATACATTTTTACAACACCAGCTTCTGACGCCTCAAAGCTAAAGGCGTTATGAACATCAATCCCAATGCTATCCGCTTCTTTTACAGCATCAATGTTTGCTCCAAGAAAGATAAACTCCCAATTGTATTTTTCCTGCTGATTCTTTATAAGCTCCTTTACTTTTTCATAGTTAAATTCACGACTAGAGTTTTCCATTCCATCTGTCGTGATTACAAATATTACCTTGTTTGGTTTATCATTTTCACTTGTTTTAGATAATCTATATCCTACATCTAGGATGGTTTTTCCCACAGCATCAAGTAAAGCTGTCGTTCCTCTTACATAATACTCCTCTTCTGTTAGAAATACTTGATGCACATCAATACCATTCCATAAAATCTCATACTTATTATCAAATAGAACCGTGGTGACGTTGGTTTCTCCTTCTATCTGTCTTTGCTTTTCTATAAAAGTATTAAAGCCACCTATCGTATCTGCTTCAAGGCCTGCCATTGACCCACTCCGGTCGAGGAGAAAAATGATCTCTGTTAAAACCCTCTTTTCACTTTCTGTAGTGCCCATACTCTTCATGTCTTCCATACTCTTTGTCTCTTCCGTACTCTTTGTCTCTTCCGTACTCTTCATCTCTTCCATATTCTCCACATTTTCAGTACTCTCCAAACTTTCATTGGTTTTCATATTTTCTATTCTCTCCTTATTTTCAATACTCTGCTTACTCTCGCTATTGTCCATCCTAATTCATCCTCTCCATTTTCGTTATGATATAATGTTAGCGAAATGGACTTATCATTTGGTCGCTTAATAGGCGACAATTGGAGAGGTAGAGTAGAGTATGATAGAAAAAAATCTTCTAATAGAATTGCAGGAGTATGTAGAAAGACATTTGAACAGTCTGGAATTTAAAATCTTTCATTCTGAAGTCTATTCAGAAAAAATAATTTATGAAGAAGACCATAACATTGAGTTAGAAGACTATATTAAAAATAAACGCAAGCCTACCTTTAACAAGGTACTATTCACCTTTATCGATAAAAAAGGAGTTAATGACGCAGATATTTACAAAAAAGCCGGGATAGACCGCAGACATTTTTCTAAAATACGCTCTAATCCTGATTACCATCCCAGAAAAAATACCGTAGTTGCTCTTGGTCTTGCTCTAGAATTGAACAAAAAAGAAACCGACAAGCTATTAAGCGCTGCCGGTTATTCTTTATCAGATAATGATACCTTTGACTTAGTGATTCAATTTTGTGTAGAGAAAAAGATATATAATATTCACGATGTTAATCAAGCCTTAGACTATTTCAGCTTGAAGCCATTAATAGGCGTGGAGTAAAATTCAAGAACTAGAACCAGGAGAAATACTTATCTTGGTTCTTTTATTTTTTCTTAGAAAAATATTTTAAATATATTAAATAAATGCTAGACAACTACAAATGATGGGTGTATAACTTTATTAGATTCGGGGGGATAAAGTTGAAACCATCAAAATTATGGACAAAGAATTTCGTTATTATTTTTATATCCAATTTTTTTGTCGCACTAACTTTTTATTTATTAATGACCACAATGACGGTTTATGCGGTTGAACAATTTGGTGCATCACAAAGCAAGGCTGGTCTTGCTTCAAGTATTTTTATTATTGGTGCCCTTTTTTCACGTCTTTTAGCGGGAAAATATATTGAAGTTATTGGACGTAAAAAATTACTTTTTGGAGGATTATTATTATTCTTCATTGCCACAGTTCTCTATTTCCCAGTTAATAACTTAAACTTATTAATGATTGTTCGTTTTATTCACGGTACAGCATTTGGCATTGCTACCACCGCTATGAATACTGCAGTAATGGAGTTAATTCCTAATGAGCGAAGAGGAGAAGGAACAAGCTACTTTTCTTTAAGCTCAACCGCCGCAACAGCACTAGGCCCATTCCTTGGCCTATTTATTAGCCAGTATGCAGACTTTAACATGGTGTTTGTTTCTGTTTCTATATTTTCCGTTCTTAGCATACTCTTCTCATTTTTTGCTGTAATTCCTGAAGCAAATATTACCAAGGAACAAATTCAAGAAATGAAAATGGGATTACGATTACAGGATTTCTTTGAGATAAAAGCGCTACCAATATCCATCATTATGTTTATGATGGGAATTGCTTATTCCGGCATTTTATCTTTTCTTAACTCCTACGCTATTCAAATACATTTAGAAGAAGCAGCAAGCATGTTTTTTGTTATTTATGCGACATTTCTCTTTATTTCAAGACCATTTACTGGTAAATTGCTTGACAGAAAAGGAGACAATATTGTGGTTTACCCTGCCTTATTTTTGTTTGCTATTAGCTTAATTTTGCTTAGTCAAGCAGAGAATGGCATTGTTCTTTTATTAACAGGGGCATTAGTGGCACTTGGCTATGGAACAATGATGTCTAGTGGTCAGGCAATTGCGGTAAAAGAAGCCCCTAAGCATCGGATTGGTTTAGCGCTTTCCACATTTTTCATCTTTATTGATGGCGGAATTGGAGTTGGCCCATTCTTCATCGGTTTGCTGATCCCTCATATTGGGTATCGTGGAATGTATTTAGCATTAGCAGCAGTTGTATTATCATCAATTATTTTGTATTACTATCTGCACGGTAAAAAGGTGACAGCAAGTAAACTTGTATTGCAAGAGTCAAAAATTCTAAATAGGTAGTTTAATTGCTAAAAAGACTTCGCTAAAAAAGTCTTCGCTAAAAAAGTCTTCTCTAAAAAAGCCAGTAGAGGTTGTTGTTACCTCGCTGGCTTTTACTTAATTTCAGTTAAATTTTTGTGGGAATTGCTTTACAATCCCGTCTGTTAACATATCGCCCATCATAATAAGATGTGCCTCATTTGCATCAGCACTCTTAATATCTCCATCCCAATCTTTTTGTAGTCGATAAACAACCTCATCGATTGTCAACTTTAAATGGGTATAAAACATTTCTGTTAGCTCTTTTTTTGACCAATTTGGGTTGGCGTTAGTTAGAAAGAGAACAATTTCATCCGCATTTTTAACCCATTCCTTATTGTATTTATTCACATTCTTATCGTCACCAATTTTAGCCGCATCAATAATTTTCCCTGCAATGACAATATGTTCCTTTAATAGTGCCGTTAATTTATTGCCAGCTTCTTCGCCATAGTACGGTTTGATAAGATTGCCTATATCCACTTGATTTTGTAAAAGTCGTTCCAAAACCTTATTCTGATCCTCAAGACCAGCTAGCCTGCTAACAATTAAACTTCTTGTCCACCATGCATGTTCAATCCAAAGCTTTTGCATATCATATTTTAGTTTAATAACTTTTTCATTGATACAGGTTTGATTTACGGTTTGGCTTTCTTCAGCAAACACCTGAAAAGGCATGCTGATAAAAACCATCGATGCTACCAAAACAAAAGTAATAAACCATTTTTTCATGTTGCTTCCTCCTCGATGAAGTGATTTTACAAATTTTAATATTTAACTAAATCGTATTTCTTATGCTAAAATTCCCCCTAAACTTTTCCCAAAAAGGAAAAAGACATAGAGCAAGCTCCATGCCTTTATAAAAAACTATATAATTTTTCCGCGTCTTACAATCTTTTAAATATTTTCTAAAAATCGGCGAACTACATCAAATCCACCAATCAGTGTTCCTATAGACCCACCTACATTGGCCATAGTAACAATCAGTAGAATTCTTGTAACCTTGTTATTCCAAAAACCTTTAAAGCTAAAGATATCCTCTGTAATGTTTTCAAAATCCCTTACGCTTGGACGACTTACATAAGCTTGAGTAAGACCCGCAAACCACCCTGCTGCCAATAATGGATGTAACGTAGTGATTGGTGCTACTAAGAAGGCAGTCAGAATCGAAAGTGGATGTCCAAAAGCTAAGGCTGTTCCTATTGCTGCAAAGGACCCTGTCCATAATATCCAGCTTAATGTCTGATCAGTTCCTGCAGAAGGATTTGCTATAAAGGTATAAAGAATAATGGCGATAATAAGCGCCGGTAATGACCAACCAATTATTTTTCCAATATTCGATTTAGGAGGTAACTGAGTCAAGGCAGTTAAATCATGTTCTCTTTTTATCTCTTCTTTAATACCAGGAACGTGTGCTGCTCCAAGAACTGCCACAATCTTTTGGCCTGGTGCCTCTCTAATTTTCTGTGCTAAATATTGATCTCGCTCATCCACCAAAGGAACCTTTAACCTTGGGAAGCTCTTCGTGAAATCCGCTAAAATAGAATCTAGCATATCCTGAGATTTTAATTTTTCCATTTCCTCTTCTGTAATGGTTTCATCCGAAAAAATACTAAGAATAATCTCCATCAATAGCTTGAATTTGCCCCAGAAGCCTACATTGTTCCAGATACGAGAAAAAGTGATTTGAATATTTCTATCGGCCAATACCAAGGTAGCCCCTATCTCTTCTGCCGATTTAATTCCTTGAATCATTTCTTGCCCCGGATTAATTCCAAATTGTTTCGCAATCCGTTTTTGGAAAGAGGATAGTAATAGATTAACAAGAAGCAAGGTAGCTTTCTTTGCCTTTATAATCTTAAAGATATCTGTTTCCTGCCATTTGCTTCCTTCTTTTATATTCTGATAGCGTTGCTCGTCCAATTCTACACAAACTGAATCTGGTCTCTCTGATTCAATAACTTCCTTAACTTGTTCAGCACTCTGTCTTGATACATGGGCTGTTGCAATCAATATGAATTCTTTATCATCTAGATGTATTCTTGTAATGTTTTCCTGATTTCCGGGCATATATTGTACCATCCTTTATTGTTATATCAATAGATATTAGAAATAAAATTGTATGTATAGATAATATAAATTTTAACATACGTCGATAGTAATGTGAAATGAAATACACAAATAGAAAAAAGACATAGAAATGTTCCATGTCTTAATTAGAAATATAAAATTAAAAATAAAGAACACGATTTACCGTTTCTTAGGAGTTTCAAGTGCTTGGTATGCCATTTGATATTTCCCACCATCAGCAACTACGGAATGGTATAAAGCCCTCAAAGCATATGATTTCTCAAGATCGTGCTCCTTCATTATCTCTTGTAAACGTATTTGTAGTTCTTTATTCTCTCTGACCAGCTTTTTCATTTGCGATGTAAAGTATTTCATAAGATGTTTGCCTCCTATAGTATCAAAATCTTATTATACAACATTTAGTATAAGGCATTTTCAATATTTTATTTCTTTATTTATTATTCGGCCAACCCTAGTTTCTTCAATCTTTTTTGGGTTGGAACACCATTTTCATCCCAGCCTCTAATTTTATAATAATCCTTGATCATTTGCTGAAGCTTTACTCGACTATCTGGTTCGTTTATTCTTTGGAGCTCTTCTGTTAGTCTTTTTGGTAGGGTATCATCACTACCTTTTAGCCCCTGTCTAATGTTAATTAATCTTTCTAGGTTATACCCTCTTTCTCCTGCCTTTAAAAACCTTCCCATATTCATATTAAAGCCAGTGACTAAACGAATGGAGTAGGGATGTGGCATGACTCCTCCTAGGTTAAAGTTCATTAACCAGGTATTGTTATGCAGAAAATTCACTATCCCACCGAAATAAGGGATAGCCTTGTTCACTATCTTTGCAAAAATACTATTTGGATTTTTTACTAGCGCATCTGGCAATGTAGCGTAGGTGGTAAATAGACAAGTTCCTCCTGCAGATACTGCTTCCATTAAATCCTGGAAAAAGACAGTAAATGCTGCTTTACCACGAGTAGTACGGCTATCAATATTTAGCCCAAGGCCCTCAAGCACGACCATATATCCTCCATTTAAGTGACAAGCTCCTCGATTGGAGGTCGCATAGCCTAGTCCCATTCCTTGTGCACTACGAGGTTCGTAGGCTGCCGCTTCAAGTCCTTTCACTTGAATGGCAAACTCAGTTCCGCCATATTTTTGAGAAATCCGTTTGGTTCCTTCCGCTAAATCATTCCCTACTCCTTCACGTGTAGCCACTTTTTTGACTAATTCCTCAAGCTGCGCTGAATCCCCAAAATCCAAACCATTATTCCATAGTCCTGTTTCGTTCAACTCCATCGCTAAACCAACTGAGCTTCCAAAGGTGATGGTATCGATTCCATATTCATCACACAAATGGTTAAGGTTAATAATATTTTGGATATCACTATTTAGTAAATTGCTACCAAGTAAGCCTAGTGTTTCAAGCTCTGGCCCCTTAACTACCTTATCATAGGCCTTCACTACCCTTCCACATTGAATTGGACAGGTCACACAGCCTTTGTTTTTAATTAAATGCTTCTCTTTCATGGTTTCGCCACTGATCTTTTCTGATTCTGCGAATGCACCACTAGAATAATTTTTAGTCGCTAATTGATTCTTCTCATTCATCAGCCGCAAAAGTCCTGCCGTTCCTAGTTTCGGCAATTGTTCCCCGGTTAACGAATGATTTTTTAGCTGTTTGATCCATTTTTGATTATGCTTTTTAAAGTTTTCTTTATCGGAAAAATCGATACTTGTTTTCCCACTTGCGATGAATCCTTTTAAGTTTTTAAAGCCAAAAACGGCACCTACACCACCACGACCTGCAGCACGTTCTCCACTTAAGACTGCTGCATATCTGACCAATTTTTCACCAGCAGGGCCAATAACAAGTTTTCCTCTGTTTTTATCGCCCATTAGCTCCTGTGCTTCTCCTGTAGTTTTACCCCATAAATGATCCGCATTTTTAAATATTATCTCTTCCTCTGTAATATCAATATATACCTTTTCTTCGCTTTTCCCGGAAATGATCAGCCCATCATAGCCAGCACGCTTTAGATTCAATCCAAAGGTTCCACCACAATTAGAGGAAACCAAGAAACCTGTTAATGGTGAAATTGTGGATAGATTAAACCGTGATGAAGATGGAGAGGTCGAACCAGTCAACGGTGAGGTGGTGATCACAATGATATTTTCCTCTGAAAAGGCGTCTACTTTCTCCTTAAATGCATCATAAATAATCTTGGCAGCCAGTGTTTTACCACCAAGAAACATTTCTATATCCTGATCTGGAAGTTGATATTCTTCCGCCGTATGATTACTTAAATTGATTTTTGCAAATCTCCCAGCATACCCATGCATCCTTGATCTACTCCTTTATTTGTTTATATATGGCTGACAGTTCTTCTCTAGTCATAATCTTTGGTACTGGGTAAAGTGGGTTGGCTTCTTTAAATGCTCGATCAACCATTAGTGGAATGTCATGATCAATAATGCCACTTATCTTTTCAGGAATATTCATCCTTTGATTAAGCTCCTTAATGGCTGAGATGAACTTGTTTGATTTTTGTTCCATGGTGTCTGTAGAATCACTAAGCCCTACTAGATCAGCCAATTCTGCTAGTGGCTCGTGAACTGAATCTCCATAAAACTCAAGGACATAAGGCAAAATCACCGCATTGGCTAGGCCATGAGCAACTCCATAAAATCCACCTAAGGTATGGGCGATGGCGTGGACATAGCCAACATAGGCACGGGTAAATGAGACCCCCGCATAATAGGAAGCCTTTTGCATATTGGCACGTGCTTCGATATTAGTTCCATTAGAATAAACGTTGTAAATATTTTCGAAGATTAATTGTACAGCCTTTCTGCTTAGCTCTCTTGTCTCATTGGTATTACTTTTTCCTATGTAGGCTTCAACCGCATGAGTTAAAGCATCCATCCCTGTGGTAGAAGTAATATGAGGAGGTAAGCCAACCGTAAGTAAAGGATCAAGTACTGCAACATGTGGTATAAGCGCGGTATCATTCACCGCATATTTTTCATGAGTCTGACTATTGGTTACCACAGCAGCGATGGTTGCTTCACTTCCGGTTCCAGCCGTTGTTGGAATTGCAAACAATGGAGGGATCGCCTTTAAAACCTTTAATTGGCCCTTCATTTGAGGGATGGTCTTATTTGGCCTAGCGACTCGTGCTCCTATTCCCTTTGCACAATCCATCGGTGATCCTCCACCAAAGGCAACAATCCCCATGCACTGGTTTTCTTTGTACAGCTGCAGGCCTTCTTCTATGTTTTCAATGGTTGGATTTGGCACGGTTTTGTCATAGATAACATAGTCTATACCTTCATTCTTTAAGGCCTCTAGTAAACCATTCATCAACCCTAGTGATTCTATCACTTTATCTGTGACTATCAAAACTCGCTGAATCCCTTTCTCTTTGATCGTCTTTGGTAATCTAGTTACACTATTTTTCCCCTCCAGTAATTCAGGCTGACGCCAAGGTAAAAATTTAGAAGCTACCCGATAAACACCTTGATAGGTTCTACAATAAAGCTCATACATACTATTTTCCCCTCTCTCTTTTTAAATGTTAGAGTGTAATTAAAACCTCTCCGTTCAATAATCTATTGGATGATTTTATTCTACTATAATAAATTTAATATTTATACAAAAAGACATAGAGATCTAGTCTCCATGCCTTTTTTACTCCAAGCAAGTCTTAATAATTTTCCTTTTTAAAAATATAATATTTCTAGGTTATCCGAAATAATGCACCTTTCCTACCATTTTAACTCTATTTTGCTCTACTATAATTGCACCATAATCTTCTATCGCATAAACTGGCTTGCCCGTTTCCTTTTTAACTCTTTCGATAGATTCTAATTGTAAGTCTGTATGTTCAAAATGAACCTCGATGTCAGATTCATTGATCATCTTCATTCCTTTATAATATCCAAATGTACTATAATCGTTATCCGGTGTAATATGATAGTTTTCTATTTGTATCATTGCTCCTGCACTATATCCAATAATAATACCTTTGTGCTGTTCAATAGTTTTGATTAAGTCGAATTCTTCTAATCTCAACATTATTTTGTCTGGTAATCCACCAAGGAAAAACAAAATGTCCGAGTTAGCTATTTTATTCTTTGCTATCTCTTTGGAATCCGCAAAATAATTTATCCAATTTATATTTTCATATTTTATTCCATATGAATGAAATGAATTAACGATGCCAGGAAAGTATATTCCTTCGTTTTCACCGTAATATGCCAGCCAGCTCTCGTTAGAATGAATCCGCTCTTCATTAAAGGCAAATGGAATAACTGTAACTTTATGTTCTGCTTTAATGTAATTTTTAAATTCGTGAAAACACCATTCATCATCAACTTTATAAATGTTTAGTAGGATATTAATCATTTGGAGCCTCCTATAATTTAGGCACTATTAGCTTAATACTAATTACTCAATAACAAGCTCTTCATCCTCTAGCTCTGCTCTATGAATAAATACAAATTTACCATCATTATTGATATAAGTCTCTATTTTGTCTATGTTCTCAATTACATATTTTTCTTTTTCTTCAATTGTTTTGTTCTGGATTTCTTTTAGCATCTCCTCACTCGAAGAATAGTCATAAATATTTGTGACTACAGTAAATGTAAAATAATCTAGACTTATATTCTCTTGTCGGTTAATTTCTGCTATCAGATTTTGGGGATCAAACTTGTATCTCTCTAACAATTCTTTTGTACTTATCTCTTTATCGTTTTCCATATCATAATTTACTACGTATATTCCACCTGAGCCAGGTTTTCCTATCTTCATAACCAACGAAATAATTCCATCATTTAAAAATGCCCTTGATTCTATCAAGAGAGTCATACTTTGGCCATCACCGATATGTTTTTCTTGTTCCTCTTCTAAATTTAAAAACATATCATTTACTTTTTGTGCCCCCGGTTTGTTTATATTGATAACGGGAACTTGATAGATGTATTTTACTTTTTCACCATTTGGAGACACACCTTCTTTATTTACAACTTCTTTTATGGTTACAAGATCGTTTATGTCTATCTTCTCATCAGCTACGTTAGACCCTTCCGTCTGAGGTGTATATTCTACCTTCTTGCTCTCCTCACAACTAACTAATACTAGCAATGCTAATAGTGTCGTAAGTAACATAAATACTAGTTTTTTCATGTTATTACCCCCAAACTTTTTCAGTTATAAATATTATTTATTGGACAAATATTTAATTATTTTTGGATTGTTATAATCGTTATTATCAATTACTATATTTGCTTTATTTTGCGGATGGGATGTATTTATGTACAACTGCTGACCGGGAATATATCTATTTTCATATCTATTTAATACCTCTTTATCTGATCCGAATAATGTTATATCACGTTTTAGCGCCCTTTTAATAACTTCTGTAAAGTCTACTTCTAAAAAAACGGACAAATCCCAATATGGATAAAGTTCATCCCTCAATAAAAATACTCCGTCAAATAGAACGACACTATTGTTATCAATTTTAATTGAAACTTTCTCTATTTCATTTTCAAATCTATAATCATAAATCCCCAATAATATATTTTCCTTCCCCTTTTTTATTGGTTGCAAAACTTGGTTTATGATGACATCATAATTAAAACTATCTTCAAAATACCCTTTAGGAGATAATGACCCTTGACGCATTCTTATTTCTTTAGGATTATGAAATTTATCAATGGAAATTCTAATTGTTCTTATATTTGGTTCCTTAGATAATTCTTCAGCAATTATATCGGCTAAAGTAGTCTTCCCTGAAGTATCAACACCGTCAATACCAATTATTAACGGTTTACCATTCTTTAAATTCTTGATTTGATTAATTAAATAGTGAATAGCATTATTCATCTTCTTTAACTCCTCGTTATTGAATAATGAGTAAATCTATGGATCTCATAAAAATTGCAACTAGTTTTCAGTTATTATATCTTTGGCTTTTGAAGCAGCTAAAGCTAGTCCCTCATAACTAATTTGTCCTTGCCCAAAAAAAGGAGTAGCCAATAGAAATATTACTCTATTCTCGTTCAAGAGAATCTTATACAAGGAGTATTTTTGCTTCATAAAAGCCCAATCATCTATTTTTTTGTGGTTTCGATAGTTTTCTAAAAATAAATTATTTATAGTCCTTTCATATGAAACTAATAATTTAACTTCTTTATTTTCTAACAGGTTCCTAGTAATTAAATCAAACCTACCTGGCAAAACCATCGTTTGATATTTTTTAACTGTTGGCCAAATATGTACATAGTCCTCGATTGAATCTTTACTTTTTTTTGGAAGCGGAAAAAGTTCACACAAAAAATGCTCCGATTCTAATCTTCCTAGTTTTTTATCATGAAAAATAAAATTTCTAACATTATCACTTGTTCGTTTTTTTCCTTGCCAGCTCAGTAAAAAGCATGCGATAAAATGCCAGACTGTGATTCCTTTGAAATTTTTCAAATCGACCTTATATAAATTTTCCCATACCTGATAGAAGTCCATTGAGACATCGAATTCACTTCTGATTTGAAGACTTGATTCAAGGCTTTTAGTTTTCTCACGCCAAACTTCCGCGCCGCCTTCTTCAGTTCCTATAAACCATATGGGACTGTTTAAATTACCATAACCTAACCAATTAAACAAACAAGACTTAATTAAACTTTCAGCCACATAATACCCTCCCTTATACTTTGNNGCTTAAGGTTGCTACCTCACAGTAATACTTCCATATTTTCCCTATATGCAATCAATTTTTAAAAGTATAGTTGTCCTTATAGATCGAATTGATATGAATCCATAGCATCTTTAGCTTTCTTCGAGAAGGAAATACCCCATTCAGGCTCTGAAACTTGCCCAGGTTTTCCATAATCTTTACCCTTAAATGGATAAATATCTTTCCCCCAATCTGTAGCTGGTACTAAGTACATAATCTCTTCGCTGCTATCTTGAGGAATATATAGTATTGCCATAAATAGATTAGGGTCTTCGATATTGAAGTTTCTCTTCGGAATAAAAACGTAACTTCCAAACTTCGAGATTGATCTAACCTTTATTTTCATAATCACTCCATGTGATACAGCGTTGAAATCAATTTGAGCAGTTGATTTATCCTCTATTTGAAAACCTTGATCTTGAA
The DNA here is from genome assembly GCA_002441135.1 of Caryophanales bacterium UBA6259. Taxonomy (GTDB): domain Bacteria; phylum Bacillota; class Bacilli; order Tepidibacillales; family Tepidibacillaceae; genus UBA6259. Next base: position 19,820 of record DJVJ01000047.1, on the reverse strand, counting down.
ATCTTTTTTTAGCTAAAGAAATAGCATATTTATTTAGCTCCTGTCTAGACATATTATTCGCCTCCATATAATAATCAAATTTTAATTGTCTAATTTTTATGCCTCTAAGTTAAGTATCCTAGCCTTTATTTCTTGAAGATAACCATTTCATAAAATACGGTCGATCATTATTTTGGGGAACTTCATACCACTCTGAACAAATAAAATATTTTTCGCCGTATGCTTCAACTGCGCCCGCCCAATATCTTAATACTTTTACTCCGTTACTAAGAGATGCTTTTCTAAGCAACGGATATTGTATATCAAATACTTGCTTTGAATAATTCTCTGTTTGCATTAATTCTATTTCATCCATTGTTATCTCATGATTACTGAGCATTTTGGTTAATGTACTTCGAACAAGTGCACCAATCTTCATTTCATTAAGCCCTTCTATATTCGTTACCTCAATCATTTCTGTCATTTGTTTTTTGTTAACATTTAATCTACTTTTTTCAATCTTTCTTACCCTATCATATGAAAACATATTATACATTTGCATACTTCTCATAAACAATTCCGATGTATCGGCAATTAAAGAAGTTGAAGCTATTACCGGTTGCATTATTTTTTCTTCAAAATCATTATTTACTATGATTCTGACAGAATAATTCAAACCAGCATCATGTAATAAACGTTGTATTTCTGGAACATATTCCATTAAAGAATTGATAACTGAATTATGCACCTTAGGTGATACAAATATGACCTCGCCAATCTTAATATCAAAATACCCATATAAACACATTGCTGAACGAAGTATTTTCTTTATAACTCTCATTATTGTTTCATCTTTGGAACCATAATTTAAACCTGCTTCATGGAATGCAACGTCGATTGCATATAAATATTGAGCTTCTTCTCTAAAGTTCACTCCAAGAACATCAATTTCTGCCTGTTGTAGTAATTGTGAAAGTGCGACAGTCCCTTTATATATCTGGTAATTATATTTACTATTAAACAGTTCTGATGAATCTAGCATTAACTTTTGTAGTGACTCTTCGTTTCTTATTTCCCATGAATTAGAAGATGCCTTCCAGTTTGTTTGAACTAACTGGCATCCCTTTGCATGTCTAAGCCAAGAATATAGTAACGATTCACCAATCTCTATTTTCATAATTCCCCTCCGAATAATGATTTTTCCATCTATTTAAAATGAGATATTAATGCAAAAATATAAGCAGTATTTTGAGATAAGCTAGTAACTTCATGCCTTATCCCTTTTTCTTGATCGATCCATCTATCGTAGTATGAATATACTGTCAAAAAATCTTTTTTACTAATATTTCTACTTTTGTTTATCTTGCTCGAAGGTGCATTATCAATTGCCTTTTCAATATACAAGCTATTATTTTTTAAATACGCTTTTACCCAAAGACCTGTTCGAGTTTTAACTTCCAAAGATCCCTTAACTAATTCTTCCATTATCTTATTCCACAGACTTTCACCATTCATTCTTCAACACCATCCTTAAGTTTAATATAATTACCTGGTAAAGCTTCAAACATATCTGGATAGTGACCACATCTTGCGCGAATTTGATTATATTGGGCCTTGCTACCATTTTTCTGAAGATACAGCCCTCTATTATAAATCTCATCAGCTAGTACAGCTGCATGCATTATTTTATTTTCAGCATCTAACAACACCAATCTCATTGCCTCTTGTAAAGTATAGGTAGTTATATTTTCGCTACTAATTCTGTGTGATACATTAGAAGTTTCTTCATATTTTAAAATAATATATAATGGCTGATTATCTTTAAGAAGTACCACTTTCCCATTTTTCTCAACAATACTAAATACATTGTCAGCATCTGTTTTTATTTTATCAAAAGGTATTAAGCTATCTAATTTAAAATCCACCTTTTTCCACCTCCATTTTTAAATTATCATATAATTCGAATAATTGTCAATACAAATATACGTACAATTGTATTAAATATTGAAAATTAAAAAAAGAATATAAGCATGAGATATGTTTTCTTCTTTTCTCATTGCTTATACTCTTTTTTGCAAACATGGAAACCAACTATTCCTCAAAAAAATCTAGATCAAGTTTTTTCGTTACAAATACATCTTCATTTGATACACCAATGTTATATTTGAACATTAAGTCCGTTAGTTCTTGTCCATCAATTAAAATCACTCTTTTATCAATTGAGTCTGCATAGTTACGAGCTTCTTTAGAAAATTTGGTTGTTGTGATAAAAATGCCTTTAGATGCTTTCTTACCTACTAAACTTCCAACAAATTTCTGAATCTCAGGGCGAGAAATAGTAGACTCTTCTTTCCAACGTTTTGCTTGTAGATAAATCATATCAAGACCTAGTACATCTTCTTTTATAATACCATCAATTCCTTCATCACCTGATTTACCTATCGCCTGTCCAGCATCTTTTTCTGAACCGCCATAACCCATAGCTACAATTAGTTCAATAATTAGTCGTTCAAAAAATGATGGAGAGCACTCTAGTATTTTTTCTAGAAGTAAATCTTGTATTTCATTTTTCAAAATATTATAGTTGTGTTCAATTATTTCTAATGGGGTATGTTCATCACCACCATCTATATCTATAATCGGTTTATCATTCACACCCTTATTTACAAAATCATTGAAAGTTTGATATTTACTTAAGAACTTATTATCAATCCTCGTGACAGATTTATCGGCTAAAACCCTTAATCCCTCATCTGTAATTTTAAATACTGCTCTTCTTACAACTTTAATTAATCCTGTTTTTGAAAGGTAGGTTCTTGCCCATCCAATACGATTATGCAATATTGTTTGCTTTCCACTAGGCAAAAGCTCTACAATATCTTTATCATTTAAATGGAAATGTTTTGCTAGCAATACATATAATTCTTGCAACTTATATTCATTGCCGTCTTCTAATTGTTTTAAAAATGGATACATGAAATCTTGATAACCAGGTATAGCCACTAAAAACCCTCCTTTTTCTTATCCCTTTTATTTAAATTTTTCTTCAAAAAATAAAAGAAAACGCATTTTAAGATATATATCATTCCTTTGGGCAAAAAAAGAGACAGATTTCTACTATCTGTCTCTCTGGGTGTTTTAAAAATCATATAATCGTCTATCAAAATTCCTTAAATTCCTCTTCCTCACCTGCAGGTTTCTTTGTTCCCTTACTCTTATATGGTTTAACTCCCTTAGCTTTTTTAGCGCCAACCTGCCAGCGATTCCATCCTTTTTTGCCGGTTCCTTGTCCAATGCCACTTTTTTTCTTCTTTGTAGGGCTCATATATTCACTCCGTTCCACTTAAGTATGTAATTGTTACTTACCCTTATGTATTATTTATAATTTATAGCATTAAATTTACAAAAAATCAAAGTAAAGGTCCTAATGCCCTTTCTTTTTCACAATACATTCGTTATGCCGATGTACCTGATGTTAAGCTGACAAAAACAATTTCAGATCGAATATTAAACCTAATTGGGAGAACACTTTCTCCTAGCCCACCGTTAATAATCATATTGGTATTTTCGCTGTTGAACAAACCGTAATCATATTTCGGAAATAATCCCTGTCCTGGAGCGACAATAGCACCAATAAAGGGAAGTCTAATTTGACCGCCATGTGTATGCCCCACCAATACTAAAGGTATCTTTAACATACTTGCTTTATCAAATATATTGGGTGCATGTGCCAATAAAATATTCGGTTCATTATCATCAACTTGGGATAAAGATTGATATAAATCATCTTTACCTAGGTAAGGGTCATCAACACCAGATATCCAAATATGTGAATTTTCTTTACTAAATTTAAAGGATTTGTTTTCTAAAATATTTACGCCTAAAGCTTCTAGTGGTTCCTTTATGGTATAACCTGACCACCATTCATGATTACCCGGTACAAAGAAAATGGGTTTATCCCTTAAACCTTCTATTAAACTTAAGCCCGGCTCCACTTTAGGATCGCGTTTGTTTACTAAGTCACCGGTTATCGCAACGATATCAAATTTATGTTCATTAATAGTTTCAAGTAAATATTCTTGCTTATCCCCAAACCATTTACTATGTAAGTCACTAATATGGAGAATATTAAAACCTTCAAATTCTCGAGGTAAATTTGGGATGATAACATTGTACTTTTTGACAGCAAGAGTAAACTCTTCAAATAATAAATACGCTGCTAGACCAACGCTTCCCATTAAAAAGGTTCTTCTGGAAAAAAGTTTCCCCATCCAATAAACCCTCCTTAAGAGTATTACTCATTTTATATTCTTTTCTTATAAAAAACCATCTTTTTCTCAGCCAATTTTTCTTCCCAAATCATCTGTAGCAAAGCTAAATCCTCACTATAATCCATCTTTGATTCATCTTCATCATATTGAAGTTCTTCTAAAATTTCAAACATAAAATGAGCTTCCCCAAATTCCTTCCATTCCTTTTGCAGCTCTTTATTCGGGTGGTTTCCAGCTCCTAATTTAAATTTTGCACTGTTCATTGTCGCTTTCAAATTTGGCGTTGCTTCAATATAGCATTTATTACTACCTTTGGAACCAATCATAAAGATCCCCATCGGAGGTTTCATCATCTTATACTCGGCCTTTAATTCTTTTTTTCTATCCATAAATTAGTATCCCATCTCTTTTAGGATTCTTGACAACGTACGTAATCGCTCTCCAATAAGCTCGTCATCGTCACTAAGCGCTTGGCTGAATAATTTAATATCCTCATTAATTTTTTCATTATCGGTACATACCGCTACTGTCATCGCATCTCCTTGCAATCCCACCCGATCAATTACCGGATTTTCCGCATCATATAATTTCTCATATCGATAGGCCTCTCGGAAATGAAGTTGCGTTCTGCTGATTAAAATTGCAAGGTCAAGTACTCGATGAAGTGGTAATTCCTCTGACTGTCTTGACCATTTTTCTCCTGTATATCTCCAAACCTTTGCAGAAATATCTACCTTACCTCTATCATTCCATTGAGCTAGCCCTAATGACAGACCCTTTGCATCAGAATGATACGAATATCTTCCATCAACGTTCTCGTAATTTTCCGATACAATCACCGGTTTATGCTTTAATGTCGTTGGTATTTTCATATTTTTCCGCTCCTTATAGTACTAATTTAAATGATTCATTATTACTAAATTACTAAATCACTAAATTACTAAATTACTAATTAAAATATACTATTATCCGTGGTGTGTCAATAGCATTGTTTCCATTCTGTAAAAGAAGGTCAAATCGAGGGAATCAAAATATCAAAAAGTAACAATAATATATATGTAAAAAAAATGGGCAAAAAATGGAGGAATGTACATGATTAAAGTAAGTTTTCCAGGTGGAAAAAAAGTTTATGCTCACATTGGTGAATATACAGTAGAAACGGACCAACCGCCTCAAGGTGGTGGTGATGGGAGTGCTCCTACACCATTTGCCGTATTCCTATCATCTATTGGCGCTTGTGCAGGTATCTATGCATTAGGTTTCTGTCAATCACGGGGCATTGATACAGAAGGCATGACCATTGATATGGACCTTGAAAGTGATTATAGAACTGGCCTTGTTACGAAGGTCATTTTGAAACTAAATACCCCTGAAGGTTTTCCGAAAAAATATGAAGCTGGCATTATCCGTAGCATGGAGCTTTGTGCAGTGAAAAAGCATTTCGAAAACCCACCAGAATTTGTAACGATGACAGATCTAGCTGAGAAAGGCGTAACTGAGTAAAAATTAGAGCTAGCATATTTTATAAATATATGTACATAAAAAAGCCACAAGTCTGATGAGAATCTTGTGGCTTTATCTAATTATTATATTGTCCTAAGGTATTTTATGTTTTCAAGAAAGCAGTCTCTTTACTTTTTTAGATTTAGTACCATAAAATCCTCATCGAAATATTGCCCATCATATTTTAGCGCATTTCGTTCTACTCCGTAAGTCTCAAATCCTAGAGAAGTATATAGCTTCTTTGCAGATTCATTATCGGATACTACGGTTAAGTTAATTTGTTCTAAAGCCTCATAACCTCTTGCCATTTTGATTAGCTCAAGCATCAGGGCTTTTCCGACACCACGATTACGACTTTCCGGTCCTACATACATTCCATAAACATTTCCTTTATGTGCTGTTTTAATGCCGGTTTCTCGCATAAAGGTTACGATACCCATTAAAGATCCAGTATCATCAAAAGCACCTAAAACAAATTTATCCTTCGTTGGAGTTAATCGCTCTATAACTGTTTCTAACGTAAATTTCACTTCTCTTTCATAGGTTGAACCAAATGCTTCCGGGTTAGTTTTTAGTGCACTTAATCGTAATTCTTGATATAGCGGGGCATCCGCCTCATTTAGAACTCGAATTTCCATGTCTATCTTCCTTTCGCCCTTTCTCGAAAAAACTGCTTAATAATCCTTCCAACTATCTTCCATACCTCTTTAGTTCAATTTATCGCATCTATCGATTATAGCCAAATATTATTTCACACTTTTCAGTGAATTGATCAAGCCCAAAGTAAGCTTTATAACCATTTCCGCCATAAAATGAGGGGATTTTTTCATCCCTTCATCAAGCCACTTTTGAACAATACCAACACTACCGCTTATTGTAAAGGAATAAACGTATTCCGCATCTTCCTTCGTAATCTTGTTATTAACGGTAATCTCCGTAATGATTTTATTGTAGACAAGCATCATTAGTCGTTTTTGAAAATTGAAGTCTCCACGTTCACTTAGCAATAATTTACATAGTTTGGCATTTTCCTCTAAATACTCAAAAATTCTTTCTGCGACCAAGACGGCATTCATGTCATTGTCTATTTGATCAAATTCTTCAAGATGAGCATTGATATTATCTAGCAGTTCATTCTCTATTTTCCGCAATAGATCATATTGGTCGCTGTAATGAGCATAAAAAGTGGCCCGATTAATGTCGGCATCTTCACAAATTTCCTTAATCGTGATTTGTGAGATGTCTTTTTTTTCTAGCAAATTTATAAGACTTTCCTTTAATACCATCTTGGTATATTTTACTCGTCTATCCACTTTTTTCTCGGTCATTTTAACCCTCCAACTTCACGAAATGTGTAAGATATTAAACGTATTTCTAATTTATGTTTAATAAATAACACTTATAAAATATCTGTCTGTTGAATTATCACGGTAATGTCATTAAATTATATATGTGACGATTTGTCAACATCGTGTACAACAAGTAAGGAGGGGAAATAGTGGATAAATTTTCACAGGCTGTTATCAAATATAAAAAAAGCGTTTTTATCGCCTTTTTAACCTTTGCAATATTAAGCGGTATCTTATCATCAATGGTTCCGGTTAATTACAACTTGGTGGATTATCTACCTGAGGATGCACAATCTACCAGTGCAATAAAAATTATGGATGATGAGTTTGGCGGTGAAATGCCAAATACAAGAGTAATGCTTACAGATGTATCCATACAGGAAGCATTAGAATACAAAGAGAAAATCAAAGCAATTGATGGGGTCACTTCCATTAGTTGGCTAGATGACATTATCGGTTTGGACACACTTACAACCAAGCCACTCGCTTTCTTAGACGCCTCGATCATCGAAAACTATTATAAAGACAATAACGCGTTAATCACCCTAACCATCGAAAGTGGAAAAGAAAAGGATACCGTTAAAGCGATTTATGAGCTGATTGGTGAGGATAATGCAGCCGCAGGAGATGCGGTCAATACAGCGGAATCACAATCGATGTCCGTTTCAGAAGTGACAAACGCAATGGGAATATTACTTCCAATCATTGTGATTATCCTAATCATCTCCACTACCTCATGGATTGAGCCAATCTTGTTCCTGATTACCATTGGTATTGCGATTATTATCAACATGGGGACAAATATAATTTTTGATGAAATATCATTTATCACATTAACCGTTAGTCCAATTTTACAACTAGCTGTGTCTTTGGATTATGCGATATTTCTACTTCATAGCTTTAAAGACTTTCGATCATCTCATGAACCACAAAAGGCAATGTTACTTGCAATGAAGCAAGCCGTACCGACAATTGCTGCAAGTGCGGCCACTACAGTTATCGGTTTTGCCGCGCTCATCTTTATGCGTTTTGGTATCGGTGCAGATTTAGGTCTTAACTTATTAAAAGGAATTATCTTTAGCTTTATTTCCGTTATGGTATTTTTACCTGTGATTACACTACTATCATATAAAGCGATTGATAAAACGAAACATCGCAATCTGATGCCAGACTTTAAATCAGCAGGGAATGTATTAATGAAGGTAAGAATTCCTTTTATGCTCCTTGCATTTCTAGTGGTAATTCCAAGCTTCCTCGCTCAATCCAATACCCAGTTTTCATATGGGATGGAGAGTGTTACAAGTGCAACACGAGCAGGAATAGATAACACAAACATTGAAGAGAANNGAAGCAGAGCTAAGTGATGCACTTGCTAATATCCCTTATGTAACAAGTGTTGTATCTTTCGCTACAGCTGTCGGAGCGGAAATACCGCCCGAATTTGTTCCAAAAGAAGCAGTGGAACAGTTCTATTCAGAACATTACACTCGAATGATTCTTTACACAAATATGGCTGAGGAAGGCGAAGACACCTTTAATACTGTTCAATCTGTCTTAGATACAGCTGCAAAATATTATGACAACTATTATTTAGCAGGCCAAAGTGCCACACTTTATGATATGAGTAGTGTGGTTTCCATCGATACAGCATTGATTAACCTTGTGGCAGTTATAGGCATATTTATAGTATTACTGGTGACATTTCGTTCACTGACCATCCCATTGTTTTTACTCTTTACCATTGAAACGGCAATTTGGATTAACCTGTCCTTTCCATATTTTGCCGATCGGCCTTTAAGTTTTATTGGCTATTTAATCATTAGTACCGTACAGCTTGGAGCAACAGTGGACTATGCCATTTTGTTCACCAATGCTTATTTAAATAATAGACAAACGCTTACCAAGAAGGATGCGATGAGAGTAACTATTGAAGATAATTTGGTGGCAATCCTTATATCTGCAACTATTCTTGCGTCTGCAGGATATATATTAGCCTTAACGTCAAGCAATCCAATCATTAGTGAGCTTGGAACATTACTTGGTAGAGGAACAGTACTATCCTTTGTGATGGTGGCTGGCGTACTACCAGCGCTACTTGTATTCTTTGATAAAGTCATCCAAAAGACTACCATGAATAACAAATTTCATAAATAAACGATAAGGAGTGTGATTACGATGAAAAAAATATTTGCCTTTGCTTTGGCATTTACATTGCTTTTTACAACGGTCCTCACCGTATCTGCTGAAAATCAGCCTTCACCAAAAGAAGAAGTGGTTTACGGTATACTGAACCTAGATGGAAGTATAAACAATCTTTATGTAGTGAATATCTTTAACGGCGGTTCAATAATCGATTATGGTAATTATTCTGATATCAGAAACATGACATCCTCTGAAAAAATTATTCAAAAGGATGATCAAATATCGATAAACACTGATGCAAAAAAGTTTTACTATCAAGGCTCACTTGAAGGGAAGGATTTACCTTGGGATATTGCGATCAAATATTTCTTAGATGGCAAAGAAATTCCTGGAACTGAACTTGCCGGAAAAAATGGTAAGTTAGAAATAACGATATCAGTACAACAGAACACCAATATCGACGACACCTTTTTTAACAATTATGCCTTGCAAATCGCAGTTTTGCTCGACAATAAGCTAAGCTCTAATATTGAAGCAGAGAATGCCACTATTGCTGAAGCGGGAAGCAAAAAGCAGCTTACTTATACCGTTTTACCCGGTAACACGATTGATATTACCGTGACAGCCGATGTTCATGATTTTGAAATGGAACCAATCACTATCAACGGTATTAAGCTAGCCCTCGGAATTAACGTTGACAACGAAGAGTTTACTGGACAAATTTCAGAACTTACTGATGCCATAAAGTCTCTTGATGTGGGTGCAGCTGGATTATTAACTGGGGTATATCAATTATCAAACGGAATGCAAAAGTACATGGATGGAATGAAGGCCTTTAATGATGGTCTTCTACAGCTTTCAAATGGCGCAGCTCAGTTAAATTCTGGGGCAGCGGCATTAAGTAACGGTTTAAATGAATTAACTAAGCAAAATGATGCTTTAGTCAATGGAGCTTTGGCCATCCAACAAGCAACATTTGATTCCGTTAATGCAAAGCTTGGCCAAATGGGCTTAGGACTTCCTGTACTTACACCGGAGAATTATAGCCAAGTATTGTCCTCTATCCCTAACCTTGCTGAGGTTAAAAAACAGCTTGATGGTGCTGTACAGTTTACCCAAGGATTAAAGGGTTACACAGATGGTGTTTCCCAGCTTGGCCAAGGTGCTACCGATTTGGCAAACGGTACAGCAGAATTTAAATCTTCTTCCGCAATAATAGCAGCTTCAGCAAATGAACTTTATAATGCAGGTGTAGAGCTAAATGCAGGGATAAAAGAACTGCGAGATGGCCTTGCTGCCTATAAAAACGGCACGATGAAATTAAGAAATGGAACTTCTGGTATGAGCAACGAAATTGATGATAAAATTGATGAAATGCTCAGTAGTATTTCTGGCAACGGGGATCAAGTCATCTCCTTTGTTTCCGAGAAAAACACGAATGTTTCCGCTGTTCAATTTGTACTAAAAACAGATTCTATCCAACTCCCTGAAATCGAGAAAGCAGTTGTTGAAGAACCTGTTCAGCTAACTTTTTGGCAAAAGCTGTTGAAGCTGTTTGGGCTATTAACTGAAGAACAGAAAAACGAAGTAATTTAAATAAATAAAAGTAGGGACTGTTGCAATACGAACTTAATAGTTCGGAAGGCAATAGTCCCTTTTGTTTGTACTTTCCCTACTTATACACGATCTTTCGAACAGTTTCTACAGCTAGACAATACTGGTCTGCTAACTTTTCAATAGAAACATTCTCTCTGAACTTTTGACGGATCTCTTGGTTTCGATGCTCATAAAAGCTTCTTGCCCCAGAACTTTCTCCCCATTTTTTACGTTCTGCAACCGCGGGAATATAAAGTGCTTCTCCTTGTGCGTATTTTTGAACCTCGCGAAGGAGTTTATCAGGTAGTATATCTGAGGCGTTCGTATATTTCATTATAATCGCCCCTCTAAACTAGTTTACCTTTAAAAATTCTTCAAGACTTGAATACTCCTTTATTTTAACCCCATGATTTCTAATTTCTGAGACAATATATTGTTCAATTTGCTCCGTCCATTTGCGGAAAAGATCTAGATTTTTCGGGTTATAAACACTCATAATATCCATAGGTTGAAGTCCAAACTCCGCTTGAATCGAATCGAATTCTTGTTGGAAATGAAATCCCCACGCAAAAGAGTTAAATACATCTTTCTGATCACAATAGTAATATATTCTTCTAAATGTATATTTGCCTTCCTCGTACCAAGCAGCCAAATCCTCAAAATTAAACTCTTTGTTTTCTAATTCACTTTGGGGAGCTCTTTCCATAAAATAAGTTCGTGTCACACTAATTATTTGATGCGTGATTTCTTTTAGTTCGTTTATAGTCTCTGCTTTTACAATTCTCTGGTACAGAAAAGAAAATTGTTCAGGAATATATTTCATATTATCTAATATCTCAATTTGATTCTCTAGGCCTCTTTCAAAGTAAGTTCCATTTAAAGTAGCAATGGCTTGTGATAGATATTCCGCGATATATCCACTTGCTTTACGTACCTGACCTAACGATTCTTCAAACATCATGTTCTTATATAGGTCCATCGCGATATTGATTTTCTCAAGTCCCTTTTTATAAGTAAAACTAGCGTTCTTCAAATTCTCTTGCAGCTTTTGTTGAAGATCAATAAATTGTTGTTTGTCTTCTTCACTACGTGCGTATAAAATAACCCCATCAGCAAGACAAGTAGTAATACCTTCATTTATATTTGCTAACCCTTCCACTCTTGCCCAAGACATAGGAAACAAATCATAGCCGATTTCATCTATTATAAATGTTTTTGCCAAGGAGTAACCATGCTCTGTTGCCGGAATGAAGAAGTTAAATGCAACTTCATCTCCGTCAGGCTTAATTTTCCAATGCTTATGTCCTATAAGTAAACTTACATCCTCAGGATAATCCTTTTGAATTTTATTAATTGCCCAATCTATTAATTCCTTATTGATATTTCTCATTACTTTTCCCCCCAAACCCCAAAATTTGATAATACCCAGTAACAGCTGTTTACCTACAATTAAATTATAATCAATGGTAATTAGTACCTTCAATACCATAAATTTCTCTAATCGTTCTATACCTAAACTATAATATTTTTAATATCTATTATTAAAAAATTAAAGGGAAAATAACAACAACGAAAGCTGCCCAAAGTCCATAGACCGGTAAATACTTGGTTACAGCATCCTGAATAGTTGAAGGTCCAGTTTTGTTTTGTAAAAATCGAAAATAGGCGAACATAATCCAAATGAGATTGACCCAGATAAGTATGTTTACGCCTAAAACAGCAAGTCTGTTGGGCGTAATCCCATAAGAAGAAAGCCTAAATACTATAGCTGATAAAGCAACACTGTCAATGATCAAAGCAAGAACAATTAGGGAAAAATTTATATAGTCAGAAATGTTCTTTGTCTTGTCTGCACCACTTTCAGTAATAGAAAATATAGTGACAGCCAATACAATAAGGAGTATTCCGTTAAAGGATAGAAGGAAATCGCGATCCAAGAATGGACTTTTTCCTACCCAAATAACCGTAACAAGATAGACTAACAATGTAGCAAGTACTAGAGGACTAAAAATTTTGGCTATATATGGTGCAATATTTTTAGCAAGCTTCAGGTTCCTTGATACTAGGTATGTCGCTACAACAGATAGAGCCGCAGCACCGAATAAAACGACATTTTTAAAATAGAATTCTTCTATATTTATTCCGACAAATGTAAATAACTGCATGGTTAATGCCGTTAACAGCATTCCGCTGATTGCCATGGTGGCATAGAGTATAGCAAATTCCCCATTAAATTTAAGATAGGCTAATCTTTTACTACCTATGCCATATTTATTTCCTGTAAATGCTAGCCCTAATAATACCCATAAAAAAATGGGAAGATGTAGATAAGTCAGAATAATACTGTCTGTATATTCCAGCGGCAGTAGATTAATATAAAGTGCGGAGACTAAAAATAATGATACGAGGGTGTAAACCACACTTTTTTTTGGGGTATTATTATATACAAAATAGGCAGCAATAAATGGAAGTATCCCAAAAGCAAGGTTAATAGGGGCTATTACCTCCAATTCTACAAAATACATAATTATCCTAGTGCTTAATCCAGCTAGAGTTGCTAAAATCCCCATTAATAAGAAATCTTTCTGAAGCAAAGAAGCATTTTCAGTATTTGCAGTCTCCTTAAAATGCAATCTTTCATACCAAACAGCAAGTACCTGTGAATCAGGGTTTTGTTCCCAAACGTATGTAAATGATTTTTCAAAAGCTTCTGGGTCTTTTCTAAATATTCTCTCTAGCTCATGGGGGTTATTGATATTTTCAGCAATTTGATTGTTAATGTCCATACCTATACCTCCTCCTCGACAGCCTTTATCCTTGACTGTCTTCATCATCTTTATATTCCAATATATCACCAGGCTGACATTCTAAAGCCTTACAAATCGCCTCTAGAGTGGATATTCGAATCGCTTTTGCCTTTCCATTTTTCAAGATCGAAAGATTGGCCATTGTTATTCCAACTCTCTCCGAAAGTTCAGTTACGCTCATTTTCCTTTTGGCCAGCATCACATCAATATTTATTATAATTGCCATGTTAATCACCTCAGACCGTTAAATCGTTTTCTGATTTTATATCAATCGCTTCTTGCAAAAGTCTTTGTAAAACAGCAGCGAATACTGCAATCACCATGGAAGCAAAAATAGGAACCATTCCAACTATGATAAGACCTGGGGCATCATCTTTCTCTGCTACAAGAAAAACGAAAGGCAACATTACCCCATACAAGGTACTGATTGCGATTGCACAGTATTTAATATTCTTTAAAGCAACAACAGAAATCTGAGAGAAAGCCTTGTTCATATCAATATAACTTAAAAGTTTAAAAGCCTGATACAATGCAATGTAAAACGGTATCGCTGATAAAAACATACCAACTAAAATGGGATATAGTATATGGGCATAGTCTGGGTTTACTGGATGATTAACCAACCAAGGCAACCCAAATCCCCCCAAAGCAAGGACTGGAGCTCCAATAAGAAATACTGCTATCTTTAAAAAAAGTGTTGAACCGCGTTTCATAAAAAGCACCTCACTTATGTATTTTCAATTTGAATTTAACAGATTATTTATCGTTTTGCAATAAATTTTTATCAAATTCAGTTATGTTTTTATTGTAATAAAGCAAAAAAATTCCCCCAAACCATCAGTCTGAGGGAACTAAATTCACTTCAATTTTTCTGCTAATGCTATAACTCCTGCTCTTCTAAACGAGCCTGGTCCATTAGGCATAATTTCTATATCAAATTTTTCACATAAGTCGATAAATTGCTCACTATTGTCAATATTACTTGATTTCGCCTCATTTGGCTTCTGTCTATATAGATGTAATAAATATAAATGGCTTAGACTTCCAATACTTCTTGAGAACTGTACTTTCATCTTATTTTCCTCTAATGTTCTCTTCAATTCTTGAGGAGTATAGGCTTTAAAAGATTCTATTGGGAAATAGTTTTCAGCTATAGCTTTATTTGTATCAAATTGATCTAAATTCCAATATCCATTTTTCATCATTTCATATACTGCTGGAGTAATACTTTTGTGTTGATTAATACTAAAATTTAACCATGTCGCTACCATACAGCCTTTATTTGAAACGGAAACAAGTAATTTATTTTTTGAAACTCTACAACTTTCGGAAATAACTATATCAGCATCTATGCCAGAGAAAGAGATTGCCCCATCTAAATTTAATACCAAATCAAAATGTCTATCTGCAAACATTGATAAATCTTTAGCATTTCCTTGGATAAATGTAATATTATCTAATCCTTTTGCCTTATTTTTAGCAACATCTATCATCTTATTTGATATGTCGAAATGAGTTACATCATACCCCATCTTAGCAAGTGGAATGGAAAAAGCACCTGTAGCAGCTCCAATATCTAAAATAGTGTGAACTCCTTCAAGGTTTCTCTCTATTTCTCTCCACCTAAGTTGTCTATTTATATATTCATCATCCTTATCCACTTCTTCTTTTGTCGACATTTCATCCCAAAACTCAATCATAATTAAATCTCTCCTTTATTTACATAATTCCTATGTTAGGCTAGGGCTTTGCTGAGAATAAAAAAACTATTTATTATATTCCATTAACCAACAGTCCTTCATTTCGCCTTCATGCAATTCATGTTTCGGTAAAAACTTCTTCTTAATAAATCCGCATTTTTCATATGTTCTTAATGCTCGATGATTCCATGCTTGTGGGTCCATTACGATTTTATTTATACCTTTACTTGTTAAGTATTCAGTAGATGATTTAATAAGTTTTGTTCCAATCCCTTTATTCCAACAATCAACCTCTCCAATATATTGATCCATTCCATATATCGGTTCTTCATAATTCTTATATCCGTACTTTTCGCGTTCTTCTGCAGTAATAGGATAAAATTGTACATAGCCAATTTCTTTTCCTTTGTATTCAATAATACATTGAGTTATATTGTCACGATTCTCATAATAATGTTTATGTACTTGTTGAAGATTGTGAGGACGATCACGACCTTCGTAATACTCTAATATTGTAGGATCGGACAACCATTTTACGAGGGTTATAGCATCTTTTTCTGTCAATTCCCTTACAGATAGTTCATCCTTCTGGAAAAGTATCATCTAAAAACCTCATTTCACGAATTACAATATATTTCTTGGCAGGGACGTTCCCTCATTTACGACATGACCCAGCCTTAGATAGCTCTTACCTTAGGCTGGGTCATGTTTTGTCTGAGCTACTATTTTGCCAAAAACATCCCGACAACCGAGGTACTCGCCCCCTTAGAGTGAATGCATTAGTATCTGATGGATTGTCCCTAACTTCTTCGAATAAAGACGGAGGTCGGTCCACAAAAATTGATCTTGTCTACTTAAAGAATCACTTGCTTAAAGTAAGATTGATAATCGATTGAATTACAGATTCAACATCATCAGAATTTTCAATTACAAACAAATGATCAACTTCGCCTTCTATTGGTTCTATCACGTCATCTTCCTTATCAGACTCCGCTAGTTGTCGATTTAATACTTCATTGGAAACACTTCATGCGACCTAGGCTTAGATCTTTTGAGTTACTTCCCTGCTAAGCCGACGCTGGGATATGCTATTAGATGATGGAAAATATACGTCATCATTGAATAGCAATCAATATTCTTTAATACTATTGTTTTTTTCTAATAATAAACCAATATCCTCTAAATATTTCCTAACTTTATTTTGTTCAATAGGAAATTCAAAATCTAATTTATACTCTATAAATACAATTTGAACCACGTTAAACAAAACTAATATTGTATTAAAGTATAAACGCATTGCTATATATCTAAATTTGTCATTAGATAGATGTATTATATGATTAATAGAATTACCATTCCTACTCTCTTTATCAAGTTCTATAAATTCAAATGTTTTAGTTGATATAACATGGGTATATTTGCTTAGTTCTCCATATAATTTCCCGACATCAGGAATTATTTTTTTTAGATCTTTTATAGATTTATGTGGCTGTATATCAAAAAAACTTCCATCGAAATAATCATAAATGTTATAAAACCAAGCCGTTTGTTCTAGGAGTAATCTCACTAACGAAATAGCCTCAAAGTGATAACCCTTTATTATCAATGAATGGATCGATCTAAAAGTATTTCTTAACCTTGTTATTCCTGCAATAACAGCAAATCTACCTAAATTTAAACTTTCTTCTAAATTATTTAAAGAATCATCTAATTTATCCATAACTTTTAGATGTGGTACTAGTATTTTGTGAGCTTTAATGAACCCTTCTGACCTTTTCTCATCATCAAATTTCCAATGTTGAGCATAATTATTATATACATAATCTATTTTTTTATATCCCATCGTATAAGATTTCATAGCGGCCATTATTCTCTTAATCATTTCTTCATCAGTATCATATGGAACAGCAAAACAACCTTGAAAGTCTCCATATATATTGAAATAATTTAAATCTTCGTTTGTGCATTTAAACTCAGACATTTTTCATCCTCCAAGTTAATTTTTTCTTAATATATTTCTTTCATCTAACGTTTCGAGAATTCCCGAGGCACCATTCCACTTTCATCTTATTAAGTGTCGGGAATTCTCTATTATCTGACGTGTGGAAATGAATACTTACAACCCTATAACACCTCTAAGAGTCGAAACAATGTCTAAAAGGGTTTTAAATTTACCACTGGCCTTTTCAAAGAGGATTTTATTACTCAATTTTCGAAATGCATCTTGTTTGCTGAGACTATTACGATTCCCATCTCCATAAATCGAATCTATGATTTCCAAGGTATTCTTAATACTATTAAATGCTTTATCAGAGTTCTCTTCTTCTATACTAATTTTATGTAAACGTATTTCATTATCTTCAAAACAAAATATTACAAACAAAGGTAACTCTCTACTATTCTCTATGTTAAAAAAAGATAGAATCTTTTTATTTTCTTTTGGTTCCTGCCACACCGGAATCATCATTGACAAATATCCAGGCTTTGATGGTGGAAATGCATAGCTACCTTTGAATAGACTTGTGGCAAAAATACCAATATTGTCACCCGAAAGTGCTTCAAGTGCGTTCCAATAATCGATATCTTTAAGAATCTTCACAATATGCGGGTTTGCTTCAGTAAACAAAAACATCCCTAGTAGAGGAAATTTACTTTCATACAGCTTTATCTTTTCGTTAATTAAACTAATCATTCTTCCACTCCTTCAAATTTTTCTTAGTATGTCACATAACGTTTCAGTATCGACGATAATGTCGTGAACTCCTAATAAGTGGAATTAGTGACTATAATGTCGGTAATTTTTACTTCTTTCCGATATCAGTCAAACCATCCCCTAAAACAGATTATCCAAAGGGCTTTTAATGTTTCTTATACTACCTTTAACTTAAATACTTCACCCAGAATAAATCACTTAAAGAATTGTTTGGTAAGAATTCTCAAAAAATATATACCTTACTTTTCTACATAAACAACAAATTTCCTTTTCTTGTATATTTATAGTAGAAATATTATACAAAATAAAAAACTCTACAAGCTTAATCTAGGAGAGCAAAGATTATATTTATTAAGTTTATCGTAAATCCTTATAAGATCTTGTTATACTGTCCAAATCAAGCTGCTTCCTCTCTATCAACTCCTGTTCCTGCGCCTATCTCCAACAGTCTATCATTAAAGTTTATTCTGGTTTTGCAAATTGTATCTTCAATTAGTTTTCCGGGTAGCTTGGCCTTATTTTCATCATTTATTTTCTACTGAATGAATAATTCCATTCTTTACAATTAAAAGCTATTCTTTTTCTTAAAGAATAGCTCCTAGTATGCTTAATAAATATTTTTATTTTCCTCTAGCTTTTTCTGTATCTCTAATATTCTTCTGTATTGTTATCGCGGCGAATAGACTAAGAACAAAAGCCATTCCATAAAAGCCTTTTTCACTTAATGTAATACTTCCAGCATTGTATAAACCAATTGCCATTAATGATATTGCTATGATTAATGCAAACCAACTAACACCAAAATAAACACCAGTAACAGGCACACCTTCATCCTTATCTCTTACTGCTTTCTGTAAGGATATTGCTGAATATAATCCAAATACTAAAACAGCGAAGTAATATCCTTTTTCATTCAACTGCATTGTTGCATTGTACAAGCCAATTAAATAAGCTATAGCACCCACTAATAACGCTGCCCAGGATGCTCCTTTAAAAGCAGCAGTTGGCTCACCTTCCATTCTCTTTATTTCAATCTTAGGTTTTCCAAGTTCTTCTTTTTCTAAATCAATATTAGACATTCCGTTTCCTCCTTTATTTCGTTTTAACAAAAGCTAGATACTTGAATCTCTCTCTTATTCATTAATTTAACTAAACTTTCTAATTTATAATAAAATTCTACACAAAGAGATTTATTCCTTTAATAACTTACCTCACTTTTTTTGTTATGTATAAAGAAAAGTTTAAGAATGAGCTTACATATCCACCATATTCATTGATTACTTCTTTAATTTCATTATTCATATTGCTAATGCTCAAATCATCCAAACCATCGATTACTGATGCAAACGCTGGTACAGATTTCATAGTTTTTAAATATTGGTCTGCATTATTTCTTGTTTCATGGATATACTCTATTTTCTCTACTAAGGTAAATAAACCTGAGTCCTCAATCTCTTTTATCCTATCATCTTCTTTATATACTCCATCATGTTGACGTCTTTGAAAATTTTCATCTTTTATAAAATAACTAGAAATATATTTATTAACAATCCTATCAATCTTCTTTTGCCTTTCCTTTGCTTTTGGTGAATTATCATCGCTAGGATTATACCAGAAGAGAACAAGATATCCATTATCCTTTAGAAGCTTGTGGCATTTTTCATATTTGAGCTTAGGATCAAGCCAATGAAAGGCCTGGGCGCTGTAAATCATATCATACATAACATTGTCTTTGTTTACCCACTGCTCAAAAGTTACAA
>DJVJ01000039.1 GCA_002441135.1 Caryophanales bacterium UBA6259 | reverse complement strand
CTCTTGACATACTACCGCAGGTCTTTTTTTCTATGAATTTATATCCTATCGTTCTTCAATTATTCTGCTCGGTAGCACAAGAAGCGATTGCCTTATTCAACAATCTCCATGTTTAAAAATCTTTCTCCTTTTTTGTACTTTTTAATGATAATCCGATTAACATCAATAAGCTACCTATTATTTGAAAATAACTAAAATTCAGATTTTTAAGAATGCAAGTTGGGACAAATATTCCTAACATTATCAATACCAATCCAATTCTTGATATAATCTTCCCTATATTATTTTTATTGAGTTTCTCCACATCAATAAAAGTGCTAATAAAGATTAAAAATACTCCAATTAAATAAGATACACAAAAAGCTATAACGGAAAGATTAACGATAAAAATACTGAAGAAACTAATGATTACGCCCAATATAGCTAATTTATTTCTTCTCGACAAACGACTAATAAATTTTCTTTCCCTTAAAAACAAAAACTCTCCACCTCATTTACACTTCATATAAAAATCCAATAGCTCTTATTTAAAATTTATTAGTTAGTTTCATTTGAAAATGTCCCAAAAATATAGAAACAATCAATGAAACAATCATCAATCCGAAGTATATAAATAACTTCATTTTCTCTCCCCAACCGTTCCCCCAAAAATCCTTTTTTCAATTATCTGTTGTCGTTAGAGCATAAGAATTTAATCAATTTTCAGTCTCATCTAATATGACTTTTGAAACAAACCGAATTAATAACATTACAAAAAAAATAACAATACCAGTAAATATAATTGCGATATTCATTCCAAAAGGGTTAAACCAAGAACCATTTGGGGGATTTATAAACAGTGACCCTAACGCAACAGATACTATTATATTAATGGTGTTTGCTAAAATCATATCTTTAAGCTTAACTTTTATAGATAAGAGCCCTGCTAAAATAGCAAATAACAATGCACCTGTAAACAAGAAAGTTGGTCTATTTGGAACTTGAGAAATTTCATAATAGTGAAACAAAAATGGCAGCGGAATTAATGAAACTAGCAACCCTAAAAATCTGATAAAATCTCCCCCTCTTTAGAATTTGGCTGAACATCTTAACTTTTTTCATCGTTAGCACAAGAAACTATGTATTATAATGATGTAAATAATCCATTAATCGCCCCAATAGGAAGGTCTGCAATTATTGATTCTTATTTTTCCCATATAAATAGATTGTTTCTGTTATGTTCTTTTTACTACCAGTATTTTCTTGCCACTCAACAGTCATATAAATATCACTAATATTAGCTAATTCAATCGCTTTGCCGTCTTTATTATAAAAAGTTCCACCTTCGATCGATCCGGTATTTATTTGGGCAATACTTGTATGACTTCCTGACACTGCCGTTGACTGGATCACAGTATCTTTGTTATCAATAACAGCATGGACTTCCATATTAATGTATTCTGTCTGGTATTCCGTTTCATTTTTCATTGTAAGTGTTCCGTTGCCTGCTTTAAGGGTATCTGGAGTAATCGATAGCTCGTAAGAATCTACCTTCCAAGTATTACTTTCGCCCATTAATAATAAGTAATAATTATTGTTCATTTCTGGTGTCTTACTACATCCAATTAATAATGTTAACAATATGAGTAAAATAACCGTAATCGTCCTTCTCATCAAAATCTTCCTTTCAGAGATAATAATCAATAACGCATCTCACCAATATCAGTAAGAGATGTGCTATTTGATAAATCATACAGCAATTCAACCCAGTATGCTTCATTTATTGCCTTTCCATTCTGACCCCAATCTTTTAATTTTTCACTGACCGAATATTTTTCAAAAATATTAATCCATTTGGAGTTAACTTCTCTCATACGTTGGAGTTTACCTGCATCATTATTACTTAAATTTGAATTCCCCTGCTTAATGCTATCTACTTTTTTAAAAAGAAAAAAACTAGTTTGATTACTAAATTGTGCAGGGATGTTTCTTAACTCCCCTTGATATTTCTCCTTATCTAACTTAGAGGCCAAATACTCCATATCCTGAACATTTTTTGTAATTATATTATAGTAGAAAATTAGTGATTCATAATCTTCAATACTAAAATCGCTTTCATTCTTTTCTAATATCTTATCTATTTCATAAATTGCACTATTTACTGGAGACGACAAATTGAATAGGCGCTCAGAGAGATACTTCTCATATCTTTGATTCTCTTCGTATAAGTTAACGAAAACTGCTAATAACACCCCTAAAACTATAAGTAAAATCATTGTAGATCTATTGATTTTCATTTTACCCCTTAACCCCCTCATATTTCCTCGTTTCAAAGTACTTCTTTTGAAATATTAAGGGCTTGTAGAAAAGACTAATTCTTCTTTCTTGGTATAGGTTATATAATAGACTCTGTCATTAATCCAGCCATCTTCGCCTTTTACACCACTACCAGCCAAGATATAATTTTTAGGATCAGTTGGCTTCATTGAATAGTTTAATAGATATACCTTTTCTCCGTTTTGATTTTCATGGCTAAATTCGAAGTTATTAATTTTAAACTCCGAAATAGATTCATCATCTTGAAGAGACGTTTCTACTAATGATCTAACCTCGTCTATGGTTACATCTACATTGTTTGAACACCCTAATATAAGTAGCATCATGAATACAATTGAAAAAAGGATTATTTTTTTCACCACTACACTCTCCTCCCATAAAAATGCTACTTTTAAAGAAAATTACTTAAAACCTAGAATAAGAGCAATAAAACCAAAAATAAAAAAGACCACAGCAAACAATCGCATTAAGAAAAAGTAGATTTTGGGCGGTTCACGATGCGCCTTCCAACCTTGAGTAATTTCCCATACTTGTTTTGGTTTTACAGCAATAAACCCAACTAAAATAAGCCATATTATTAAAAATATATATTGCATTAACTCACCCCTTCTCTAAATTCCTTTAATAAATTTCTAAACTTTGTTAATCTGCATTAAATCATTTTTTCCAATATTATCTAATTATTTAGACGTAAATTTCGAGGAAAAGGTGCGATTTTTCTGAAAATTAATTGTATTAATTAATTAGAAATATAATAGGATAGTTTATCCCCTTTTTGATAGAATTAGGATAGATTGAAAGTAATACGAGATTGGTGGAAGACAAATGATAGAATTAAACATTACACTTCTTATAATTACTATTTACAGTTATCTTGTTGGCTCTCTTTCCCCTTCCTTTATAATTGGTAAATACTTTTTTCAAAAGGATATTAGAGAGTATGGAAGCAAAAATCTAGGAGGATCTAATGCTGGCAGAGTACTAGGAAAAAAAGTTGGCATTATTGTTATTGCGATTGATCTTTTAAAGGGATTTATTACTGTTTGGATGGCTTCTACATTAACAAAAAACACGGATTTCATTATATTATCTGGATTAATGGTTATTCTAGGCCATTTGTTCCCAATCTTTACTGGGTTTTACGGTGGAAAAGGAGTTGCAACTACTGGGGGAGTCTTATTATTTCTTCAACCAATTTTGGTTCCCATTGGACTTCTTATGACTATCCTTTTCTGGCTAATCACAAAATACGAATCTTTAGCTATGCTCATAACCTATACAATACTGTTGGCTTTAACTTTAATCAAAAATAAAACAGCGATTGATATTATCGCAGTCATCGTATATATTGCTATTTTATACGCCCACCGAAATAATATAATCGCTGTCATTCAAAAAACGGAAAAAAAGAAGAAAAACATTTTCTCTAAGTTTGAATAGCTTGATGATTTAACGATTTAAGCAAAAATAAGTATTTCTTCCTTTTGAAGCTGTACAGATAAAGTAGTGCATTGGCCAATTACTTCGCCGTCCACATGTACTTCAACTGGACGATTACTATTTACCTGATAATTATTTCCTTTTAACAGTTCTACTCCTTGATGATTAATATGCGTTCCTTTAAAAATAGTAGGAAGTAGCCTTAATATTTGCCCACGACTTAAATCAAAGGCCACTGTCGCATCCAGTATTTTTTCCGAAGGGTTGGCCTTTGGATTCATCATCATCCCACCACCAACATATGGGTTATTGGAGAAAGTAATAAACCAAGCATTGTTATATTTCCTTTGATGTCCATCCTGAACAACCTCAATAGCTAGTCTATTAAATGTTAGTAGATGCTTTAGAACTAAGTATACATAGATAAGAGTACCAAGATTAAGTTTGTTAAACAGCTTCTTTAAAGAGGTTTTCTCAATGCTAGCTGCACTAGAAACCTCTGCATCAAAGCCCATTCCACAGTTACTTGCAAAACGCCTTTCAACCCCATTATCTCCTGTTACTTTGCTCGTTTTTATCCTTTTTAACTTTCCCTGTATAATAGTATTTAGTGCTTTCTCTGGTTTTAAAGGAATTCCATTTCCTCTAGCGAAATCCATCCCAGAACCAAATGGAATATAGCCAACTCTTGTTGTATCAAAATTCACGATTCCATTAAGTACTTCATTCATTGTCCCATCACCACCAACGGCGATAATGGTAATTTCTTCATTAACAACGGTTAGATTACTTACAATTTCAGTAGCATGTCCATGATATTCAGTAAAATGAACCTTATAAGCGTTAATTTTACTTTCGATTAACTTCTCCAATCTTGGCCATTCCTTTTTCAATTTGCCACCTTTTGCAACAGGATTGACAATAAAGTGATACATTTTATACACCTCAGATAACAGTATCTCAATCGTATTACATTGATTATATCAAATCTAATATACAAAAAACGAGCCATAGTTGGCTCGCTTTTTATTCTTATTCTTATGCTTTATTTTCTTTTTATAATTAGTTACCCTGCATAATTAATTCTAGGTCTTTTTCTACTTCTCCAATTGGTTTAATATCAAAGTTTTCAACTAACACTTTTAATACGTTTGGAGAGATAAATGCTGGTAAAGTTGGTCCTAAACGGATTCCTTTTACACCTAAGTGTAATAATGCTAATAATACAGCAACCGCTTTTTGCTCATACCAAGCAATATCATAAGAGATTGGAAGCTCGTTAATATCTTTAACTCCTGTTGCTTCAACAAGCTTTAGTGCGATCATTACTAAGGAATAAGAGTCGTTACATTGACCAGCATCTAATAGACGAGGAATACCATTAATGGTTCCAAGGTCTAGCTTATTGTAACGGTATTTCGCACAACCAGCTGTTAGTACAACTGCATCCTGTGGTAACTCTTGTGCTAAATCCTTATAGTAATCTCTTGTTTTATGGCGGCCTTCACAACCAGCCATAACCACAAAGCGACTAATATCTCCGTTATTTACAGCATCAACTACTTGGTCTGCTACTCCTAATACTGCGTTTCTAGCAAAACCACCCATAATGCTTCCGCTTTCGATTTCTGTTGGTGGCTCACAACGTAATGCATGCTCAATAATGGCAGAGAAATCCTTTTGCTTACCAGCTTCGCGATCCTCAATATGAGCTAATCCTGGGAAGCCTACTACACTAGTCGTATATACACGATCATCATAGGATCCTTTTGGTGGTACTAAACAGTTCGTTGTCATTAAAATTGGTCCATTGAAGGATTCAAATTCTCTTGTTTGCTCCCACCAGGAGTTACCATAGTTACCTACGAAGTGATCATACTTTTTGAAGAATGGATAAGCGTTTGCTGGTAGCATTTCACCATGAGTATAAACATCAACGCCTTTATTCTTTGATTGCTCTAACAACTCTTCAAGATCTTTTAGGTCATGACCACTGATTAAAATACCAGGACGGTTTCTAACACCGATATTGATTTGTGTTGGTTCTGGGTGACCATAGGTTCCAGTATTTGCAGCATCTAACATTGCCATTGCTTTAACTGCAACTTCTCCAGTTTTCAATGTCATACCAATTAGATCTTCGATTGTTAAAGATTCATCTGCAGTTGCTGCTAAGCCTTCTAATAGGAAGTCAAAAATTTCTTCATTTTTTCCTTCTAATACAAAAGCATGCTCCACATAAGCAGAGATTCCTTTTAATCCATAAGTAAGTAATTCACGTAATGAACGGATATCTTCATTCTTTGTTGCTAGTACACCTACTTCTTGACCTTTTACATAGAAGTCTGCAACATTGTCACTATACCAAGTTGCTGCATCTGGTAAAGATTCTTGGAATTCAACACCCTTTTGTTCTTTATATGCAGTTAGGAATTTATCTTTTAGGTTTTCTCTAATGCTTAATGCTTCTTTAATCCAATTCTCAAATTTTACTGGATCAAAGTTTACGTTTGTAATCGTTGAAAATAAGCTTTGTGCAACAAACTTATTGATAGACTCATCATAGATTCCTAATTCCTTTGCTTTAACTCCATATACGGAAATTCCTCTAAGAGCAAAGATTAACAAATCTTGTAGGTTAGCGACATCGTCTGTTTTTCCACAAACCCCAACGATCGTACAACCTTCATTTTTTGCTGTTTCTTGGCATTGATAACAAAACATACTCATTCTTGTTGTTCCCTCCTAAGTTTCCTATCTTGTTGCATTTTTGTATTACTTTTCTTAAACACAAATACCACTTTACCTCTTTTAAAACATATGCACAGTGATAAATGTCACAAACCAAAAAACAAATTTTTGCCATTAAACTTTTAGGATGATTTTTCTAATCCTACAAATACTAATCGATAAGGAAATTAATGGAGGGATAAGCATGTTAGATATCTTCGAGTTTATTAGCGATACCTTCTTTATCTGGGCCCTTGTCATCGGTTCATTGTTGACACTTGGATATATCTTTATGAAGCAAGAGGAACGGGATAAAGAAAAAGGTCACTAAAGGATAATTTGTTAGAAAAACTTGGCTTATCGCCAAGCCCTTTTAAGGTGTAGGCAAAAAAAATCCCAACCGCATTTAAATCTGTAAGTTGGGATTTTTAAATTTCAATACCATTTATTTTTTATATTGTACTCATTTTGGCTATCGCCCTATTTGCAATATCTGTTCGAAAATGTGCACCCTGAAAAGAAATACAATCGATTCCTGAATAGGCAAGCTCTTTTGCAGTGATGATGTCTTCCCCTAACCCTGTCACACTCAACACTCTACCGCCTGAGGTTATTAAGCTCTCTCCTCTTTTAGTAGCGCCAGCAACAAATACTTCTATTTCCTCTGATAGCTCCTCAAAATAAATAGGTTTTCCTTTTTCATAGGTTAAAGGATAACCATCTGAACTCATAACCACACATACTGCAGATTCTTTTTTCCATTGAAGCTGAATTGTAGCCAATTGTCCATTATTTATCGCAAGAAAAACATCGACTAGATCTGTCGCAAGCCTTGGTAATACTACCTGCGTTTCAGGGTCACCAAATCTTGCATTATATTCAATCACCTTTGGCCCATTTTCTGTTAGCATTAAACCGGTATATAAGATTCCACGGTAATGAATCCCCTCTTTAACCAATGCATTGGCCGTTGGCTGAATAATTTGCTCCACAATTTGGTTTATTAATTCTGCTTTAATATGTGGTACTGGTGAATAAGCCCCCATTCCACCAGTATTCGGACCTTTGTCTCCATCAAAGACAGGCTTATGATCTTGAGCAGCCTCCATAGGTAGAACTATTGTTCCATCAACAAAAGCAAGCACCGTTAATTCTTCTCCCTGTAGAAATTCTTCAATAACAATCTTTTGGCCTGCTTCTCCAAATTTCCGTTCCTCCATTATATTGTGAATGGCTTGTATTGCTTCTTCCATTTCGAAGGCGACAATAACTCCTTTTCCTGCTGCTAAACCATCCGCTTTGATGACAATCGGTACCCCGTTTTCTTTAACATAGTTTATAGCAGATTCTTTATCTACAAATACGTGATATTGTGCAGTTGGAATCTGATACTTCTTCATTAGCTCCTTCGCAAAGGCTTTGCTCCCTTCCATTTGAGCGCCTAATTTAGTTGGGCCAATGATTGGAAGTCTTTTTACCTGAAAATAATCGACAATTCCTTCTATTAAAGGTTGCTCTGGGCCAACAATCGTTAAATCTATTTCATATTGCTTTACTGCAGCTGTTAATCCCTCAAAATCCAATTCGTTAATCGCTAGACAAATGGCATCTTTTTCAATACCGCCATTGCCAGGTGCACAATAAACCTGCTCCACCTTTGGACTTCTCTTTATCGACCGTACAAGCGCATGCTCTCTTCCACCCTGACCAATGATTAGGACCTTCATACTGCACCTCGATTCACTTAATGTTTAAAATGGCGTACCTCTGTAAAGACCATTGCTATTCCGTGCTTATCTGCTTCCTCTATAGAATCCTGATCACGAATGGAGCCACCAGGCTGAATAATGGCCGTTATCCCTGCCTTTGCCGCCTCTTCTACTGTATCAGGCATTGGGAAAAAGGCATCAGAAGCTAGGACTGCACCATTGCTTAATACTCCTGCTTGTTCTATTGCAATTTTTGCTGCACCAACTCGGTTCATTTGTCCAGCTCCAACGCCAACGGTTTGTTTATTATTGGCTAACACAATGGCATTGGATTTAACATGCTTAACTACCTTCCAAGCGAATAATAGCTGCTTAAGCTCTTCCTCTGTTGGTTGACGCTTAGTAACTATTTTCAAATCACTTGCTTCTATCGCATATTGATCCTGATCTTGAACTAGCAAACCACCTGCTACCGATACGAACTTTTTCGCATGGATATCACGTTGTTCTTCTTTCAGCTCTAATAAGCGAATATTTTTCTTTTGGGTAAGGATCTCTACTGCTTTATCTTCAAATGCTGGGGCAATAATTACTTCTAAAAATATTTCCTTTAATTGATTTGCTGTTGCCTCATCTATAACCTGATTCGTGGCTACGATTCCACCAAAAATAGAAATAGGATCTGCTTCATATGCCCTTGTATAAGCTTCAAAAAGGTTCTCTCCAATACCAACCCCACATGGATTCATGTGTTTAACCGCAACAACCACTGGTTCACTAAATTCCTTTACAATTTCCCAAGCGGCATTGGTATCTTGAATATTGTTATAGGATAACTCTTTACCATGTAATTGCTTTGCAGTTGCTAAACCTTCTTTAGATAATACTTGCTTATAAAAGCTGGCTTTTTGATGCGGATTTTCACCATATCTTAAATCCTGAACCTTCTCAAAGGTTAAGGTTAAGCTTTCTGGATATTGCTCTTCTTTTTGGTTTAAGAAATATTGCGCAATTAAGGTGTCATAGGCTGCTGTATGCTGAAACACCTTGCCAGCAAGCATTTTTTTCGTATCCAGACTTATTTCCTTTGTTTCGTTTAACTGTTCAATTAGCAGGGTATAGTCTAGAGGATCTGTAACAACTGCTACATCCTGATGGTTTTTTGCAGCTGCTCTTAGCATGGATGGCCCACCAATATCAATGTTCTCAATCGCTTCTTCCCAGCTTACATTTGGTTTTGAAATCGTTTCTTTAAAGGGATATAGGTTAACCACAACGAGTTCAATGGGTGAAATATCATGAGTTTGTAGTTGATTCATATGCTCTTCATTATTTCTTATCGCAAGAAGCCCTGCAAAAATATTAGGATGTAAGGTTTTAACTCTGCCATTCATAATCTCGGGAAATCCTGTTATATCTGAAATACTGATGACAGGAACCCCAGCATTCTCAAACTCTTTTTTGGTTCCCCCTGTAGATATAATCTCATAGTCTAATTCAACCAAGGCTTTGGCAAACTCCACTATACCTTGTTTATCAGATACACTGATCAATGCTCTTTTCTTCATCCTTTATTCCCCCATTACCTCATAAATAACTTCGTTTATTTAAATAATAAAGCTAGCTTTTATTTAATTTTTTAATGTAAAATAACTCTTCTATTTATAATCTCATAATTTCCATCAAGTACGATATTAACTGCTTTAATTAACAATTGGTGCTCTACATCATGGATTCTTTGTGTTAATTGCTCTACACTATCTTCTTGTTCAATCCGGACAACCTCTTGAAGTAGGATTGATCCAGTATCCATTCCTTCATCAACAAAATGAACTGTAACCCCAGTAAACCTTGCGCCATAGTGATAAGCTTGACCGATTGCATCCTTTCCTTTAAAAGCTGGTAGGAGGGACGGATGCAAATTAATGATCCGATTTGGAAAAGCCTGTAAAAGTTCTTTTCCAATTAGGCGCATATACCCTGCTAATACGATTAAATCAATCCCGAATTCTTTTAAAACTTCAATAATTACTGTTTCATAATCTTTTTTTGATTCATATTGCTTTGGATCAAAATAAAAGACAGGAATATCAAGCATTTTTGCCCGTTGTATTACATATGCATTCGGGCGATCAGAGATTAAAATTGTGACATGGCCATTTAAGTCTCCTTCAACTTCTGCTTCAACTAAACTTTGAAAATTCGAACCGTTTCCCGAAGCAAATACCGCTATTTTTTTCATTGGTTATCTTCTCCTACTAAAATAACTCCCTTTTCTCCTGCTTGCACTTTTCCAATGATTGAGACCTCTTCACCTAATTGCTCAAGAAGATTTATTGCTTCAGCTGCATTTTCACTGGATACAATTATAATGAACCCAATTCCCATATTAAAGGTGCGATACATTTCCTCGGTTGGAATATCTCCTGTCTGTTGAAGTAGGGCAAATATTGGCGGAATATCCCAGGAATTTAAATGTATTATTGCTTGTAATCCATCAGGTAATGTTCTAGGAATATTATCAATAAAGCCACCACCTGTTATATGGGCCATTCCCTTAACTTCTATTTCCTCTATTAATTTTAAAACGGGTTTTACGTAGATTTTAGTAGGCTTTAATAATACTTCGCCAAGCTGCTTATCCTCTAATTCTGGAAGTTTTGCTTTTAAATCAAATGACGGGTAATCGTTTTCGTTTTCTAGTAACAAATGTCTAGCTAAAGAGTAGCCATTACTATGCAATCCACTTGAGCTCAGACCAAGGATGACATCTCCAGCCTTTATGCTTTTACCATCAATCATTTTTTCTTCCTCAACAACACCTACTGCAAATCCCGCAAGATCATAATGTTTTTCCTGATACATTCCTGGCATCTCAGCCATTTCTCCACCGATCAAAGAACAACCTGCTTGGATACAGCCATCCGCAATCCCTGCAATAATCTCTTCCATCTTCTCTGGCTGCAGCTTACCTGTTGCTATATAATCGAGGAAAAATAAGGGCTCTGCACCATATACTAAAATATCATTCACACACATCGCCACTAAATCGATTCCGATCGTTTGATGATTATCCATTGCAACTGCCACTTTTAATTTGGTTCCTACTCCATCCGTTCCAGAAACTAAAATCGGTTTTTTATATTTATTTTGCAAAGAAAACAAGCCACCAAAACCACCTAAGTCGGTTCTCACTTCTGGGCGATAGGTTTTGCTCACATGACTCTTAATCCGTTCTACCGCTTCATTTCCCGCATCAATATCTACTCCTGCTTGTTTATAGCGTTCGCTCATTTCTTCACCCCCAACATCTCTGTTGCTAGATTTAAAGAATTATCTTGATAAACCTCAGTAGGATAATCAGAGTTAAAGCATGCTAAACAATGCTGGTTAATCTGTGATTTTGTCTCTTGCTCATTGATGGCCTCTAGCATCCCTTCGATACTTAAAAATTCTAAGCTATCTGCCCCAATATATTCTCTAATTTCTTCGACCGATTTACTTGCTGCGATCAACTCTTCCCTTGACGAGGTGTCAATTCCATAAAAGCAAGGATTTTTAACCGGAGGAGAACTAATTCTAACATGAACTTCGGTTGCCCCTGCTTCGCGTAGCATTTTGATAATTCTACCACTGGTTGTTCCGCGAACAATGGAATCATCAATCAAAACAACCCGCTTTCCCTCGACCACTTTTCTAACAGCGCTCAACTTCATCTTAACCCCTTTTTCCCTTAGCTCTTGACTAGGTTGAATAAAGGTTCTTCCAACATAGCGGTTTTTAATTAAACCAAGCTCATAAGGAATTCCTGCTTCTTCTGCATAGCCTATGGCCGCTGAAATACTAGAATCGGGTACTCCAGTAATGACATCCGCTATAACTTTGTGCTCTTGAGCTAGCTTTTTGCCAAGTCTTTTGCGAGCTAAATGAACATTTACCCCTGCTATATCGCTATCTGGTCTAGCAAAATAGATATATTCGAAGCTACAGATCGAACGCCTTGTATTAATTGTAAAACGGTCTGATCTCATTCCATCATCATCAAGGATAATTAACTCTCCCGGTTCTACCTCGCGAACATAATCTGCACCAATACTATCAAAGGCACAGGTTTCTGAAGAGAAAATATAGCTATGATCTAATTTTCCAATAGAAAGAGGACGGAGACCATTGGGATCTAATGCAACCACTAGCTTTCCATTCGTCATAATTAACAATGCATAGGCCCCTTTTATAATGCTTAACGCTTCTTTTACTGCATCCTCTAAATCTTCATACATCGATCGAGCAATCAGATGGGCGATTACTTCTGTATCACTTGTTGTTTGAAAGATCGCCCCTTGCCTTTCTAATTGTCTTCTTACCTGTACTGCATTAACCAGATTGCCATTGGTGGCTATCGCTAGTTCTCCCCCACGGTATTTAAAAACTAATGGTTGAGCATTTTCAATACTACTTTCTCCCGCTGTGGAATAACGAACATGGCCAATTCCCATATGACCTGTCAATTTTTCTAATTCTTTATTGCTAAACACTTCTGTAACAAGTCCCATACCACGGTGATAGGTAAATTGGCTGCCATTTGAGGTTACAATCCCAGCGCTTTCCTGTCCTCGATGTTGAAGTGCGTGTAATCCATAATAAGAAAGCTGAGGAGTTTCATCATGATTAAAGACTCCAAAAACGCCGCATTCCTCATTCATCTTATCTAGCATGATTCCATCAAACATGGGATTGCCTCCTTCCAAGCTTTTTTCATCTGTTCAACATCAGTTTTAATTGTAATTTCGCCATTGTATTCGACAATAAATTCATTTTGACTAACTTTCCCTATAACCTGACAAGAAACGCCTATTTCCTGGGTAATTTTTTTCACTTTTTCTACATCCTTCGACCTACTTGTCAAAAGAACACGGGACTGACTTTCACTAAATAGAAATGCTTCTTTGCTTAATTCTCCTGTTAAATTAATATTCGCTCCTAATTTTCCGGAAATAATAGATTCAGCTAAGGCGATGGCTAATCCTCCTTCACTGATATCATGGGCTGATTGAACTAAACCATTCCGAATCGCTGTTAAAGTAGCTTGTTGAACTTTTTTCTCTTGTTCTAAATCTATTTTAGGTGGTTTGCCTTCTACTTTTTCTATTACTAGCTTTTGAAATTCAGATCCCATAAGCTCATCATAGGTATCCCCTAAAAGAAGAATTACATCATCCTCTTCTTTGAAAGCCTGAGTAGTAATATGATTAGTGTCGGAAATTAATCCCACCATCCCGATAATCGGTGTTGGATAGATCGCCTTTCCATTATTCTCATTATAAAAACTTACATTCCCACCAATGACAGGCGTATTTAAGATATCACAGGCTTCACTGATTCCTGCAGCGGCTTGTTCAAATTGCCAAAAGATTTCTGGCTTCTCTGGGTTACCAAAGTTAATGCCATCAGTGATTGCTAATGGCTCTGCACCTGAACAGACAATATTTCTCGCTGCTTCAGCAACCGCAATTGCTCCGCCAACCTTTGGATCTAAATAAATATAACGACCATTTCCATCAGTAGTCATCGCAAGTGCTTTTTTCGTGCCCCTTATCGTTATTACGGCAGCATCACTTCCAGGTGCCACTGCTGTACTAGTTCTTACCATATGATCATATTGGCGATAAACCCATTCCTTGCTTGCAATATTGGGCGAGGAAAGAAGAGCTATAAACACCTGATTTAAATCCGGTAAATCCGGTATCTCGATGTTTTCTATCTGTTGAAAACGACGGTAGTATTCTGGCTCTTTTGCTGGCATCTGATATACAGGTGCTTCATCAACCAATGCATTAACAGGTACTTCAGCAACTATTTTTCCTTGATCAATAATTCGGTAAAGACCATCATCAGTCACCTTTCCAATGACCGCGGAAAATAATCCCCATTTATCAAAAACCCTTTTAACCTCTGCTTCTTTTCCTTTTTTCACTACAACTAGCATACGTTCTTGTGATTCAGAAAGCATGATTTCATATGGGGTCATATTAGCCTCTCTACGTGGTACTGCACTTAAGTCTAGCTCTATCCCGTTTCCAGCTTTACTTGCCATTTCTGAGCTGGAGCTAGTTAACCCAGCCGCACCCATATCCTGAATCCCTTCTACAATATCTAACTCTAGCAATTCAAGAGTTGCTTCTAGTAACAGCTTTTCCAAAAAAGGATCCCCTACTTGGACTGATGATTTCTTTGATTCCGAATCTTCGCTTAATTCAACAGAAGCAAAGGTTGCTCCGTGAATTCCATCTCTTCCCGTACTTGAACCAACATACATGACTGGATTACCAATTCCACTGGCTAATCCTTTTTTAATTTGATGATGCTCAAGAAGTCCTACACACATCGCATTGACTAACGGGTTTCCTTGATAAGCTTCTTCAAAGACAACTTCTCCACCTACTGTAGGAATTCCCATACTATTACCGTAATTTGCGATACCAGCAACAACATTTTTAAATAGATATTTGACTCTTTTGTCTTCAAGTGGGCCAAATCGCAACGAATTTAACAATGCTATTGGACGGGCGCCCATAGAAAATACATCTCGAATAATTCCACCAACTCCAGTTGCTGCCCCTTGATATGGCTCAATTGCAGAGGGGTGGTTATGACTTTCAATTTTAAAAACTACTGCTTGCTGATCTCCAATATCCACTATTCCTGCACCCTCACCAGGACCTTGTAATACACGTTCCCCCTTTGTAGGAAACCGTTTCAGTACTGGTTTAGAGGTTTTATAGCTACAATGCTCTGACCACATTACACTGAACAGACCAGCTTCTGTATAGTTAGGTTTTCTACCAATCAACTGAATAACACGTTGGTATTCTTGATCACTTAAGCCTAATTCCTTATACACTTTTTCTGTATATATCTCCTCTGCAGTCGGCTCCCTATACACGTTGCTCCCTCCAATGCTTTAAAATGGATTGAAATAATCGCTTTCCATCCTCAGAACCAAGGATGGCAGACACTGCTCGTTCTGGATGTGGCATCATTCCAAGTACATTTCCTTGTTTATTGATAATTCCTGCTATATCCTCTAATGAGCCATTAGGATTGTTTTTATATCGAAAAACGATTTGATTGTTCTTTTTTAACTGTTCAAGAGTCTCCGGGTCACAATAATAGTTTCCTTCTCCATGAGCAATTGGAATTGCTATCTCTTCACCTAATGTATATTCACTAGTAAAAATCGTTTGGTTATTTTCCACAATGATTGTCTCAGTAGCACAAATAAACTGAAGCTGATCATTTTTTTTCATCGCACCGGGAAGCAATCCTGCCTCAAGTAACACCTGAAATCCATTGCATACCCCTAAAATTGGTTTCCCTATTTCCGCCGCTTTTTCAACCTCTTTCATAATTGGAGCGAAACGAGCGATCGCTCCAGAACGCAGATAATCACCATAGGAGAATCCTCCTGGTAAAAGGATTGCATCATATTCATCAAGTGAAGTAGTCTCATGCCAAATGTATTCAACCGTTTCCCCTAGCACATCTTCGATTGCATGATACATATCGATATCACAATTGGAGCCAGGAAAGACAATCACTGCATATTTCATGATTGCACCTCATCAATCTCAAATTGATAGTCTTCAATAACAGTGTTAGCTAATAGATTTTTGCACATTTCCTCCACTCGTTCTGTAGCTACTTCTTTATTTTCAATATTAAGCGTCACTTCAATATATTTACCTACTCGAAGATCACTAACTTCGTCATACCCCAAAGAAATTAAAGAGTTTTTTACTGCCTTTCCTTGTGGATCTAAAACATCCTTTTTTAACGTGACATAAACCCTTGCTTTAAACATTGGTTTTCCCCCCTAATCTCCTTAATATCTCATGATAGGCCTCTTCCACATTTCCTAAATCTCTACGAAAACGGTCTTTATCTAGCTTTTCCATCGTATTTGCATCCCAGAAACGACAGGTATCTGGTGAAATCTCATCTGCTAAAAGGAGCGCCCCCGATTCTGTCACGCCAAACTCCAGCTTAAAATCTACTAAGATAATCTCTCGTTCTTTTAAATAATCTATTAAAATATCATTTACCTTTAAACTAATAGTTTCAATTTGTTGGAGTTGTTCTGTGGTAGCTAGTTGAAGTACAGAAATGTGAGAGGTATTGATAAGGGGGTCTCCAAGGGCATCATCTTTATAATAAAATTCAATGACAGGGTGATTTAATGGGGTTCCTTCTAGAAGGCCTAGACGTTTTGCTAATGATCCAGCTGCAATATTACGAATAACAACCTCAATAGGAAGTATCTTCACTTTACGAACGATTTGTTCTGTAGATGAGACTTCTTCGACAAAATGATTTTCTACACCATTCTCTTTTAACAACTGGAAAAATATCTTACTAATTTGATTGTTTAAGCTTCCTTTTCCGATAATCGTTCCTCGCTTTTCTCCATTAAAAGCAGTAGCATCATCTTTATACTCCACTAAATAAAGCTCTGGATTTGTGGTTCTATAAATTTTTTTCGCCTTACCTTCATAAAGCTGTTCAAGTTTTTCCATTTTAACTTCCCCTCCCATTTTATTTCTTTAACTACTTCCTTTTTATTCTTCACAGATTCTTCATTTAAAATCTTGTATAGGAATCAGCCTTTATTGATGAAAAGCTGATTCCTATATATATTACTTTTCTAAACCAAGCTTTCTAAAGATAAAATCAACACTAACTAAGTGATGTTGATAATCAAAGCATTCCTCTATCTCTTGTTCATTTAAAACCTGTCTGATTTGCTGATCTTCTTTCACAAGCTCTTTAAAGGAACGCTGTTCTTCCCAAGCCTGCATTGCACGTTTTTGTACTAAATCATATGCCTCTTCACGCTTCATTCCCTTTTCGATTAGCGTTAAAAGAACACGTTGAGAATAAATTAAGCCATAGGTTCTTTCCATATTTCGTTTCATGTTTTCCGGGAAAACAGTTAAGTTTTTAACAATGTTGCCAAATCGGTTCAGCATGTAATTTAACAGCATTGTTGCATCCGGTAAAATAATTCTTTCTACCGATGAATGGGAAATATCTCTTTCATGCCATAAGGCTACATTTTCATAGGAAGAAACCATGTAACCACGAAGCACTCTTGCTAAACCAGTAATATTTTCAGAACCGATTGGGTTTCTCTTATGTGGCATCGCTGAGGAGCCTTTTTGACCTTTACTAAAAAATTCCTCAACTTCTCTCGTTTCTGATTTTTGCAATCCCCTAATCTCTGTTGCAAACTTTTCTAAGGAGGTTCCAATTAGTGCTAAGGTTGCCATATATTCTGCATGACGGTCCCTTTGTAATGTTTGCGTAGAAATAGGTGCTGTATGTAACCCTAACTTGTCACATACATATTCTTCAATATAGGGAGGTACATTGGCATAGGTACCTACTGCCCCAGAAATTTTCCCATAAGCGAGCTCATCCGTCGCCCGTTTAAACCGCTCTAGATTACGCTGCATTTCTGCATACCATAAGCCAAGCTTTAGTCCAAAGGTAGTTGGCTCCGCATGAACGCCATGGGTCCTTCCCATCATCACGGTATGCTTATGCTCTACTGCTTTATTTTTTATGATCTCAATAAATTTTTCTAAGTCCTTCAATAAAATTTCATTAGCTTGCTTTAAAAGATAGGAAAGTGCTGTATCCACAACATCAGTAGAGGTTAATCCATAATGAACCCATTTTGATTCAGGTCCTAAGGTTTCTGCTACTGCTCGAGTAAATGCCACTACATCATGCTTGGTATCTTCTTCTATTTCATGAATTCGATCTACATTAATTTTGGCATTGGCTCTGATTTGTTTCACCTCATCCATAGGAATTTCCCCGATGGTTGCCCAAGCTTCTGCCGCTAAAATTTCCACTTCTAACCACGCTTTGTATTTATTTTCCTCTGTCCAGATGCTTTCCATTTCTGGTCTTGTATAGCGATTAATCATACATTAATTACCCCCGACATTTTTTTAAAATCTTTTTATTATACCTTTAAGAATCTAAAAGGGAAAGATAGATATTTTCCGCTTTGTCGATTGCTTTTTCAATAGAATCCGCAAGTGTAGTATAATGCCCCATTTTGCGCTTCACTCTTGCCTCTTTTTTTCCATATAAATGAAGCTTTGTTGCAGATTCAGTAACGATTTTTTCAATATTAAATTTTTCTTGCCATAAATCACCTAATAGATTGACCATCACACTTGGCGAAAGTAACCTTGTTTCATTAAGCGGAAGATTGCATACTGCCCGAATCGTTTGCTCAAACTGACTGGTGATTGTGGCATCTAAGGTGAAATGGCCAGAATTATGTGGACGTGGTGCTAATTCATTAATATAGATTTTTCCCTGTTGATCGTAAAAAAACTCTACACACAATAATCCGACATAATCTAGTTCTTCCATTAATTTTTCTGTAATTTCTACTGCTTGATTTGCAACTTCTTGTGCTATTCTTGCCGGAGCAATGGTCTGATGTAAAATGTGATCTCGATGTTCATTTTCAACTACTGGAAAAGAAGAGAATTGCCTATTTTTATTTCTTGCAGCAATCACGGAAAATTCCATTTGGATTGGCAACCATGCCTCTGCAATTAGCATATTTTCATTAAGTAGCCATTGAAAAATCTGTAAAGTCTGTTCTTGACTCAGTGGCGTTTTCGTTATCCGCAATTGGCCTTTTCCGTCATAGCCCCCTGTAATTGTCTTTACAACAATATCACCATCTATTTGCTCTTGAAATAAAATGATTTCTTCTAGTGACTGAACAATTCGAAAAGGAACAACCGGAAATTGATGATCTGCTAACCACCTTTTTTCCTTTTGGCGATTTTGTGCAATACCTACGATTTGGGCGGATGGATAAAGTGGAAGCTGTTCCTCTATCTCCTTTAATACCGACAAGCTAATATGCTCTGTTTCAACTGTCACAATATTCACTTGTTTAATAAACTGGGCCAGCTTTTCTTTATCTGTATATGGACCAATAATTACTGAGGAGGTAACCCTGCAAGCTGGGCAATCCTCTTCTTCACTCCAGATAACGACCTTATATCCTAGCATTTGAGCAGCATGAGCTAGCATTTTACCTAGCTGACCACCACCTACAACGCCAATGGTTGACCCGGGTAAAATCATCTGTTCCATGGTTCACTAATCGCCTCCTCTGCCTGTTTTTTTCTATATTGATGAAGCAGATCTGCTAGTTTTGGTTCATTTACTGCAAGCATCGACACTGCTAATAACCCTGCATTCTTAGCTCCGGCTTTCCCGATAGCAAGTGTGCCAACAGGAATACCACCTGGCATCTGCACAATGGAAAGCAGGGAATCTAGGCCATTTAGGGTAGAGGTTTCAATCGGAACCCCCAAGACAGGAATAATGGTTTTCGCTGCAACCATTCCTGGTAAATGTGCTGCCCCACCTGCACCAGCGATAATTATCTTTAAACCTCTACTTTCTGCCGATTCTGCATACTCATATAATCGATCTGGTGTCCGATGTGCGGATACGATTCTTTTTTCATATGGAACGTTAAACTCTTCGAAAATTTCCGCAGCATTACTCATGGTTGGCCAATCAGACTTACTTCCCATAATCAAACCTACTTGAGGCTTTATATTGCCTTCCATGTTGGTTTCCTCCTCTATTCTCAAATATCCTTTTTCTATTCAAAAAGAAAAGCCCAAGGGGGGTAGTTTTCTAAGAAAATCTTCGAGAGAAACCTACCCGCCTGGGCTTTTATCCCTTCGGTGTAACATGACAAATTATGTATTAATCATGCCTGAACCACTCGGTCAAATATCAATTTTTGATAAAAGAACCCTAGGTTCACTTTCACTCGTAGTCCAATAATTTACGGCTATTGGGTAGAGACTTTCGGGCCATATCCCCGACGTTATACGAGTTATATTTAATTGTGTAGTAGAAAAATAGAATAGTTCATTTAATGATTACAATAACAGTGTACCAGCATGCCTCTATCTCGTCAACCAAATTACGAACATTTTCGATATATTTTTTATTATTGTTCGATTTTTAACGTGTGTAGATAATCTTTCCGTTAATTATTGTCATTTCTACCTTTGTTTTATAATCAAAAGGGTTCCCAGTCCAAAGCACCATATCTGCATCCTTACCAACTTCCAAGGAACCAACTTTATTTTCTATCCCTAAATGCTTTGCAGGATTTATCGTTATCGCCTTCCACGCTGTTTCTTCATTTAATCCTTCTCTAACTGCAATGGCAGCAGTAACTACTAAATAATCAATAGGTATTACTGGATGATCTGTAATAATAGAAACAGGAACGTTTGCTTTATCTAACTCGACGATAGTATGCCAGCCTTTATCCTGAAGTTCTATTTTGGAACGGCTAGACAATGTTGGTCCTACTGCTGCAGGATATCCTTTAATTGCGAGAATATCGGCGATAACATGTCCCTCTGTACAATGCTCTAATGTTAAATCTAAATCAAATTCCTCTGCCACCCGAATTGCAGTCATAATATCATCTGCTCGGTGAGCATGTGCTCTAACTGGAATTTCTTTTTTTAAAGCCTTTACCAATGTTTCCATTTTTAAATCGGTATCAGGAAGCTTGGAAGCATCCTCAAGTCCTTGTTCTATTTTCTTTAGATAATTTTTCGCCTTAGTTAGCTGTTCTCTAAAAACGGCAGCAGTTCCCATTCGAGTAGAAGGCATTTTTCCTTTGGAGCCATATACTCGTTTAGGGTTTTCTCCAAATGCCACTTTTAATCCAGAAAGCTCTTTAACTACCATTTCTTCAACAATTCGACCTGAGGTTTTTACAATGGACATTTCACCACCAATGACATTACCGCTTCCAGGCATAATCTGAACAGTAGTCACTCCACCTTTCACCGCATCTGTAAATCCCATTTCTAAAGGATTTATTGCATCAAGAGCTCTTATATGTGGCGTAGCTGGATCTGTTA
The DNA here is from genome assembly GCA_002441135.1 of Caryophanales bacterium UBA6259. GTDB lineage: Bacteria > Bacillota > Bacilli > Tepidibacillales > Tepidibacillaceae > UBA6259. The sequence goes on along the minus strand of DJVJ01000039.1, from coordinate 2,507 downwards.
ATTCATTAACATCCGAATCTCCCCAACCAATTCCTTCTTCATATACTCCTAGATGAGTATGAGCATCAATTAAACCTGGGGTTAACCATTTACCTTCACCATCTACCCTTATGGCGTCTCTAGGAATTTCAATATCTTGTCCAATTGCTTTAATTTTTCCTTCTTCAATAAGAACAGCTCCATTTGAAATAATGCCATTTGTCACTGTATTGATATATACATTTGTGATTACTAGCACCCTATTCTCCCCCTATAAATTTCGATTAACTAAATATATATTATTTCTATTCGAGAAATATCGACATAATCCTCCTAAAAAATTTTTTTGTTGAATTTTGTAAAATATTTGCCCCAGGATAATTGACAAATTTTGCAGACAAGAATAGTATTTTCTTTAATGTGAAGGAGAGATAAAGTGAGATATTTGGATAAGTTTTGGGAGAGAAAGAAGGTTTTTTATGTTAACCATGTTTGTTGAAGTTATTTTACCAGTATTTTTAATCTTTGGGGTTGGATTTATTGGTCAAAAACAGATGAATCTCGATATTAAATCAGTTTCCTCTGTTGCTTTATATTTTATGATGCCTGCATTAGTTTTTCGCACCTTTTTTACAATTGAATTGAATTTAGAGTACTTGTATATTGTCATTTTTAGTTTATTGCTTTTATTCACGATTATATTTATTGTCATGACAACAAGTCGAATGTTCAAGCTTTCTTCTTCGACTGAAAGTGGTTTAATTCTTTCCACAGCATTTATGAACTCTGGAAATTATGGTACACCAGTCATCCTATTTGCATTTGGTGAAAAGGGCTTTGTTTACTCCATCTCTTTTATCGTTTTGCAAACGATTATAATGCATTCCTTCGGTGTATATTTTGCTGCTCGTGGTAAAACAGGAATTAAGTCAGCAATCATGACAATTTTCAAAATACCTGCTATTTATGCTTTTGGGTTAGCGATGTTATGGAAAGGATTTAATATTCCAATGTCAGATAGCTTTTTTAAAGCAATTGATCTAGTAGCTGGTGCTACGATACCAACCGTAATGCTAGTTCTTGGAATGCAGCTTGCTAATATAAAATTGGATCAATTTGAATGGAATAAGATGTCTTATGCAATTGTTTTACGACTAATCGCTTCTCCATTAATTGCTTGGATTATAACGCTTTGGTTGCCTATAGATCCATTACTAAAAAAAGTATTAATTGTATCTGCAGCGATGCCTTCTGCTGCTACTATCACAATGTACGCTTTACAATTTGATAGTGAACCTAAGTTTGTTTCTAGTGTAACGTTAATGACTACGATACTTAGTGCAGCTACATTATCTGTGCTATTATATTTTATTTAAACCATTGATATTTTCATAGGAAAACGACTGGATTCGTCTTAACATTCCAGTCGTTTTACCCCTCCATTGAAACTATTACATTATACTCAGGAGAACTAAGGCTATTATATCTCGTGAAAAAAATTATTATAGCTTCTCTACCTCTTCACTGAACCAATGGATGAACCCGCAACGATCACACACTAAAGTTATTGCTGATTGATTAAGCCATTCTAAATCAAAGAAAGTTAACCCTCTTGTATTAAGTAGAATATTGCTTTTAATGAAATGGTCATTTTTGCAATGCAAACAGTTTATTTGAAGATCTGCTTTAGACTTATATTTTGAACCCTTTTCTCTTTCCTCTAATTCATTTGCAATCTCTTCTCCTTTTTTTCTAATTTTTTCAAGTTCCGCTTTATTGTAATACATCAAAATTCGCCTCCCACTTAAATCTTTAAATCCATTTTAACATTAATGTGAATAGTCTGCCTTTTATGCATAGCAAAAAAGCAACTCAAAATGAGCTGCTTTTCTTTTTGCCTGACTTGCAGGACGCAAGTCGTTCGACGTTAATCACANNCGTGATTGTTCTTAGTCGAACTTCCTTTTAAAAGGACGCAAGTCGTTCCATGTTAACCACACCATGTGGTTGCTTTTAATGGAACTTCCTTAATCTACTCTTGCTACCCATTCGAGGATGTTGCGAGTAGGGCGTCGCTTTAGGTTTGGTGTACAAAAAAAACAGATCTTAATGATCTGCTTTTTTTGTGCCTGGCGCGTCACCAAGTCTATTCGGCCACGTCCTGTGGCCAGCCTTGGTTCTAGGCCATCCTGGCCGTCGCTACTCATTCGGGGATGTTGCGAGTAGGCCGTCGCCTNNCCGTCGCCTTTATATAGCAAAAAAAGCAACTCAATATGAGCTGCTTTTCTTTTTGCCTGGCGACGTCCTACTCTTCCAGGACCCTGCGGTCCAAGTACCATCGGCGCTGGAGGGCTTAACGGTCGTGTTCGGGATGGGTACGCGTGTTTCCCCTCCGCCATCATCACCAGACTTGCAGGATGCAAGTCGTTCCATGTTAACCACAGGACGTGGTTGTTTTTAATGGAACTTCCTTCTAAAAGGAAGCAAGTCGCTCCTTTTAAGGTCATCATCCTAAATATAAGGTTATA
>DJVJ01000049.1 GCA_002441135.1 Caryophanales bacterium UBA6259 | reverse complement strand
CTAATACGGGATTTCCTTGCCAAAATGACGTAATAATACTAATTAGCACACCAATTGTTGTTCCTGTAATTATTCCAGTTCCTAGCTCTCTTCTTAGTAACCGATATACCTCTTTTTTCTCCCATTCCCCTATGGATAAACCTCGGACAACCACTGCTAAAGCTTGGGTACCCGCATTACCACCCATTCCACCAATTAATGGAATAAAAACTGCTAAAATCGATACTTGCTGAATAGTAGTCTCAAAATGTCCAATAATTGTAGCTGTTCCCATTCCAATAAATAACAGCATTACTAGCCATGGAAGCCTTCTTTTTGCCGACTCAAAGGAATTGCTATCAATAAGATCAGTACCATGTATCGCTGATAGCTTATTAATATCTTCTGTAGCCTCTTCCTTCATAACATCCATCATATCATCAACAGTGACAATACCGATAAGGCGATCCTGATCATCGGTTACAGGAACCGCTAGAAAATCATACTTCTGGATAATATCTGCGACCTTTTCCTGGTCTAACCCAGCATAGACCGAAACCACATGCTCTGACATAATATCTCTAATAAATGCCGTAGAGTCGGACACAATTAAATCTCTTAATGAACAAACCCCTACTAATCGGTGCTCATCATCAACCACATATAAATAATACACCGTTTCTGCATCTGGTGCTTCTTCCTTTAATCGTCGAATTACCTCTCCAACACGCTGGTTTTTATTAATGGCAACATATTCTGTTGTCATCAAGCCACCAGCAGTATCCTCTTCAAAATCGAGTAAAGTCTGGATTTCCTTAGCTTCTTCAGAATCTAAGGATTGTAGAAGATTTAAGTATTGTTCTTTATCTTCCTCTTCTAACTCCCCTAAGAAGTCAGCAGCATCGTCTACATACATCTCTCCAAGCATTTCTGACGCGTAATTAGAGTCTAAGTCTTCAATGATCTTCTTCTGATCCTTCAAATTTAGATTTTGAAATATATCCGCCATTTCCATTGGGGATAAAAATTGAAATACCGTCTTTTGTAAATCTTCATTTAACTCTAAAAATAATATTGCTTGATCATATGCATGCAACTCAAAAAAATCATTACGAAATTGTTCAATATCCCCAAGCTCGAGGGAATTATTTATCTGCTCAATAAATTGCTCTTTATTAATTTCATCTAATTTAACCACATTTCTCCCTCCTTATTAAAGAGGAAGCTTAACCTGATCTGGTGATGTGTTGGAAAAGCGTTCCTCAACTATAAAATTCTCCCCAGTATTGGGACTAGGGTCACTATTCACAACCATCACCTCCAAAAATATAAACAAGATAAAAAAGTCCTTCAATTATCATACTTGACACTATTTCACTTGTAAAGGAAATATATTTTATTCTTTAAAAATGGAAATGTTCAAAAAATAGTTTCCATCATTAGCAATCAAGGTTAGTATATAATTAATTAACCCTTTTTATGAGGAGGAAGACAAATTGCACCAAAGCAACGATAAAAATTTATCCTTGTATCAATATACCTGCCCTGCCTGTGCTTATACTTTATACACTGAATCAGATGAGGAAACATTAAACTGCCAAAACAAAGATTGCAATCATAGCTCCCCTTTACCCATTAAAAACTATCTTATTACTACTGTTGAAGAAGATAGTACATTGTATATTGTCAAAGATTCCTTTATGGTCGATCATGGCTGCTGTGAAGTCCGTCCTGTTCTAAAAGGGACTGAAGTAGAGGTTATTAAAATCAAAAAGGACTGGTTTTCCTGTGTTACAGAGGATGGGCTAAGCTTTTTTATCCCCAAAAATAAATTAGAAAGAAAAAAGAAGTAGCCATATTTGCTACTTCTTTTTGAATTTCATTAATATACCTTAATTGTTTTCCAGTTAAAAATCCCTTCAAGATCTACCTCATAGGTTTTATCTTTCTTCAGAATAAACGGATCACAATAAATTTTAATTCCATCCTGTTCTAGAACTCGGAAGAAGCCTTCATCACCTGGTTTACCTAAGTGACCGCCAACAAATACATAATTAGTACAACAGCCTGTTTGCGGAGCTTCCTCAATGGTGAGGACTGCCCCATTTTCCTTAATATATTGTTTAGCACGTTCCGATACATTTACTTTTATTTCAAAGACAGGAATAAATGGTTTCATCCTCACTCACCTTTCATTTTGTTATGAATTGATTTGCTTTTTTACTTTTGATACTTTCATTGCAAACAATCCAACAATTACAGCTGTTATTGCTAATCCTAGTGGATAAGAAATACTTGTTGATAATTTTAGTCCTTCTGGTGCTTGTAAAATATAAGTGAAGGTTACTGCTGTCATAAATGTTGCAGGGATTGCAGTAATCCAGAACTTTTTACCTTCAGTTACTAAATATACTGAAGCTGTCCATAATACAATCATCGCTGTAGTCTGGTTAGCCCAAGAGAAATATCGCCATAAGAAGTTAAAATCAATTTGCATTAATCCATATGCGATTGCGAAAATTGGAACTGTAATAACTAAACGGTTTTTCATTGAACGCTGTCCAAGCTTTAAGAAGTCTGCAATCAATAGACGAGCGCCACGGAATGCTGTATCCCCAGATGTAATCGGTAATACAATAACACCAATAATCGCTAATGTACCACCCACAGCACCTAACATTGTAATGGAAATTTCACGCACTACTCCAGCTGGTCCACCAAAAGTAGTTAATGCTTCTTGTAAACCATCTACACCATTAAATACTGCCATACCTGCTGCTGCCCATACCATCGCAATTGCGGATTCAGCAATCATCATACCATAGAATACTTTACGTCCATTTTTTTCATTTTGTACTGTACGAGCGATTAATGGAGATTGAGTTGCATGGAAACCACTAATCGCACCACAAGCGATTGTTATAAATAATAATGGCCAAATTGGCAAGTTGTTAGGGTGTAAATTCGCTAATGTTAATTCAGGAATATCATATCCCTTAACGATTAAGCCACCACCAACACCTACAGCCATGATGATTAATAACAATCCAAATAATGGATATATTTTACCAATAATCTGGTCGATTGGTAATAAAGTTGCTAAAATGTAATATCCAAAGATGAAAAGCGATACTACACCTAATGTTACCCAATCAGGAGTTAAAGTTACAATTAATCCTGCTGGTCCAGAAACGAATACTGTACCTACTAAAACTAATAACAATAATGAGAAAATATTTGTAAACTGATGCATTCCTTTTCCTAAGTATTTACCAACTAAATCAGGAACTTGTGCACCATTATTACGTACTGACATCATACCAGAAAAGTAGTCATGTACTGCACCTGCAAAAATACCACCAATAACAATCCAAATAAATGCTACTGGTCCCCAAAGTGCCCCCATTATCGGTCCGAAAATTGGCCCTAAACCAGCAATATTTAAAAGCTGAATTAAGCTATTTTTCGTTGTGCTCATTGGAATGTAATCAACACCATCATTATTAGCATAAGCTGGTGTTTGTCTGTTTTCATTTACCCCGAATACTTTCTCCACAAAACGTCCATAGAATATATATCCTAGAACAAGTGCTACAAATGAAGCTAAGAAAGTGATCATGGAGCTTCTCCCCTTTCTGAATCCTCTTTTTATTTAAGTATGAATACGTTTACAGCACTCATTGTAAACAAAAAAGGAGTAAGAAGGGGGAATTTAGTCCCAAATGCATTTTATTTTGTCTGAAAGTGAATTAATAATGTCCGTTCGACAAAAAATTTTCAAATTCGACATATATTTTTAGGCTTTCACTTAATTTCTAAAGTTCTAAGATATCACGAAGTTCCTTCACATATTGCCTACTTACGGGTACCTTGGAACCTTGCTTATCATTAAGAATTAGATTATATGCCCCATTAAACCAAGGAACCATTTCTTGAATAAAGTGAAGATTTACAAGGTAACTTCGATGCGTTCTAAAGAATGGGTAACTTGCTAATTTTTCTTCTAGTACTTGTAACGTATATCTTGAAGGATAAGTTTTATCCATCGTTTTTATTACCACGTCTCTACTTTCCCGAAAAGCATATACAATCTCATTGGGATTTAATAAAATAACCCCGTCCTCTCCTTGAACAGCAAGCTTTGATACCCCTTTTGTTGAAATTTGCTTTTCCTTTATTACTTGATCAATCAACTGAGATATATTTTCATGAACAGGATTATTCTGCTTTAATCGTTCTTTTATTCTTTGTACTGTTCGTTCTACTCTTTCCTGATCAAAGGGCTTTAGTAAATAATCAATCGCATTCACCTCAAAGGCCTTAACCGCATGCTGATCATATGCCGTAGCGAACACGATAATGGCTTTATTCTTCGCTTCATGTAATTTTTTTGCCAAAGTTAAACCATCCATATCTGGCATTTGAATATCAAGAAAAATCACTTCAGGATTTATCTCTGCTATTTTTTCTAATGCTTGCTCGCCATTATTTGCTTCTCCAACAACCTCTATCTCTCCAATTGATTGAAGTAAGTAGATTAGCTCATCTCTTGCTAAGGATTCATCATCTACAATAAAAACTTTAATTGCCATCTATTTTTCCTCCAATGATTTGTGTTGAATAGGTATCAAGAACCAAAACATTGTGCCAAGATCTTTTTTTGATTCAATATGTAAGCCAGATTCTTTGCCAAACATACCTATCAAACGATGATGGACATTATAAATTCCAAATCCCGTTCCTTCTTGTGATTTTACTTTTTTGTGTAATAATTCTTTCAATCGCTCTTCCGGTATACCAACACCATTATCAGAAATTGAGATTTTAACTTTTGTGTCCTCTTTTATTGCTTCTATAACAATTAAACCACCATGCTTTAGCTTATTTAAACCATGCTTAATCGCATTTTCCACAAGTGGCTGCAGAGTTAAGGGCGGAATACTAACTTGTTCGATTTGTTCATCAACATACATTTCAATTTTTAAACGGTCAGAGAAACGTGCTTGTTCAATATCAAGATAGGCTTTAGTATGCTCTATTTCTTGTCGTATTGTTACAACTGTGTGCAATGACGAATTGAGATTTTGACGGAAAAAATGTCCTAACTGTATAAGAAGCCTTCTTGCCATGTCTGGCTGTGTTCGTATCAACGCGACAATCGTGTTTAGCGAATTAAATAAAAAATGTGGATTAACCTGTGCTTGCAGGGCTTTTATTTCTGCTTCCGATACTAATTTGGCTTGTTTCTCTGCCTCTACAGCCTCTAATTGATTAGATAGCAATTTACCTAATCCTTCGGCTAGCTCTTTATCAACAGGCCTTATTTGCTTTGGATTTGCAAAGTAGAATTTAAGTACGCCAACTGTGCTATCACCTTGCTTTAATGGAACAATAATCGCAGCTTGTAATGGACATTTTGGTTCTTCACACTTGATTTCTGATAAGGATTTAGCCACATATATTCGAGCAGTTTTCATGACTAGCTTTGTTGCCTTTGTTAGTAGAGTATGACCAGGCGTATGATGATCATCCCCTAAGCCAACATGAGAAAGTATTTTTTCTTTGTCGGTAATAGAGACTGCGGACACACCAGTTGTTTTTAGTAATAACTTTGAGATGTCTGTTGCGGATTCCTCATTTAGCCCTTTACGTAAATGAACTAAAGTTTGATTAGCAATATGTAATACCTTCTGTGCTTGATTGGCTTCAATTCGATCTTCTTCCTGTACCACACTACGAATGATTGCGATAAATATAGCAATACCAATGCTGTTAGCAATAATCATTGGAATTCCTATTACTTCAACCAATGCAAGTGCCTGCAAAAATGGTTTAGCAACAATTAAAATAATAATCATTTGTGCTGTTTCAGCAACAAATCCCGTCATAAAGGCATCCCTCGTAGAAACAATTCGACGAGTACCAGTACGATAATAAATCAGACCAGCAATAAGCCCTTCTGTTACGGTGGAAATTCCACAGGCCAATCCTGTAAAGCCGCCTAAAAACATCCGATGAATTGCAGCAATTAATCCTGCCATAAAACCAACTGCTGGTCCTCCTAATAGCCCACCAATTACTACTCCAACTACCCTAGAGTTAGCAATTGCCTCATCAAAATCTAATTCAATGACATCAGAAATCCAAAGAGATGTATGAGTTTTCTCTGGCGCAACTGCTATTCCAGTATAGGTTCCTATAATTCCAAAGAGCCCAAATAAAATGGCTAGCTTTAATTTTGTCATCCGATCTGGTTTATGATCAATTAAATTACGAAAGGTAGCTGATCTAGTCATAACAAAAGCAATGGTTACGATTAGCCCAATTCGTTCAATTAATAAAAGTAATAATTCAATCATTTGTATTACTCCTTTAAAAAATCATCTATCTCTAATAGTATCTGTTTTTCTATTAACTATAAACAACTATCTTTTCTTCGATGTAACAAAAAAAGAGGCACAATGCCCCTTTTCCATTTAATTAAGATGCTTCATAAATACTAATTCCCGCAACCTTATCATTACTAATTGTAAATTTGATTGCAAACCAATAATCCGAAGTGGCATAAATAAGTGTTTCTGTTTCCTTCCAATCATATTCAGGTTGCCCATAATAATCAATGACCTCATTTACACTACTTCCAATACTAATTCCACGTGCTGTGAGTATACTTCCATATTGATTCGCTTCCATCATATGAACGTATGGTTTCTCTGCTTCTAGAAATACATGGACTGTTGCACCTTTATATACTAAAGCCAAATCATAACCATACATTTCATCATAGGTTAAGAAAAACATCGATGGTTCACCCCAGCGGCTTAACACTTCATCTGTAGAAAAACCGATTAATACCTGTTCAAAGCCAAGCTCTGAATTCTCAAGCGGTGCATTTTTTGTAGGAACTGGTTTATTTACAATAGTTGGAATACGTCCTGTTGATGGCAAACTTTTCATTAATTGAAAGTTCATTACCGATTGGTTGACCATTTGAACCTGTAATCGATAACCCTTAATATTGTCATAAACCCAAACTTCATCTTCCCAGTCATTTTTTCCAGGTGATTTTTGGTCAGGCTCTCCAACTAGCTTTACTAACTCTTGTTGGTCCATCCATATCTGAAAATTTGGTAGAATGGATTGAATATAACCAACTGGATTTTTCGAAATCGTAGTATAGAACTCCTCAAAGGTCTGTTCTTCTATTGTTTGGTTTTCAGAAGGTGAACTTTGGCTATCATCAGATTCTTTATTTGACTCCTCAGAATTTGTATTCTTATCCTCTGCAGGTTTATCATTGTCTTCTTCTTGGATTGGTGTAGTAGGGACGACAGAATCCTTTGGTTCAGAATTACATCCAGTCAATATAATTAAAGACGAGATGATAATTATTAAAGTAAGGTAGAATTTACGCATAAAAACCCCGCTCTCTTCTATCAATCTAAATATTTAAGGCTCCGTTATCTTTTATAGACGCAATCTACCATCATTTAGTTTCACTTTTTCTAATACAATCTACAAATTTGCTGGTAAATACATCGATTACAGTGATTTGTATGCCTTTTAAAATCTTCTTCAACTTGTTTATTAGTCATTTCCATCAGCAACTGCTCTAATTCATCTTCCCATTTATTGAGATCTTGTTCATTAAAAGGAAGCGTAATGATTTGATTATGGCGCACAAAATATAAAATCCCCTTTGCAGGCTTTAGATTTAACAGTTTTTTCATCGCCAATGCATAAGTATATAACTGAGATTGATATTTTTCAAGATTAATTTCATGATCTGTTTTATAATCAATAATGGAAAATGTTTGGTCTGGATGTATCTCTAATCGGTCTATCGTTCCAACGATATTTCCATTTTTTAAAGAAAGATGAAAATCAAATTCTGTAAGAACCTCCACTTCAGAATTTTCCTGCATAAATTGGCTAGTGACAAATGTATTTACATATTGTTTCACTTCTTCAACAAGAGGTACCCATTCTTCTTTCAATAATTGTTCATTAATATTTAAAGAGTGGCAGATCTTTGCTAGCTCTTCTTCCCACTGATCTATTTGACTCCTCTCTAAAGTTAACCGTTCAAACAACTGATGGACGATTGTCCCCTTTAAACCTGCATTGATTATGGGTTTGTCCATTTCTATAGTTCGTTCATTCATTAAATCCTCATTTTTTTCTTCCTCTAACCAATCTAGCTGAAAATGAAATGACTTTTTATCGGAATAATAATAATATCTAGGGCAATGCTGGTATCTCTTTACTGCCGACACACTATATTCATTCTCAATTTTATAAGTTGGACTTGAATTAGGAATTATTTCTGTTGATTCATCTTCCCATAATGAAGAGAAAGGATTTGTAGAATAATAATCTACCTTTTCATCCTCTTGTTTCTCTTTTATGTTATCAATCCAAAGCTGGATGCTATCCTTTGCTCCATTGAGTAATGGATATTCCCATATTTTAGTCTCCATATTCATTTTGGAATAACTAAAAACAACATCTAACCATTTATTCCATGTACTTAGCTTTAACACCTGATCTAGCCCAATTCCTACTTTAGCCTCTTCAACTTTTCCAGACATAATCAATTTTTGTTCTGCTCTTGTTGCTGCCACATAAAAAACACGTACTGACTCTTCTCTTTCTAATTGCTTCTCTAATGAGTCCACATATAACCAGCGAATTGGCTGCTTCCATTCCCTATCTACTGGTATTTTACAGGTTAAGCCAACATTAGAGTCAAAGCGAAATATGGAGTAGTCATTTACTGGTACTCGTGAAAGATCTGGAATAAACACATAAGGGAATTCCAATCCTTTTGATTTATGAATCGTCATTAGCTTAACTGTATTCCCAAATTCAGATTCAATTGCTGCTTCAGTTTCACTCCCTGCATCATCGATTAATCGTTCAACTCGCTGTAATAAGTCATAAATAGAATATGGATTATCCCCAGGGAAATTTTTAATTATCCGAATAAATTTTTCAATATTTGCAACAGCTTGTTCACCATTAGGTAAAGCAAATAAAAGTGTATCATACTGGGTTTGCTCTAAAACTTGCTCTAATAGCTCAAATACCTTTCTTTTTCCAACGTTTTTTCTTAAATCAGTAATCCATTGTCTAAACTGACTTATTTTCCAATTTTCTTTTTCAGTAAGCAATTCCTCTTGGCCGTTAAGGACATAAAATAAGCTATCATCAGAAAGAGAAACCATTGGAGAGCGTAATATTCCAGCTAAGGCGATTTTATTACCTGGATCAAGAAGATACTTTAAAATATGCAATAAATCATGTATTTCTTGTTTTTCATAAAATCCTTTACCCCCAACCACATAAAAAGGAATTTTCTGCTGAGATAATGCATATTCATAGATCTTTACGTCGTTCATTGATCGAAAAAGGATAGTAATCTCATTCGGCTGAACTCCTTCCATCATTAGGTGACGAATTCGGTTTGCAATGACAGAGGCTTCTATTTCTCTCAATGTCTCATCATTCTCTTTATCATGATATAAGGGAATATATTCAATCGGTGATATTTCGCTGTTGATAACTTCCGATTTTTTAGCGATTGCTTCTTTATAATAATTTGGAGATTGCGTATCCTCTGACATTATTTTTTTAAAAAAAGAATTAACAAAATCGATAATCTTTGGATGAGATCGGAAATTATATTGAAGTGGCGCTATTCTACCCGCCATTTTTTCAATTTCATATTCCATCTCCTTAAACACGTGAACATTTGCCCCACGGAAACGATAAATCGATTGCTTTGGATCTCCTACCACAAATAATGAACCGGGTTGAATATTCTCTTCTTCATTTTTTAAAATAAGAAAGAGTAATTGCTTTTGCAGCTGATTATTATCCTGAAACTCATCAATCATTAAATAAGAGGTTCGCTGTCGTATTGCTTCTCGCACATGACGATTAGATTTTAATAGCTCAATTGTTCGTAGCTGAAGCTCATCAAAATCAATCCCATTCACTTTACTTTTTTCTATTTGATATTGATTATTGATTTGTTCTAATAACGGAAAAAGCGCATCAATGTACTCCTGTTCAAAAGAATGATATTCAATTGCTTCTATTTTTTCCTTAAACTTCACAGCTACCTCATTTGCTTGTTTACGCAATTCGGCCACATTATTTCCTAATCGCCCTTTAGTTAAATCAATCATCAGCTGAACAAATTGAGTAATTTCTTCCCCGTTTTCTATTCCTTCCTTTAATTGATCTTTGATAAAAGGCCATTGTGCTTGAAAGTCAACAAAACGTTGTCCACTTCCATCACCATAAAACAATTGATTACCTGCTTGAAAAAGCTCCTCCCAGCTTTCATTGTCAATCCATTCATATGGTGAGCGTGAAAATTGTTGTTTAGTAAGAGCTTTTACTTCTGCAAAGGTCATCCCAGAATTATTAATCTGTTGATAAACCTGATTTAGCTGTTTGATCACTCTATCAAATCCAGCATGACTTACCCATTGATAAAGATTGGAAACTCCATTTTCCCTTTCCGTTTTCAGTGCCGCTTTCAGCGCCTTTTCAATGGTATCGATTAAAAGCCAGCTTGCTTCTGTTTGGTCCAATATTTTAAACTCAGGGTCTATATTTGCTTCCACAGGAAATTCTCTTAAAATTTTTCCACAATAGGAATGAATCGTTGAGATGGCGGCTCTTTCAAGCTTTTGCAGTTTTTCTCTCCAATAGGTAGTAACTAAATCATTCCCTTCAACCATCGCCTGCTCTCTTCTCTCTAGCATTCCTTTCCTTACACGATCTTTCATCTCTCTTGCTGCCTTATCTGTAAAGGTAATGGCAACAATTTTCTCTAACATATTCGATTGATGTTTGTTTTCCTCTAAAATCTTCAGATATCGTTCAACAAGTACCCTTGTTTTTCCTGATCCTGCCCCCGCTGGCACAATACAGTTTATATTTAGGGTATCCACCGCATATCTTTGTTCATCAGTTAATGGAAATCCCATTCTGATCCTCTCCTAAAAGCTTTTTTTTCTTCATCCGTTCATCATTTTTCCTACATATATGTTGAAAAGGACAATAGCTTGGACATTCACTTAATGGTAACACTCTGAAATCCCCCGCATATAGCTGATCTAACAGTTGATCTACTTTCTTTTTTATAGATGTTACCCAAAGTTCCCATTCTTCCTCAGTATATTTGGATCCAATTCGATTACTTAAACCAACTAAGTTTAAATATTCTTGTTTCCAAAAACCAGTATTTCGACTAGTTGGAGTATAAAATGCTAAACCGATTGCTTTTTCTTGTGGCAAACCAAGTATTGCTTCCACTACAAGTAAATATAATGGTAGTTGTAAATTAACCCCTTCTTTGATTTCTTTGTTCGCTGGAGTTGATCCTGATTTATAATCATAAATCACAAATTGTCCATCGTCATTGATATCAATTCGGTCTATTTTACCCTGTAGCTGAATGGAATGCTTTTGTAAAGAAATCGTCGCTTTTTCAACAGTTGAATTTCTGTCTACTATTTCTCTCCTCATCTCCTCTTCTTTAATGGCTGTTCCAAAGGAAAACTCAAGGAATTGAGGGAAAAAATAGCTTTCTGCCTTCTCTCTCCAATCGAGCTCTTGTAATAAGATTTCTTGTAGTTGCTGAAGTAGCTGCTCAAAATTAAGCTCACTCAAGATAGGATCTAGATAGCGGTGTCCTTCCTGTTGAAAAAGATTCCATTCCTCTTTTGCTATCTCTTGTAGCTCCTTTTCATAGGTTTCTTGATTCTTTGATAATATTTTGTTGCCACTTTCCTTTTTATAAGCTTGTAAAAATCGTTGAAGGATTCGATGTAGCAGATTACCCTTTTCAATAGGATTTAATGCTTCTTCTTGTTCTTCCCATTCTGAAAGCTTAAGAATATCTTTTGCGAAATAGGCAAAACGACAGGACATTGCTTCATTCAACTTGGTATTACTCCAAATTTTCTTCTCGATTCGATCCTTAAGAATATCTTTTATTTTATCCTCGGTAATGTATCCATCATAGGATGAATCGTTTCTCCAACGATCCAAATCCGATTCTATTCCATTTTGTATATTTAAACGTTTATCTTCTGTCAAGCTATTCAATTCTTTTAACTCTTCAATTGCTTTGAAACGCATAGTGTGATCTTCACTTCTCAGTTCCTTTAAACCTTTTTTAAGCTTTTGTTGATCCACTACACAATCCTGCCAAAGCTTAGGAACTAAATCCCCATTATCCCGTTCCTTCACCCGGATATTATTGCCAATTATCCCAATCACTTCATCGATATAAAACGAACGTAATCTTTCTTTACCATCCTCTGTTTTTGCGGAATAGATGAGATAGATTTGTTGTTTTGCTGCAGCTATACATTGATAAAAGTTGTATTTTTGTTGGTTCTCAAAATCTCGAGAGGTGTTTAGTAAAACGTGATTCTCTCGAAGTTTTATTCGCTCCTGATCTGGTAGTAACCAATTGTTTTTTATCGCTTTAGGAAATTCGCCCTCAACAAGCCCCATCACAAAAACACTGTGAAAGGTTTGACCACGGATTTGACTTGGGGTTAATAAATGTATCCCCTCTATCTGACCCTGCGTTGTGTTATATTCTCTTTTTTCTAAAGCGATAATAAAGGACTGAATCCAATCCCAAAAGGTCACTCTTTCATTTTCTGCAAAAAATTTATCTAGTGCGATTAGTTCCTCTTTAATCAAGTTTAATTGCTCATAGGCTATCAAATCACGATAAGCAATCTCGTCATTTGGATTATTCAAAAATACCACTTTTAAACGTTCCTTCACCTGTAATTCGTTTTCTAAAAAACTTAGAAAATGAACAAAGTCTGCATACCGTCCTTTTTTTGGAATTCTTGTTTGATAATCAAATAGCTTGTCCATGATAGCATTGTACTGCTCTATTTCTTTTCCTTTTTGTTCATCAAATTTTTTATAAGCCTCTACCCGTTCTAGCCAAAGTTTTTTGGTTGTAGGGTACCCTAATCCTCTAAAATGAAATAACCATTGATAAGGATCTACTTCCAAATTCCAATGAAAATAAGGACTTAATATCAACGAAATCCAATCGTTTCTATTACCATGAAAAGCTTTCAATACACTGATTATCGATTGAATCAATGGATTATCAATAAGTTTTTCCATCTTTTTCAATCGAACAGGTATTTTAAATTCATTTACCATTTGGCCAATTTCATGCTTATAATCCTCTATATTTGGAACAATAATTGCTATATCCTCAAATCTGAAGTACTCTTTATTCTCTGCATGAAGCTGGTGTATTTCAGTTGCTACCATTTCTAATTCTTGCTTTTTTCCTGATGCAGAAAATAAATTAATATCCATCACTTCTTGATTAGTACTCTCATTTTCTTGAAAAGGAATTGGATTATTCGAAAAAAGTTGCTTTTTTAAATATGAAATTCTTGATTTAGAATCCACAACTATTTCCACATTTTTTTCCACTGGCTGTAATTCCGATTGAAAGCCCAAATCATTTAAATATTCAATTGTGTTTCTTGTCCATTGGAATAATTCTGGCCGATTATGATCATAGGAAAGATGAACATCAATAGCTACTCCTAGTAATCCTAGTTGATTTAATACTTGCATTTGTAAGGGGGAAAAATCATAAAACTGTTCGATAATTATGCCTTTATATGGAATAGCTGAGCTATTTTGATTTTTTATGTTATTCAACCGTTCGATTAAATCAAAATAAGGTTGCTCATGATCAATTAAATCATAGGTATTTAGTAGCTCTTGATAAGCATCATAAATTTGAATAAGTTCCATATATTTAACTTCTTGGTTATTATATAGTTCAGCAAGAATCCTAGAAGTCATACCTGCTCTTTTTACTTCACCGATCCATAGCTCTACTTGATGAAGCCAGCCCATTTTGCTGATGGAATCCTTAAAGTAGTCTAATCGGCCTTCCTTATGTACCTTATCTACTGCCATTTTTACTAATAACTCTTGCTCAGAAGTAGTTAATAAATGTTTTTTTTCTTGTGCAATTAATCTTCTTGTTAGCTGGTCAAAAGTAAGGAATTCGATTTGTTTAAGCTTCAGTGGATCAATTTTGCTAAATTGTTTTTTTAATTTTTTTATAAAAGAAGCGCTAGGTACAATATATGCTTGTTCCTTTGCCTTATAATGTGATGAAATAGAACTTATACCGATACCAAGGGGAGTCTCTGTTGAATAGATTAAAATTCTTTTCATTTCAATTACTCCTTCTCACCAAATACTTAATACTTTGTATCTGTATGCTATCATATTTCATCGAAAAAGGCAGTGGAAAAAATTCCACTGCCTTAACATACCAGTTATTCAGTTATTAAAACTTGCCTCCAGATAATTGTTGCTCAGCCATTTGTACAAGCTTACGAGTGATATGGCCTCCAATTGCACCATTGTCACGAGAAGCGATGTTACCCATATATCCATCAGCTGGAATCTGGATACCAAGCTCTTGTGCTACCTCGTATTTCATTTGGTTAAGAGCTTGGGATGCTTGAGGTACTACTAACCAGTTGCTAGAACGTTGTTGTCCTGTTGCCATTTGGTATCACCTCCTTTTGTAAGCTTAATATGTGTTAAAAGGAGTTAATCCATACAACAATTTTTTTGGTAATTTTATGTGTTTTATACAGTTTAAGTTAATATAATCAGATCTTTAGTAAAGCTTGTAAGAACATAGGCATCCTCTTCAGTGGCCACAATATCATCCTCAATGCGCACCCCACCGACTTCAGGGAGATAAATTCCTGGCTCAATGGTAAATACCATTCCCTTTTTAAGCAAAATCTCATTTTTTTCATGGATGGAAGGATATTCATGTACTTCAATTCCTAGTCCATGTCCTGTTCGATGCATAAAATACTCTCCATAGCCAGCTTTTTGGATAAATTCTCTTGCAGCTAAGTCGATGTTTTTAATTGGCACTCCCGCTTTTACTGATTTAATCGCTAACTCTTGTGCTTGTTGAACTACACTATAAATTTCTTTTTGTTTCTCAGAAATATTGCCAACAGCAACGGTTCTACTAATGTCACTACAATACCCATTTAATTTAACCCCTAAATCAAACAAAACCAAATCGCCTTTTTGAATAGTCTCTTTACCAGGCTTTCCATGGGGAGCAGCACTTTTTAGGCCAGTTAAAACCATCGTATCAAAAGACATTTTTTCTATCCCTTGCTGTTTTAGTTTATATTCAATACTAGCAATAACTTCTAATTCGCTTCTTCCTGGCTTTATTGCTTCAATTCCATATTCAACAGCTTTATCTGCCCATTCTGCTGCTTCCTTTAAATAATTTATTTCTAAAGAATCCTTTGTTAATCGTAGTTGATTAATTCCCTCTTCAATATCAAAAGTATCTTTAATCTTTAATATACTTTTTAACCAACTGGCTTTTTTATAACTTACTTGATTTTCTTCAAATCCAAGAGCCCTTTCATGACTAGAAGCTACATATTGCTGAATAATCATCTCAGGCCCTTCATGGTCGGCATAGCCATAGATCCGCTTTGTTATTTTAATTTTTTCCTTTGCTTCATGAACATCTAATGCTGGAAGTATAAGTATAGGCTCTTCATTTTCCAGTAAAAATAATCCCATAAATCTTTCATGAGGATTGCTATAAAAATTTGTAAAATAATAAACATTCGCTGGCGAGGTAATCACTGTAGCATTCAATTGATTTTCCTTCATCCATTGATAAAATTCATTTATTCTTTTTAGAAATACTTGTTCCATCAATTTTACTCCTTTGCTTAATTGGTTTAATACTAATATACCATATGGATTAGTAATAATAACCAAATAAGAATCCAAGCAATTTTTTTAAAAATGAGTCGGGCTACTCGATCTTCAATTCCTTTATGTTTGTTAGCAGAACTATAGATAAGAACCATTCCAATAAAAAAAATTCCTGATATTACTTTTGAACTATCTTCATAGGTAATTGAAAATAGATGAACTAGTCCTAGAAGAATAATCGCCCATCTTAAGTATTTTATTTTTGAGTTATTCATAAGTTGTTTGGTAAAAGGATTATCGATAAGCAATAAAATAAAAACAAAAAAAACAAGAGCATAAGCCATTTTATACTTACTCCTCTTTTCAATAATTTTCATCATTTTCTTTTAAAAGTTTTGTTTATTTTTGACGAAAAAAGTGTTATTATGTATTTTGCACTAGAGATAGAAAAGCAATGCTTTCTCATCTTTTTATAAAAGGAGGATTTGGCGATGGCTTTAAAATATGATTCCATTCCAGCCTATCTTGATGAATTCCGTAATCTAAAGCTCGATCATATGATTCGTGATGTTAAAAAACTAAATATTGAAGAGTTAAAAACCATAAAAAAAGAAATCGATAAATTGTTATTTTACGAGGAAGTAAATGCATGAACGTGTTTTAAATTCGCTGATACATATATACAAATCGATTGATGAGTCTAAAATGATTTTAGAAGATGTGATTAATCAAGTTGGTTTGGAACATGCCAAAAATCCTCAACCCTTACCACAAGATATTCAACAATTGGTTGAAATGGCTTTGGAGCTTACACCTGAGCAACGAAAATCATTGATGATGTTTATCGAATCCTTAAAACAAGAATAAGGCGACCAATTAGGTCGCCATTTTTATTGTTTTAACAATTATGCAGTTATATCTCTTTTATTAAAAATTCCCCAGGCTAAACTAACGAACAATAGATAATATAGAATCAACATACCAATTGAAAAGGAGAGAGTCATTCCCTCGACAATCGGTACTCCATCCTGATAAACAGCTAAATTCGTGTTTGCAAAAAGAATAAATTTGGCCCAGCTATATTTACTTAGTAATTGAACGACCTGAACACCTGTAAACAACAGGAAGATCGTGAGTCCAATCGCTAATGAACTACTTCGGAATACTGCAGAAATCATAAAAGCAAAGGTAGCCATCATGATTAGCTCTATACCGCTATAACCATATAAGGTGAGAATGTGAGTAACAAGACTTACTTCTTCTACATGACCATCCACGTACGCAAGATATGGAACATCAGCATTTTCTAAACCGAATAAGATACCCCCTACAAGAAGTGAAGAGAGAAATAAAATCGATAATAAAAGTAGGGCAAAGATGATTGTAGAAAGATATTTTGCTAATAAAATTTTGGAGCGTGTAACTGGGCGAATTAAAAGAAGCTTAATTGTACCCCAATAAAATTCTGATGCTACACTTCCAGCTGCAACAATCACTGTAAACAAAGTGATAATGGAAACCAAATTTGCAGTTGTATTCATAAAGCCAGGGATCGTACTATTCTCAATTGGTTGTACATTATGTTCTAATCTGTACTCATTAATCTGGATCTGCTTTTCGTAATGACGCTGCAAAGCTGTTGGGAGGTTTGGATTTTTCTCTAAATTAGTTTTGAAATTTGTGGTTTCTGCTTGAATAGCAGTTCTCCAATCAGTGGCATTTTCTTTGATTACATACTTTTGTATAATACCAGTAGCAATCACTGCCAATAGCAGTAAACCAATCATAACGATAGTGCCGATTCTTCGATAGATTTTCATATTCTCATTTTGAATTAAAGCGATGATACTAACCAATTTCATTCCCTCCTGTTACCTCTAAGAATCGATCTTCTAGGGTGGAAGTAGACCGAATACCATATATTTTAACACCTGCCAAAACCATCTGAGTCGTATAATCTGGAATCTCTTCTTTTTGCATCCTAAGCTCCACGACTTTTTGATTTGGCATAATAGTGATGGTAGACATATCATTAATTGTAATTTCTTTTTGGTTTTTATTGGCCTCAATTTGGAAATGAACAGATAATTCACCTTGCTGTTCCATAAATTCATCGACCATTTTCACATCAATTAGTTTTCCATGCTGGATAATCCCAATTCGATCACACATTTGCTCCATTTCGGATAATAAATGGCTAGAAACAAGGATGGCAATATTGTCTTCTCTTGCAATTTTCCGTAAATAATCTCGTAATTCACGAATCCCCGCAGGATCAAGTCCATTAGTGGGCTCATCAAGAATTAACAATTTCGGAGAGTGTAGCATGGCTTGAGCTAAACCTAAGCGTTGTCTCATACCTAATGAATATGTCTGGACCTTATCATGAATTCTTTTATCTAGTCCAACAATTTGAATAACCTCATTAATCCGTTCCTTAGTAATTCCCTTCACCATTCGTGCATAGTGCAATAGATTTTGATAGCCCGTTAAAAATTTATACATTTCTGGGTTTTCTACAATACCGCCAACATGCTTAATCGCGTTCTCAAAATCCTTTTTTAGGCTTACTCCATTAATATATACTTCTCCTTCAGTTATGGCCATTAGGCCAACTAGCATTCGAATCGTTGTCGTTTTTCCGGCACCATTTGGGCCAAGAAATCCAAAAACCTCTCCTTGATAAATATCAAAAGTAAGATGATCGATAATCGTCTTATCTCCAATTTTTTTGCTTAGGTTTTGGATTTGAACAATGGCTTCTTTCTCCATATTGATTTCCCCCTAATTTTCGTACACTTTTTTCATCCATTCCACCAAACTAAGCTTCTGTATAGACCTTATTTCTTCCACTTCTGTAATCTCCATAATCTTTCCCTTTTTCAAAGCAATTACGACATCTAATAGCGGTTCAATCTCTCGTATTTCATGGGTAGTAATAATTACGGTTTGCTTCTCTATATCCACAAAAGAAAGCAGTCCTTTAATTATTGAGTCTCTAACCATAGGATCTAAACCAGATAATGGTTCATCCATTAGGATAATTGGTACTTCTCTAGAAAGAACTAAAAGAATCTTTAGTCTTCCTCTATTCCCCTTGGAAAGCTCTTTTACTTTTTTATTGGGCTCTAGTCTCATAAATTCTAATATTTCTTTTGCTCTGTCTCGATCAAAATCTTCAAATTGACTGGCAAAAAAGTCAATTGTTTCTTGAACTGTATAGAAGGGGTAGTAGGCATCAAGTTCGGATAAATAGGCCACTTGAGTGCTAATTCTTCGAGTCACATTCTCTCCATTGATCGTTATTGCTCCTTTTGATGGCTGAATAAGGCCAGCCATTAACTTGAGGGTTGTCGATTTGCCACTTCCATTCTCCCCCACAATGCCAATAATTTTGCCTTGAGGGAGGCTAATGCTAACATCATCAAGTGCAACTTGAGTTAAGTATTTTTTGGTCACATTATTAAGCTTGATCATTGTTTTCTCCTCCTTTGCCAACCTCTAATACCATTTGAATTCCTTCCATCATCTCTTCCAATGTAAATCCCATCTCTTTCATATCACGGAGAAAAGATTCAATATGCTCCTGCTTTAGCTCTTCCCTTAAATTAGCAAGTTTCTTCATATCCTCCGTTACAAAGGTACCTTGCCCTCGTTTGGTTTCTACAATAGCCATTCTTTCTAACTCGCTATAGGTGCGCTGTATCGTGTTAGGATTAACGCCCGCTTGAATGGCCATATCCCGTACGGAAGGAAGCTTATCTCCCGCCTTTAGTTCATTTCGAATGATCTGTCGATTAATCCGTTCTACAAGCTGAAGATAAATCGGTGTTGATGGATTAAATTCCTCTGTCATTCATCGCACCTCCACTTTTCGATCGATAAGCCAGCAAGATAAAAAGAACAAACCAATCGACAATAATACATAGAAAAGATATTCTCCAAAGAATAGAAGCTGAATTTCGCCATTTATTACATCTGGCGGTACACTGAACATGGAAAGAAATGTGGATTGCTCAAATCGAACAGGCATTTTGCCCCAACCTGTAATTAGATAATAAAGTTTTGTTTCTGTTATCCAAGCAAATCCCCATTGCACAAAGAAGAAAAGTAAAATAGTAAGTACAATACTAAACTTGCCAATATAGCCTTTGATAACTTGATGGATGGCCCAATAAAAGATAACCCAGATTGCAAAATGGATTGCTATGTTAACAAGATAAAAAATAATGGTTCCCATTACTTGACTAACCGCACTCCAGTCAAGAATGACGATATCATAATAATCTAAAGATTGATTGCCAGCATAAATAGCAAATAAAATGCTTACCGATAAAGATAAAAGAAACGCTCCAAATCCGTTTGCCAGCTTAGCTATTAGTAGTTTTGCTGCTGGCTGTGGATTATGCAGCCAGAGATGCATTTGTCTTGATTCCACCTGTAAGCTATTAAGCATGTAAATTGCTAAATTAAATATATGGAGTCCTAAAATTACTAATGAAATCCCAAACATTACTGCTGGTTCATCCATTTTTTGAGCAATAATGAATGAGGCTATTATAGCTACTAGAAGTCCCACTAAGGCTATAAGTACGTTTGTTTTACTTAGATAAAATTCCTTTTTTAATAAACCAATCCAACTCTTCATAGTATTTAACCCTCCTACTTTCTAATGAAATACAAATCACGTATCTGTATATTAGTGTTCTAGTAGAATAGTACACTAATATTTTCAAAACGTCAACAACCAATCAAGTATAAATTTAAAACATTTCTTTTTCGTGTTTTGTTGATACTAAATAAAGAATCTAACTAACATAGATAAGTGTGGTGAATTAAATGGCAAAAAAAGTAATAGTAATGAGTACACTATTATTCATCTTTTCAATACTGATAACTTCTTATGTAATGGCTTATCCTGTATCTACTCAGCCTGAGTATGCAAAGTGGGGAAGATTAGCCATGATAGAGACCCATAAACGTTATCCAAATGCAGACATTATCGATTATTTACATATCGGAAGAGAGCAAATATCACCAACTATTGCTGAGGAGCGGTTTAAATTATGGCTAAGAGAAAATCAGCGAGAGTTTGGAGTATTTGTAAATATTCAGTTTGATACCAATACAGAAGAAGTGAAAAAAATAACTTTCAGAGAAACGAGTCGATAATAAACCAGCGCTAGGAAATATAAAATCTTCCTAGCGCTTTTACATTAAAAATGGTTATATGCCCTAATACTTATAAACGTCTAGATGCATAAAGTAGTAGTGTGATTTTATTTAAAGGGAGGTAACTTTTTTGCCTAACAATTTTATTGGAATGTTTAACCATATGATAAAACAAAATAAAGCGAAAAAAAGAGCATTAGCAGCAAATAGAAAGCGAAGATTAAAAGGCCATGGTCGACCACGCAGAAGGGGCCCCGTTAGACCAATTGATCCAGTTGATTCAAACCAAGAATTTGACCCCCGCTATGATGGATTAGGACCTGATTTGTGGGGAATAGAACCTAGCCCAGAAGAATTTGGTCGTCCACCTGAGGGGTTTGGTCCTCCTCCAGAAATGTATGGTCCTGCTCCAGAATGGTTTGGCCCACATTTTGACGGATTTGGTTCTCCTCCAGAACCAAGAAGAATGGGGCCTCCTGAGTTAGAGGATGATATCGAAAGCCCCCCATTTAGACCATTATAGAAAATAAACAAGTGCCAGTTGGTAAATCTGGCACTTGTTTATTTATATATTAATTTTTATTATTAAAATAACGAAAAAGTTCTACAACGAATAACATTTCCTTGGAAAAAACAGCTATAATAAATGGATAAATCTTAAATCTCATTTCGAATAAGAGGGGTTTTATGGCTATTTCAAAACTTTGTTCAAAATGTGTTAATAAATGTAAACAGCCCGATTATACCAATATTATTTCCTGCCCACACTTTATTAAGCAACCTAAGCAACTAGAATTTAAACTTGAACAAAAATAATCATATTCAAATATCTCCTCCCTGCATATATTGTAATAATCATTAAATAGAGGAGGATCAGATATGGAGGAATTCTATAACTTATTGTTATCTATCCTAGGTGTTTTATTTTTAGGTGCAGTTTTTGTGCTTATCATTTTTCCTAAGCACATTTATCAATATGTTACTATTTTTAAGTTCCCGAAAATTAGTGTTCCTGCCAAAATAGTGGATCGTACTATTTACTCAAAAAATGACCATTATAGTGAGCATATTCTAATTTTCCAATTGTATACTGGTAAACGATTATCCTTTAAAATTGATGTAGAAACCTATTTCCTTTACTATATAGGCGATAAAGGTATTTTAGTTTATCGAGGGGATAAGTTCTTGCACTTTGATAAAAAATTTTAAATCAAATTTTAAATCTGATACTAGCCATTTAATTGCCAGTAATTTTTCTTTTGATCATTGTGGTATTAATTACAAGCTCTTTTCCTTGATATTCAATAATTGGTAGGTTTCTTAGCTCTGCATCCAAACGAACCACTTTAAACTCTCTATCCTGCTCTTCATGTGGAAGCTGAACAACTACAATATCTCCTGCTTTTATATCCTTATTTTCATGCAAAGTCATACAAAATTTCTTTTTATCCATTATTAACCTCCATAATATACCATTATCTATTTAACTTAACATAACTCTATTTTATTATCCAATTTTTATCCTTCATATACTCCACTATCTTTAGTACTTTGTTATCCTAGCTTGACTTTTGCTTTTGGCTTATTGTAATATGAATTCAATATTACTAAATACTTATGGCGAAGAAGGATCAATAGTACCTGAACCTTTGTTTTATATAGCGATCTAGGAATGGTGAGAGCCTAGAAAACAACTCAGGGAAACGGCAATCTGGAGTCAGCTTTTCTTAAAGTGGATACAAAAAATTTTTGTATCAATTAGGGTGGAACCACGGGTGAATGCTCCCGTCCCTAGGCAAATGCCAGGGATAGGAGCTTTTTTATTTTTATCTAAGCTATACTTAATTTAACCTTATTGCAAGAAATCAATATTAATAATGAAGGAGCGTTTTGTAAATGAGTGTATCTATGGAACAAATTGTAGCTTTGGCTAAGCATCGGGGTTTTGTCTTCCCAGGATCAGAAATTTATGGTGGCTTAGCAAACACTTGGGATTATGGTCCGTTAGGTGTAGAGCTGAAAAATAATATTAAAAAAGCTTGGTGGAAAAAATTCGTACAGGAATCCCCTTATAATGTTGGACTTGACGCTGCCATCTTGATGAATCCTAGGACATGGGAGGCGTCTGGTCATATCGGTAACTTTAATGACCCAATGATTGACTGTAAAGAATGTAAAGCTCGCCATCGTGCAGATAAATTGATTGAAGAAGCATTACTTGAAAAAGGGATTGAAAAAATAGTAGACGGCTTAAGCTTTAAAGAAATGGAAGGCTTAATTGAGGAAAATCATATTGATTGCCCAGAATGTGGTGCACATAATTATACCGACATTCGCCAGTTTAATCTAATGTTTAAAACCCATCAGGGAGTTACTGAATCAAGTACCAATGAAATTTATCTGCGCCCTGAAACTGCACAAGGAATATTTGTTAATTACAAAAATGTTCAACGTACAATGAGAAAGAAAATGCCTTTTGGAATTGCCCAAATTGGAAAAAGCTTCCGTAATGAGATCACTCCAGGGAATTTCACTTTCCGTACAAGAGAATTTGAACAAATGGAGCTAGAATTTTTCTGTAAGCCAGGAGAAGACTTAGAATGGTTTAACTATTGGAAGAATTACGCAAACCAATGGTTATCCTCTTTAGGAATGAAAGCAGAGAATCTTCGAATGAGAGACCATGAACAAGATGAATTATCCCATTATAGTAATGCCACTACAGATTTTGAATATAAATTCCCATTTGGCTGGGGAGAATTATGGGGTATCGCTGACCGTACTGATTTTGACTTAAAACAGCATATGACCTTTTCTGGAGAAGATTTTAATTATCATGACCAAGAAACTAATGAACGCTATGTTCCTTACTGTATCGAACCTTCTTTGGGAGCAGACCGTGTTACATTAGCATTTTTAATTGATGCTTACGAAGAAGAGGCTCTTGAGGGTGGAGATAACAGAAATGTTTTACACTTCCATCCAGCATTAGCACCATTTAAAGCAGCGATATTGCCATTATCCAAAAAACTATCAGAGCCTGCTCGTAAAATATTTGAAGACTTAAGCAAATATTTTATGGTGGACTTTGATGAATCTGGTTCTATTGGTAAACGTTATCGTAGACAAGATGAAATCGGTACTCCATTCTCTATCACCTTTGATTTTGATTCCCTAGAGGACAACCAAGTAACCATCCGAAATCGTGATACAATGGAACAAGCCAGAATGCCAATTACCGAATTAAAAAGCTTTATTGAAGAAAAAATTCAGTTTTAGTCCATAAAGGCCCACAATCAAAAGATTGTGAGCCTTTTTTATACAAATAGTTCCTGAATATAGATGTCTCTATTTTTTCTTAAGTCTATAAAATGATTGTTTACCGAAATTAAGGGTCTGTCTGGTTCATTATGAAATGCCATTACAACAGTACCAATGGTGCCATCATTTAAGATCACTTTTTTACCAATCATTGCTGAAGCAATATACCCCAAAAACTTAATGACGATTTCTGGATTTAATAACTTTTGAAAAGCTAAATCGTACAATTTCTGATAAGCATGAAATGGTGACATGGCCTTCTTATAACTTCGTTCTGAAGAAATAGCATCATAAACATCAGCAATGGCCACAATTTGTGCCGACAGTGGAATTTGTTCTCCCTTTTTGTTCAAGGGATATCCACTTCCATCAAGTCGTTCATGATGAAACAAAGTAGCACTTAAAATAGCAGTATCTTTTATATTATTTTCAACTAATGTTTCATATCCTAGTCTTGGGTGACTATGTATTAACCTCATTTCAGTTTCTAATAATTTCTCCGTTTTATTTATTATGGTAGGAGGAATATGTGCTTTTCCAATATCGTGAACCAATCCAGCATGCCCAATCTGGATTACCTCATCAGGCTTCATTCCTAGGATTCTAGCTAACATAAATGACATAATACCAACATTTACTGAATGCTGCAAAGTATATCGCTCCACATCTTTAATCGTTCGAAGCTGTGTGATAAGAAAAGGCTCAGAAATCATATGAATAAGTAACTGATCAAATGTTTCAAACAGTTTTTGTCCTGTTATTTTCTCCTTTTTAGAGACAAGTTGAAACATTTTCTCCACAGAGGAAAGTGAGCGATTATATAGCTCATAAAATATTGGATCTTCCTTAATAAAATGTTCAATAAAATGGTTGGGTGTTATCTCTTCTATTTCTATAAAAAAACATGTGATCTCCCAATCTTTCATGAATAAAAGATCTTCTTTCGATAAAATTCTTCCTTGTGATAATAATAATGTCCCATTTTCCGTTATAATATCTTTTGCTAGCCTATATCCTATCCATTTATTATTTGGCTCGACTTGGTACATCTATCTCACCTCTCTATTCGATTAAAAAAACTTGACATTACCTCTACATTATATGAAGCTACTTTTATATGAGCATTTATCTTGGGAGGAAAACATGTCTTTTTTATTAGAATACCGACAATTATTCAAAAATCGCTCCATAATACTGCTATTACTTAGCGAGGTTGTAAATTCTATCGGCTCTACTCTAACCTTTTTCGCCTTAATTTCTCAGGTTATGCAAATAAGCGATAGGGATATCCATGTGGGAATGGTTATGATGATGGAAATCATCCCAGCAATACTTTTCGGCTTTATAGCCGGAATTCTTGCAGACCGCTTAGATCGAAAGTGGATTATGATTGTTAGTAATTTAATAAGAGCAGTAATCATTAGTTTTTTACTATTTTCTACTGAGCTATGGCATATTTATGTTTTAGCATTTTTGGATGGAACTTTTGCCAATTTCTTTCAACCAGCAAAACGCTCATTGATGCCCACATTAGTCAAATCCGAAGAATACGTCACAATGAATTCTTTATTCTCTTTAGTTAATAGTTCCTTACAAATTTTCCGCCCAGCAATTTCGGGACTTGTTGTTGCCTTCTTTGGGATTAAATGGGCTTACGGTATCGATATGATCACTTTTGTTATTGCGTCAAGCTTGTTATTAGGTATTACTTCCTCGAAGGACATAGTAAAAAAAACAACTGTAAATAAGGAGCTATGGCAAGATTTTAAAATAGGAATTCAATACATATTACAAAAAGCAATTCTAAAATATATTTTTGTTTTTCAAATCTTTTTCACCTTAGTTATGAGTATGCAGGGTGCTTTAACATTCCTCTATGTAGAAAGATATATGGCTAATGGAGGTAATGTAGAACAAATAACTGGATATCTATTTTCAATGATTGGAATAGGTGGAATTATTGGAGGAGTTTTATCCAAATGGATGATTGATAGACTAGGAGCCATTCGACTATTGTTGTTTACCATTATCTTTGATGGAGCAATGGTAGTCTGGTTTTCTTTTACGGAAACCTTAGGAGTTGCTTTATTTATTTGGGTATTTTTAGGGATAATTGGTGCCGTTTCATCTGTTGTGATTGAAACACTAATTCAACAGCAGGTTCCAGAGGACTTAAGAGGTAGAATTTACGGTGTTACTGGTCCATTAACAGGTCCAATTTCTTTATTGTCTATTGGTAGTGGAACTACCTTGTCTCAGCTAGTAGGGCCACGAGTTGTCTTTCTTGCTGCAGGGATCGGTGAAATACTTCTTGGTACAATTGGAAGAGTTATTCCGGCATATAAAAAAATAGAACAAGTAAACAAAACAGATGAACGCTAAGCTCAGAAAAGCTTAGCGTTCATCTGTTTTACTTAATATTCGTCTGATTCTGCTAGTTCTTCTAAAAGCGCTTCTGGATGTAATTCCTTTTCTTTATCCCATATTTTTTCATGATCTTTATCTGCTATATTAAATTCAAAAAAATCTTGGTTCTGATTTGTTTTCTTTTTTTGATCTAAATTTTGTGGTTGTTGCAATTTAGAGTTATGCTTCATTATTTCTACCTCCAATTTATTTAGCTTCTATTTACAGTTTTTCTAAAGGCACTAAAAAATATCCTCGGTTCCTTTGAATGGAAAAATAAATATTCGCCTATACTAAGCAAAAAAAAAAGAAAGCGACGAAGGGACTGAAAATGAGTGAAGAAGTTTACTCTTGTTAAGGAAGCCGCTGAACAGCTTAATATGCCAGTCGAAGCCTTAATTAGTTGGATTGAACAAGGGGCAATCAAAACTTATGGACAAATCAATCGTGATGAATTTATAGAGCAATTAGAAAACGGTGAGTTTAGCGATTTAGTTGCCTATTATAACAACAATCATTATAGTCATATTGACGATTATTAGAAAGGCAAAAAAACAGGTACTGATTTTTATCAATACCTGTTTTTTTATAATAGCATCCACATTTTTAGTTTTCTAACTTGAGTTCCTCTGCAATTTTTCTTACTGCAGTTGCAATGGTTTGAGCATCAAAAGCATTGACCGTTAAATCAATCTTTTCTAAGATCAACCGATTAGTAAATTCAGAGAAATCATCGATTGAATATGTGAGCTTCCCTTCACGCCATTGAATTTTAAAACCTTTTGTACAGCGAATAATAAATAACCCTAATTCTGTCCCTTTCCCAATAATTCTCGCTTCAATAGCTGCATGGGATTGATTAAGAATTTCAATGGTAACAGGCCAAGCTTCATCAAATTCATAGACTGGAGTACCTTGGTTTTCCATTAACTTTAACCACTGTTCATCTGCAAAGCACATTGTTTGTATAATCATAGTTTTCACCTTATTTCAATAGTTACTATTCTCCTATTATAAGGGAACTGCTCCGATTCATCAATGCTGCCATTTGCGCACGAGTAACAATACTATCTGGTTGAAACTCATTTTCCTTTACACCACGAACAATATTCAGATTTGCTAAGGTAGTTATATCATTATATGCCCAATGATTTGAAATATCATAAAATGGATTCTCAGCGGTCTCTCTTATAGAAGCAATCGTTACTGAATCTTTCTTATTTATTACTCTAGCCAATAATGCAGATATTTCTGCTCTTGTAATTGTTTGGTCAGGAGCAAATTGGCTATCTCCAATTCCCTTAATTAAATTGTGTTCATAAGCTATTTCAATTTCCTTCTTGGCCCAATGTGATGTCTTAACATCACTAAAATACCCAGTTGTTGATGATGAAGTCGATTTCTCCAGCTGTTGCTGTTCTAAGCCAAGTGCTCTTACTAAAACTACAGTTGCTTGAGCTCTTGTTAAAGGTTGGTTTGGCGAAAAATTATCTTCGGATGTTCCAATCATCCATCCGTTACTAAACATCGTTAAAATATCCCGTTCTGCCCAATCATTCTCTACATCAAAAAAGTAATGTTCCCCGTTTAACCAAGGTGTATAAAAATCCCAGATTGCACTTGGGGCACTATTTAGGCTCCAGCTAGCTGTTCCAAGAAGATCGTATTTCTGCACTAAACGTAATTTATGCTTTAATGATTCGTCATTTTCATACCATACCTTATATTTTCCTGGATCAAGCTTCCAATAATAGACGGACGGATTTTCTCCATTTGGCACCGTAAATTCCGCATAGGCAGATTTACTTGTCTCATCAAACTTTTTCATGCCATTATATTTTGAAACTAATTCCTCTACCCTTTTCATATCAATTCCAGTACCACCCTTTGCTCCTTCTGGCCAATAGCGTCCATAGAATGGAATACCAAGAACAATTTTATCCGCTGGAACATTTTTTAACGCGTATTGAACTGATTTTTCCACGAATGTTAAGCTTGCGACTGGACCTGGTGCACTTCCATAATAGCTTTCATCGTAAGCCATTATCATTAAATAATCACTATACTTTGCAAGCTCTTTATAATCATAGGAGCCTTGCCATCCTTTATTTATTCCATTCGGATTCGCTGCTACTGCGATTGATACTTCTTTTTCATCGGATAGCTTGTCCCATAATAATCGCATCAGTTCCACATATTCCGTTCGATCTCCCTCTGTTAAATTCTCAATGTCAACATGAACTCCGTCTAGTTGATATTGGTTGATCGCCGCAACAAGTTCATCTACTAAACCTTCTTTATTACTCAACGCTGCTCTACCAATCTCTCGATTCCAATGATTACTTAGAAAGGGAACAATTTTTATATTCCTTTTCTTCATTTCACTTACAAATTTGGGATCAATGTTGTTCTTTAAGCTTCCATCCTCATTTAAATCAAAATAACTTGGAGATACGGTTTGTAATGAATTCCCTGACTGATCAATCTTTTCAATGTAGGAACTGCTATTTCCAAAATAGAGATAGCTCATACTCAATTTTTTCTCTTCTGTTTTTTGCTCTAATGTAAAAACCTTATGCTGGTCTAACATAAATGTCAAACTTAAAAGACCCAACACAAAGGTACCTATCAACATCATCTTTTTCCAATGACTCATAGGCTTTCTATTAAACCTCTTTCTGCGCATTCTATTAAGTTCCCCTCTCCGTATTTCTGATTAACAAGCTCTAGGTTGTTATTCTCTACTTCTATCATTAAGGAAATGAGAAAGAGAATCAATGCACAAATATAGGCAATTTATTTATTAACCCATTAAGGGCGAATGAATATAATAATTCGACAGGTGAACTGGAAAAGAATAGTTTATTTAGTAAGGAGTGTAGATAAAGCATGGGGATTATTAGTTTAATCTTAATTGCTACTGCGGTAAGCATTGATGGATTTTGGGGGGGATTTTCCTTTGGATTAAGAAAGATTAAAATCTCTTGGGTCTCATTACTCATTATCTCTTCTTGGTCCATTGTTGGTACAATGATTACCATGAATATTGGATATCGCTTACAAGATTTTATCTCTTTAGAAACAGGAAAGTATATTGGAGGTAGTTTATTATTACTTTTAGGGCTTTTTACTTTAAAAGAAGGATTAGAACAAAGGAAAAAATTTAAAAGCAATTTAGAAGATCATATCGGGATGAACTTTCGTGGTTTAATAAAGGTTATAAATAACCCTATTTTAGCAGATATTGATAAGGAAAATGACATTAAGCCAATTGAAGGAACCATCCTTGGAGTAGCGGTTGCAATGGATGCATCGATTGCAGCTTTCACCTTATCCTTTTTTGAATTCAACCCTTTTATTACTCCTTTTTTATTTGGAATTACTCATTTTGTTTTGATTGGTTTAGGAAATGTTCTCGCAAGAAATAATTTTGTTTATCACTTCGCAGCAAAATTTTCTCTTTTGCCAGGAATCATTTTAGTTGCACTTGGTATTTCTCGTTTTATTTAAATAAAAGAGATCCAATGTTCATACACTGGATCTCTTTTACTGTTTTCTGTGTTGTTTCAATGATTATTTCAATATTTATTTCTATATTAAATCTTCTTTAAATTACTCCTTGAGAACGTAAAGCTGCTATTTGCTTATTTACACTTGCCCTTACCCAGAGTCCATTTACAAGCAGTAGTAAGGAAGTGAAAATAAATACTCCATGAAGACCGACAATTCCTGCTAAAAATCCCCCACTAATTGGTCCCATCATATTCCCTAAAAAGATAGCGCTATTACTATATCCATAGGTTCTACTAACCATACCTTCCGGCGCAAATAGTCGGATTAACGAGTTAACAGATGGTAACAATCCCCCTAGGGTTAAACCTAACATAAATCTCCAGCCCATTAAGACCCAAACATTAGGCGAGAGTCCCTGTGGTAGAAAAAAGAGTGCTGCCCCCATTATAGAGTAGAATAGGATTTTTTCATGACCAATTTTATCCCCTAATTTCCCTAGTTTAGGTGATGCAAGCATATTGGCAAAACCGGTTGTTGCTGCTACCAACCCAGAAAAAAAGGAAACCATACCTAATGGTGGATTTAAGTCCTGGATAAATAACGGCAATACAGGAGTTATGTTTAAGGCAGCAAATTGGATTAAAAATGCGACACTAAACAGCGCCATTAGTGGTTTTGTTTGTGCGATCACACTAAAATCTCCAGCCATACTTCGTTTCTCTGATGAAGTATCTGGTTTAAAGTCCTCTTTTACTAAGAACAAAACGACAAATCCTGCAATTAAGATAAATATCCCTGTATATAAAAATATTTTACGAAATCCTACATAATCGGCAAAAAAGCCGCCTAAAAGTGGTCCAATAATAGAACCGGCAACTGCACCTGATTGTAGTATTCCTAAGGCATAGCCAATTTTTTCCTTCGGCGTATTAGAAGCGACTAGTGCAATCGCAGCTGGATTAAAGCCTGCGACTACGCCGTTTAATAAGCGTAGAAAAAATAATTGATAAACATTGGTCGCTAAGCCCATAAGCGAGGTAACAATTGCCATACCAAAGCCAGATCGAATAACCATCATTTTCCTTCCATATTTATCCGCAAGCTTACCCCAAATGGGAGAAAAAATAAATGCAGATAAAAAATTGGCTGCAAAAATAAACCCTGCCCACATCGTAATCTCATCTTGCGATTTTAAACCCATATTCTGCTCAATGTGCAAAGGTAAAAATGGCATTACCGAAGTCATCGCCCCAAAGATTAAAAATACTGAACCTGTTAAAATATATAGATTTCTTCTCCAAAGCTCCATACTTTCATCTCCCAATCTTCTGTCTAATTCTAATTATATATTTCGTAAACCGAAATTTAAAGGAGAAAAAAAAGAAAGCCACTATTATTTTTTAAATAATAGGCCTTCTATTTAAACCATCATTGATTTATTGTTTCGTCTA
Organism: Caryophanales bacterium UBA6259; assembly: GCA_002441135.1. Classification (GTDB taxonomy): domain Bacteria; phylum Bacillota; class Bacilli; order Tepidibacillales; family Tepidibacillaceae; genus UBA6259. The sequence goes on along the minus strand of DJVJ01000049.1, from coordinate 45,192 downwards.
CAAACTCTTTAGCATGAAAGGAATGAAGTATTTCTCCACGATAAGACCTTTCCACTTTATTCACAAAATCTAGCTTCTGTAAATAATGGGTTGTACGCTCTAAATCTTTCTCATTAATATATATTAAAACATATTTCATTCGTTTTGAAATAAAATGAATGTTTCCAATGCGATCCAAATTCCTCGCTTTTCTTACATCATTTACCCATACCACTAATCCTACTCTTTTTGGATAGATCATTATGCTGACTCCTTTAATTTACCATTTACAAAATTCTACCATGCATATTTAAAATAATCAATCTGTTTCATTTAAATTGCACAGGAGCTACTAATACCGCAAGAATTACAAGAGCCAACCCCACATGAAGAGCCACTGCTAATCCCATCATCTTTAGGTACTAAGATACTTGGAGAAACGGAATGGGCAATCGTTTTGCTGACAAGGTAGAGAAGGCTATCTAGCTCTTCTTCTGCTTGTTTAAAATTCATCACTACAGGAAGCTGATCTAATTCTGTAATTACTTTTTCCACCTTTTCTTTCGCTTCATGATAATTAGGGTGAAAATGACCAAAACGCTGTGCCTCATCAAATAATATTTTGGCTTTATTTAAGTTTTTTTTCAGCTCCATAACCTGCGTATCTTGATCTAATAGCTTCTGATACTTTTTATATATTTCCATCTCTTCGGATTGGTTGATTAAGTCTGCTAATTCATAGGTTTGGTGTATAATGGTGCTTTCAATATCCATTGAACAACCTCCTTCTATTCCATTATACTGTAAAATACCGATTGGAAATACTTATAAAATTTGGATAACACTTTTATCCAGAACTTGTACTCCAGGCTTATTCTTTAATTCTTTCATTAGTTTAAATAAAGCATTGTCCTTTTGCTTTGCTTCAATCATCACATCTAGCTCTGATGTAGTTTCTTTCATTTCCATTAAAAAAGGTAAGAAATCCTCCATCTTTATATAATCAGCATGTGCTCTAATATCTTTTTGATCTTTTGAACTAGAAATATGAATTTTAGGTGGAAGATAGGATGCTTCCCATGTTTTTAGAATTCTAGGCCACAGCTCACTTAATGGTTCTTCACTTGGATTGCATCTTTCATGATGCACATCTAGTACCATTGGAATACCTAGTTTTTCTGCCAAGAATAATGTATCCTTTGCGTTAAATGTTTTATCATCATTCTCTAAAATAATACTATAGCGCAATTCTTCTGGCATTAAGGGGAAATTAGTGATAAATCGCTGTAATGCTTTTTCCTTTCCACCCGCTTTTCCTCCTATATGAAGGACATTCCGATGCCTTGGATTGATTCCCATTTTACTGATTAATTCTACATGCCTTTTTATTATAGCAACTGATTGCTCAAATACATTTTCCTTGGTGGAATTAAGTAAAGTATAGTGATCTGGATGAAACCCCACTCTAATATTTCCTTCTTTAGCTAGTGTACCTATCTCTATTAGTTGTTCTTTTAATGGCGTTAGATAATCCCAACCCTCAACAAGCTCATGGCCAACTAAAGGAATTAAACGTGAAGAGAAACGATAAAAGAAAATTCTCTCCCCTTTATTATATTTCATCAACCGTATGGTATTTTCTAAATTCTGTTGAGCAATTCGTTCTAGTTTACGAATCGCAGCATCACGATCAGGGATTTTTTCAAATTGCTTTAAAGTCATCGTTTTTGACGGTGACGCATTCACCAAATTCACACTCATTGCAACATAACCAAATCGAACGAGCACTTTACCACCTTTTTTCATTCTAATTTTTAGAAATAAAAAACCCTATTTATTTATATTTCACATTTTTAGGTCAAGTTATAAGTAAAAATAGGTCATAAGATATATATAACGTATTACATTTAGGACTTTAGTCCGAAGGAATCCTCTGAATTTTAGTAGAATAGTTTTCTAAATAATAGAAAAGTTTGGAAAGGGGTACTTACAAATGCCAAATTTAGCTGGGATAGATATTGGAAATGATAGCATTAAAATAGTTCTTGAAAATCATCATGAGCCTATAATCATACCAAATATTATTGCTCCTGGATATGAAAGACATATTCTACAGGAAGAGGACTCACCGATTAAAGCACTCGATGTAGTAGTTAATAGTCCTTCCCTTCAGAAAAAAAATCAAAGGTATTTTGTTGGCTACTTAGCAGTGGAAGATGCCGATAATTTTGAACTAGAAGAAACTGATAACAAAGCAGAAAGTGAACAGTCCTTAATTGTAACCTTAACCGCCTTGGCCTATGCAGGCGTGATCAATCGTCAAAATTCATCTTCCTATGAAAGAATGAATGATTTAGAATTTATCATTGGAACTGGACTTCCCGTTAGAACCTATGCCAAATTCAACAAAACACTAAGAGAACGATTAATTGGAGAGCATGAGATAACCTTTTTAACCACACCAGAATTATACAATCGGACAGTAAAAGTGGTGATTAAAGATGCTCTTGTATCCATTGAAGGAGCTGCAGCTTTATTTAATATGTCTACCCATGATAATCTAGCAATTAAAGACGACCGATTATATAGTGGTACTATTGGAATTTGTGAAATTGGCGCCTTAACTACTGATTTTCCCGTAATTAAACGAATGAATATCGATAATCGATTTAGCTATGGAGAACAAATAGGAATGGCAAACTATTTAGACTCGATTATTCGGGAGGTAGAAGATCAATTCAATTATACTTTCCCTAGCAGAGCAAAATTAGTTCAACGGATAAAACAGAAAAATTACCTGATTCAAAATATAGGAGAAGGTCAATCCAACATCAAACCAATTGTTGATGAGTATTTCACTAGAGCTGCCCAACGTATGGTGGACTTAATTAAAAAGAGATGGAAAAAGTACCCAGACATTGAATCCTTTTATGTTCTTGGTGGAGGAGCTATAGCCTTGCAACCATATATTACAGAAGCTGCTGGCCCGATGACTTTACGTTTTGTTCAGGAAAGTGAATTACAAAATGTTTACGGATATTTAAAGCTAGCAAGAAAAAAAAGCTACGCCCATAACTCCATATAGCATAAAAATCACCAATCCAACCTCCTTTGCATATTTTGGATTAAGGCATCCGCCTAGCAAAGGAGGTTTTTTCTATGGAAGTTCAATTATTTGCTATCCACTGGGTGTATATCCTCTTTATCCTTTTAATCATTGGTGTGATGGTGATGAAAAAGGATACTACACTAGTTAGTATTCTTGGTATTTTTATGATTGGTCTGCTAGTAACTCAATCTATTCCTGGTTCAATTTCTTCTGTATTTAATAGCTTAATCTTTGCCATTAAAGAATTACTAGGAACGATCCTGATTATTAGTTTAATTGTTTCAATGAGTCGGGTGCTTACCAAGTCTGGTATAAATGAAATTATGGTTAGTCCCATTTCCAAGCTGATTAAGTCACCTTCTATTGCTTATTGGATTATTGGTATTTCGATGATGGTTATCTCTTGGTTTTTCTGGCCATCTCCTGCAGTGGCACTGATTGGGGCTGTTTTATTACCTGTGGCCCTTCGAGTTGGCCTTCCAGCTTTAGGCGTAGCAATGGCGATGAACCTGTTTGGCCATGGTATTGCACTATCAGGTGATTTCATTATTCAAGGTGCTCCAACGATTACTGCTGGTGCTGCTGGAATTCCGGTTCAGGATGTCGTTTCTGCTAGTGTACCTTTAGTTTTTGTAATGGGTATTGTTACAACAATTACAGCCTTTATTTTCTTAAGAAGAGACATGAAAAAGGGAATTTTAACAGTGGATACCGCAAAATTAGCAGAGCTCGAAAAGGAAAATAGTGTTATAAAGGAAAAGCCATCAAAAGCTAAAATCCTTATTGCGATTCTAATTCCCATTTTGTTTTTATTAGATGTCGTTGGAATGGTCTTGTTAGATCTAACAGGTGGAGATGCAACCGCCCTTGTTGGAGGAACTGCGATTATCATTTTAATCTTAACTAGTTTGGTCTACCATACCAAAGAGAGAATGGGTAAGATTACCGAGTATCTTGTTGAGGGCTTTCAATTCGGCTTTAAGGTTTTTGGCCCTGTTATTCCAATTGCCGCCTTTTTCTATCTTGGAGATTCGGGAATCCTCAGTATATTAGGTGAAAATGCCTTACCTTCTGGCTCATTAGGTATAGTTAACGACTTAGGTGTCGCACTAGCCAACATTGTTCCTTTAACCAAATATATTGCTGCTGTTACTTTAACTATTGTAGGCTCCATTACAGGATTAGATGGTTCTGGCTTTTCAGGTATTTCCTTAGCGGGTTCCGTAGCACAGCTTTTTGGCTCAGCCATTGATATAAGTGCTGCCACATTAACTGCATTAGGACAAATCGCAGCCATTTGGGTTGGTGGAGGTACACTAATTCCTTGGGCATTGATTCCGGCTGCTGCAATCACTGGTGTCGATCCTTTTGAATTAGCCCGTCGAAATCTAATTCCTGTTACCATCGGTCTTATTGTAACCACTATTTTTGCAATGTTTTTATTGTAATCTGAACTTGTTACTGAAAGAAGCTGCCTTTTTTACTGGCAGCTTCTTTCTTTTCTATTCCTCTTCCTCTTCCTCATCATAAGTAACATAAGTGATGGTTACATTTTTTTCTTTTAAAAATAGAAGCACTTCCTCATTTAATACTGGATCATGAACAAGCCCAATTTGCTCCACTAACTCCAATTCCTCTAAGTATCCTTTTTCAGCGTCTTCAATTAGCTCAACAATATCTGTTAATTTTTTTTCTTCTAATGCTTTAACCATTTCGTCTCTAGTCATAGCTATTCACCCTTTTCATTGTTTCCTAATTTTCACTTTTATTTATTATAGCCTGAATTCTGATTTAGAACTAGTTGACAATTCCTCCATTAACCTAGTTTTTTCAATTCCTGTCTTAATTTCTTCTTTTTCCTGTAATAAATAGGCTTTAAATAACCGTTCGCTTTCAGATTGGAGAAGATAATTAAGAAAGCGATGAGTATAAATAAATCCCCGAAACTTCGCCTTTACTACTCTAACCGTTGGCTGTTGCTCCTCTTCAATAATTTTTCCTCCTATTTCAACAAAACGCTTTTTAATCTTCATGATGTCCTTTTCTAAGTTCAATTGAAGCCTCTCAAAGATAAAATCATATGCATTGGAAAGCTTACATGCGGATTCTCTAATTACCTTCCGATCATATTGAATTACCTTTATTATGATATTTAGTACCACATATCTTTTTAATAACTGGGAAAATTCCCCGTATTCTTGTGGATACATTAACATTCTCCCAGCTCCTCCTATATTTCTTATTCTCTTATTATACACAAACGTATGTTCGTTTAAAAGAGGAAGAAAAAGGAGAATTTATGCATATAAAAAGAGTCAGCAATATTATATCCATTTGCTGACTCCATATTGTTTTTCTTATTTTACTACATTAATAATTACATTGATGTTTGGCTTGGCTTTGATATTTGACTTAAAGCTTCTCCTGCTTCATCAGCAAGCTCATTTCGAACTGCCAAATCTCCAATCGCAACGATTCCTACTAAATTCCCGTTCTCTACAACAGGTAAACGACGAATTTGTTTTTCTGCCATTAATCTTGCTGCCTCATCCACAGACATATCTGGTGTTCCTACAACAAGATCTTTTGTCATTAATCCTTCAATTGCGGAAGAACCTGATTTTTTTTCTGCATATCCTCTTAATACTAAATCTCGGTCTGTAATCATCCCAATTACGTTTTGACCATCCGTAACAGGAACTGCTCCAACATTTAGTTCTTTCATTTTTTGAGCCACTTCATAAGCATTATCTAAAAGGCTAACAGTGGCAACATTGGTTGACATAATATCACGTAAAGTAGTCATTTTGTACTTTCCCTCCTTTTCTTTTTTTATCTTTTCCCTAGCTTAAAAAAAGCATTCTACTTTTTTATGGTTTGATAAACATTTGAGTCCAATAATACTTGCCTGTTCCACCTTCTGCATAACCAACACCTATCTCTGTAAAGTTGGGATTTAAAATGTTTTGTCGGTGACCGGTGCTATTCATCCACCCTTGCATTACCTGCCAGGCTGTAGTTTGTCCCATCGCAATATTTTCCCCAGCATAAGAATATCCAATACGATACGCTTTCATCATATCAAATGGACTGCCATAAGTAGGTGAAGTGTGGGAAAAGTAATGTTTATCTCTCATGTCCTGTGATTTATGCCTTGCTACTCGGGATAATTCCCAATTTGGACGTAGTGCTTTTAATCCATTCTTTGCTCTTTCTTGATTGACTAATTGAATCACTTGATGCTCTATACCCTTGATTCGATCAATATTAGGAATATTTATCTTTTGCTTTGGATAAATAAGATCTGGATTTTTAATCTGTGGATTGGCTTCAATAATTTCACTTAAGCCAATTTGAAATTTTTTGGCGATAAGCCAAAGCGTATCTCCCGGCTGTACGGTATACGTATTTACTCCTTGGGCCAAAGCAAAAGAAATATGGGCCCCAGATAGTAGTAATAGCGACAACATTATGAATACTATTCGCTTATAAACAGTCTTCATCTAGATTTCAACACCCTTTCAAGTATATTTTTACTATTTCTTAAGCTGTCCAAGCAGAAAAAAATTATTCGATATCTTAACATAGCAATAAAACATCAGATAAATAAGTAAGTAAAGCAGGAAATTGAACAAAGAGATGGAAATATAATCTTTAGAAGTTTTTTTAGAAAGGAGTTAATTCATGAAGAAAAGCAGAGGGACACCAGACTTTCTATTACTTTTTTTAACGTTAGGAATGGTTGGATTTGGAATTGTTATGATTTTTAGTGCGAGCTTTACTGTATCCTATTGGGAGATGGGTAATCGCTGGTTTTTTACACAACGCCAATTAATTTGGGCAATGATTGGTTTAATATTTATGTTAATAGCGATGAACATTCCTTTTTCCTTTTATAAAGAAAGATTTTTTTTAATCTTACTAGTTGGAGTTGGCCTTTTATTGTTAGTTTTTGTTCCTGGATTGGGGCAGAATAGGAATGGAGCCTCTAGTTGGGTTGGAATCGGGTCTTTTACAATTCAGCCAGCAGAATTTGCCAAGTTAAGTTTAATCATTTACCTTGCTGCTTTAATGTCCAAAAAAAAGGAATTAATGAAGTCCTTAAAAAGAGGTTTAATTCCCGCTTTAACTGTTGTTGGTATTTATTTTGGTTTAATTATCTTACAGCCTGACTTTGGTACTGGATTAATTCTATTAATGACTGCAGGGATAATGATATTTGCAGGTGGCATAAGTATGAAGCATATGATGTATATCATTGCCATTATTATTGCTACTATCCCAATTGCAGTACTAACGGCTGGCTATAGAATGGCTCGTATAACCTCTTATCTTCATCCATGGGACGACCCTTGGGGAACAGGGTATCATTTAATTCAATCTTTAATTGCTTTAGGTAATGGAGGTATTTTTGGAACTGGATTCGGAAAAGGTATTCAGAAGTTCTTTTATCTCCCTTATCCACAGTCCGATTTTATTTTTTCTGTTATGGGAGAAGAACTTGGGTTTATCGGTATAACCTTATTTATTCTATTTTTCCTATTCATTTTGTGGAGAATATTAGTAATTTCTCTTCACTCTACTGATTCCTTTGGTACTTTAGTAGGGATTGGAATTTTTAGTGTATTTGCTATTCAAGCTTTTATCAATATAGGTGGAGTAACTGGCACTATACCAATTACTGGAGTACCTCTGCCATTTATCAGTGCAGGTGGCTCTTCACTAATTATGTCAATGACAAGTATAGGTTTAATCTTAAGCTTATCTAGAGAAAATACCAAAAGCACCCAGTCCTAAAACTTGGGTGCTTTAACTTTTTTAACTTCTTTTATTCTTCTTATTTACATTGTTAATCAAGCTTTTATTTAAGACGTGAAACAGACTCTTCTACTGGCTCTGTTTCTTCTTTTTGTAGCTCTACTCCTTCAACCTGAACATTTACTTCAACCACATTTAGACCTGTCATTGATTCTACAGCGTCCTTTACATTTTGTTGTAGGGCTCTAGCCACTTCATGAATCTTATAACCAAATTTAATGATTACTCGAAGATCAATAGCAGCTTCAGTTTCTCCAACCTCAACCTTTACTCCCTTTGAAACATTTTTTCCGCTTACACGTTTTGCTAATCCCTCTGTGATGCCACCTGACATACTTGCTACCCCTGCAGTATCAGCTGCTGCAAGACCTGCAATCATCGCTACAACATCACTTTCGATCCTAATCTTACCAGTATCTCTTTCTTCCGTCATCATATTAAACATCCCCAATCTAAATATTTTATTATATTATTCTATAAAGCTTGGACTAATCCTCCATCAATCATAATTGTAGACCCTGTAATATAAGAATTAGCATCAGAAGCTAAGAAAACAACTGCTTTTGCAAATTCTTCTGGTTTGCCATATCGTCCGAGTGGAATTGACTTTTCACTATCTTCCTGAACCTGTTGTAAGGTTTTGCCAAGCTTGTTCGCTTTTACAGCGTCTATTTCTGCTACGCGATCGGTTGCTATCCTTCCTGGTGCAACGATATTGACTAAAATATTATCTTTTGCTAATTCCACAGATAAGGTTTTCATTAACCCAACAATTCCAGCCCGAAAAGTATTGGATAAAACAAGCCCTGGAATTGGCACCTTTACTGATGAAGAAGCTATAGTTAAGATTTTACCACCATTTTCTTTCATATAGGGTACTGTTTCTCGAACCATTCGAACAATGCTCATCAGGTTGGTTTGGAAGGCAACCTCCCAAGCCTGGTCATCTAATTGCATAAACTCACCACTAGGTGGACCACCAGCGTTTATAAGTAAAATATCAACACGTCCAAATTTTTGAGCCATTGTTTCCACAAATTGATGTACTTCTGCAGGATTACTAACATCTGCTACCATTGCTTCCACTCTTACTCCAGTTTGGTTACGAATAAAATCGGCGGTATCTTCTATTTGCTCTTTATTTCGGCTAGAAATAGCCAACTGTACTCCCTCTTTTGCCAATTCTAATGCGATTGCTTTTCCTAATCCCTTGCTCGCAGCAGTAATAAAAGCAACTTTTCCTTTTAATCCTAAATCCATTAAACAAGCCTCCTAGTATATCATTCTATTCATCATATTGAAATTTATTAAAAAATATTATGCTAATCCAGATAATAAATAACCTATTGCGTAAGCAGAAAAAGCAGCGAGTCCTCCTACAACAAGCATTTCAAGACCTGATAGAAACCAATTTTTCCCAGTCATCCTTACTTTAAGTGCTCCTAGCGTAAACATAGTTAATCCAGTTAAAATACTTGCGATCAAAAAGGTTGAATTCTGAAAAGAAGAAATAAAAGTTGAAAGAACGTATGCTCCTAAAGGGATAAATCCAAACACGCTAAATGAAAAAAAAGTGACTAGTGCATTTTTAATAGGCGATTCATTCTCCTCTATTAAACCTAATTCTTCAACCATCATAATATCGACCCAAGTTTTTTTGTTTTTTGAGATAATCTCCGTCACAGTAGAAGCATCCTCAAAACTCATCCCTTTATCCATGTATAATTCAATCAGTTCTTCTTTTTCCCCCTCAGGATAATTTTCAACTTCCCAGGTTTCTCTTTCTCTTTCTTTTTGCTTATATTCAATTTCAGCTTTTGTACTTAAATAATCTCCTACTGCCATTGATAAGCCGTCCGCAATAAGATTTGCAAAACCAAGGATCAAAACGATTCCTGATGATAATGAAGCTCCTGCTACCCCGGCAACAACAGCAAAAGTGGTTATAATTCCATCTAACCCTCCATAGATTAAACTCTTTATGTACTGCCCCTGCTCTTGGTTATGTTCTTCTGGGGCATCCTTCCTCTGATGAGCTTTGATGCTTTCATTAATATCTCCTTTTTCAAATGCTTCTCTTGCTTTATCTAAATTTCTAGAAATCATGATTTCCCCTCCTCATTTATTTAAATTATATTAATAGTTTACCATTTAAAAAATGAAATTAGCTAAAAAATGCTTAAATTTAGCGTTTCAGATAACTCTTCTAACAATTTTACGCCTGCATAGCTGTTCCCCTTTTCATCTAACGCAGGGCCAATCACTCCAATCCCAAATTGGTGAGGAACAGCAGATAAAATCCCACCGCCTACTCCACTTTTTGAAGGGATTCCGGCTTTTATTGCAAATTCCCCTGAAGCATTATACATTCCACAAGTGATCATAAATGTTTTTGCAATCCTTATAATTGAAGCTGGGATAATTTCTTCTCCAGTAGTAATGCTTTTACCATCATTGGCGATAATTGCTCCAATTCTTGCTACATCAAGACTTGTAACTTCAATTGAGCTTTGTTTAAAATATACTTCTAAATGCTGCTCAATATCTCCTTGAAGCACACCATGGTTTTTCATAAAATATGCTAATGCTCTATTCAAATTTCCTGTTTCTGATTCTGAAAGGTAAATTTGATGATTATATGTAATAGAAGGATTATCAGCCATTTTTTGAGCTAACTGTAAAATACGATTAAATCTTAGCTCTGGAGAATCTCCTTTAACCAATGAAGCAGTTACTATAGCTCCTGCATTAATCATTGGATTTAATGGCTTTGATGGTTGAATCGTTTCTAGCTTAATAATCGAGTTAAAAGGATCTCCTGTAGGTTCCATCCCAACATATTGAAATACTTTTTGTGGTCCTCGATCCATTAAAGCTAGCATTAAGGTTATAACCTTTGTAATACTCTGTAAAGTATATTTATATTGATAATCACCTTGGGCATATACATTACCTTTCATATCCATTACTGCGATGCCAAAAATATCAGGATTAGCTTGACCAAGCATCGGAATATACGTAGCAACTCTTCCTTTTTTCGTCCAATGCTTGTTCTTTTCTATTAGGTTTTTCAATAATGTTTCCATATGCTTTGCACCTCTGCTGCACTATTTATCTTCGGTTTCATCAAGACTCCATCTTATCTAGATTATATAACAAATCCTTTGCTTCTTTGAAATCTGGTCTTATTTCTAGCGCCTTCATTAATTGCTTTCTCGTTTCTGCTAAGTTATCCTCATAATATAAATAAATTAGCGCTAAATTAAACCTTGCCTCTGCAAATTCTGAATTCAATTCAATTGCTTTAAGATATTTCTCTTTTGCAGCACTAAACTTTTCCTTTTCAAATAATAGATTGCCATAATAAAAATATCCTTCTGCTTCATCTGGATAAAAATGAATATATTCACTAAAATAACGTTCTGCTTCTTCTAACTCTTTATTTTGAAGAGCTTTTTGACCTTTTAAAAGCCAAATTTGACTTACCTTAACTTCTCTGTGATTGCTTGCCCACCAAACTGACCCTAATGAAGTAATAAGAATTATGATTGAAACCCCTGTTAGAATCCATCTTTTATTTATTTGCTTAGGGAGATGTATAAGCGCGGCTGCAAAGAATCCACCAACTAATCCACCGATATGTGCAAAGTTATCTATATTCGGAACGACAAATCCAAAGACAAGGTTGATTCCAATGATGCTAATAATATCCCTTCCCATTGTCCTATAAAATAAATTTGGATGGTTTAAACCAAAATATAGAAGCGCCCCAAATAAAGCAAAGATTGAACCAGAGGCACCAGCTCCAATTGCATCAGGCGAAAATAAGAAGCTACTAATATTTCCAATCACACCGCCTATGAGGTAGATAAATAGAAAACGAAAAGAGCCATAAATTCTTTCTGTGAGATTTCCTAAATAATGAAGAGCCACATTATTTAAAGCGAAATGAATAAATCCAATGTGTAAAAATATAGGTGAAATTAAGCGCCAATATTCTCCTTGACTAATCAAATATGATTCTTTTGCCCCGAATTGAAGCAATATCTCAGAATTAGTACTCCCCCCGAAATATTCCATTAATCCATAAAGAATTACATTAATAAAAATAAGAATATAAGTAAAAAAGGGTTTTCCAAAATGAAAAAAGCTTTTCATCTCTTTTTCACGTGTATACTCAACCTGTTTTATCTCTTCAATCATTTCATAGACTGTTAAAGACAAGTTACGAGAGTTGTGATCCAAACTTGTAAACCAATCTGGAGTAAGTGGTAACCATTGATGGAGAGGTTTATTTATTTTTACCTCTTCTTGTTCTAGATGAATATAACCTGTAATTTCCTCAATCTTGCTTTTTTTAGCAGAGGGCCCTATCTCATTTAGAATTGCCTGCTGAACATCTTCACTTGAATTTGAGCTAAATATGTATAAATTCATAAGATGAAATTTTTTCGCTACATTATAAAATTTTGTTTTTTGGAGTTGCTCTTTTATTAGTTCACGGTCTTGACTTATTTGATTTGGCCAGACATAATCCACTGGAACTAATCTGATATAAAAATATTCCCTTTTTTCATTTTTAATAAAATGTAAAATAGGAGATTCTTGAGCAATACTTGTATCGATATTAATAATAGAGAACTGCTGGTCTTTCACTAAATTCAATGCAATGGACCATAGGTATTCCCTCAAGCTTTGCAAAATCGCATACTCCCCTTCATATTTTATACGGGTATAAATAGCTCGCTTTAAGTTTAACAGAGGAAATCAATGGAAATCAATATTTAGAAATAGAGTATATTTTGATAATGGTTAGAACTAATATTTCCATGGTAAACTTTACCTTAACTCAGGATTAAAGACCCATCTTTAAATTACTTTAAAAAAAACCTTTTATAGAGATTACACGTACTTTAAAATGGAGGATATATAGAAGCTGCAGGAGGCCTATTTTAGTGCGAAAGGTACATATTCATTCATTACCAGAAAAGGCAGTATTAGCTAAACCTATTTTTACTGAAGCTGGAAATATTTTACTTGGTTTAGGAGTACAGCTTACCGAAAGATTAATCAATCGTTTAGAAGCTTTAGGTATAGATTATATATTTATTGAGGATAGCCTTACAGATGATATTATTCCAAATGATGTTATTAGTGATCGTACAAGAAAAAAAGCAGTGGATTTAGTCCATTCTACTTTGACTAATATGATTAATCATACTCAAATAAAAGGAGCCAAAACAACCTCTTCTCCGATTGGTAGCAGTTATCGGGAAGCTTTTTCTTCAATTATTGATGATCTTTTATCTCAAAATGAGATGATAGTCAATCTAAATCAAATTAATTCTCTCGACAGTTATATGTTTCATCATGCTGTCAATGTGGCAGTTCTTTCTGGGATTATTGGTATTAGCTTAGGCTATAATCGTAATCAATTATTAGAATTAGGTACTGGAGCATTGATGTTCGATATTGGGATGACTAAAATCCCTAATGAAATTTGGAATAAAAAAGNNAACCGAAGAGGAAAAGAAAATTCTTCGAAATCATGCGATTGAAGGATACCAAATTTTAAAATCTCAACATGATATCTCGTTGCTTTCTGCCCATGTCGCCTTACAGCATCACGAACGCTATAATGGAGAAGGCTACCCTCGTGGACTTAAGGGAGAAGCAATTCATGAATATGCTAGAATTGTAGCTATTGCAGATGTATATGATGCACTAACTTCACCTCGACTTCATCGAGCTCGCTATTCGCCATCTGAAGCAATAGAATATCTATTTGCGAATGGAAATTCACTGTTTGACTTAAAAATCCTAGAAAAATTTGCAAAGCATATAGCGATTTATCCTGTTGCTACTACTGTCATTCTCAGTACAAATCAAATGGGTGTGGTTACCAAGGTACATCAGGATGCAATCAATCGTCCTATTATTCGAATTTTAAAAGAATCAAACGGAGATCCCGTCAATCCTCCATATGAAATAGATCTCAAACAACATTTAGATATTGTAATTAAATCTCAATTATAAAGAATATGTTAAGAAACGTTTAAGACTACTTTCGAGTCTTAAACGTTTTTTTTGTAAACAACCAAATTACTATTACAATTAAAAGTAAACTAGCTATAATCACGAAGGGGGTTAATAAAATACCAGATTGTTCTTTATCTAATGCTTCTTTTGGAGGGGTAGGTATTTTAGGTACCTCTTTTCGTTCAGTCTCTATAATTTGCTTTGAAATATCCTTGCTGATTCCTTTCATTAAATAGATTAAGGCATTTGCAAGTGTATCGTTTTTTATTGTTGGAACAAAATAGCGGTCAATCTCATTTGTAAAAAATTCTTTATTTAATCCCTTTTTCTCAAGAGCTTCTCCAGTAATAATAAAAATCTCCTTTTGTTCTGCTGCAGCGATAATTAAAATTGTATCTTGAGAGTATTGCCTAATTTTATAAAAGGTCTCAGCGGTTTCCTCGATAGACCCTTTAATAGAGGGTAATAAAATGATTTTATAGGATTCTGGTAAATCTTTAATCCCCTTCTCTAATTGCATTAATTCATCTTCAGTAAAATAGTGATTTGGATCATCTATAGATTTAAGTTGATTATCTTCTTTAACTCTTGCAATGCTCTGCAAAGTAAAACTGAATAAAAAAGCAGTGATTAGTAATAAAGTTAAGAAGTATTTATATGCCTTATTCACTCCATCTCAGCCCTTTCCTTCTCCAAGCTTGTTTCACTTTCACTTTTATTACTCTATTGTAACATGAAAATTATTTATATTGTTCCTTAATTAATGATTCTTTTTGAAGTATTAGTTAACAAAGGAGCACTCGATTTTAAGAGTGCTCCTTTAAGTAAAACTACTGCTTAATTATTGAACAAAACGATGATTTCCAATATCAGCGATAACCACTTTATCCGTAAAAAATGAACTTGTTGATACCTTAGGATTAAAAAAGAATAGTGCCCCTACCACTGGGTCATTTCCCATTATAGCCTCTTCGGCAGCTTGATATGCTGATTTATCAGGAACTATGTTATGTATTTTCCCTGTTCTTACAGGTGTAAATTGACCTGGTTGAAATATGACATCCTTTATACTGTTCGGAAATCTAGGGTCTTGTGCTCTGTGAATGATTACTGCACCAACAGCAACTTGTCCTGCAAATGGTTCGTCTTGTGCCTCTGCAAAGATAATTCTTGCCAACCATTCGATTTCTTCTTTTTGATAATCAATAACTGCTTTTGCCTTTAGTTCATTTACTGTAGTTAATTCTACTGGTTCTAAGAATAGTTCTTGTCCAATTGAAAGCAGTTCGGTTTCTAATTGATTCCACTCTACAAGTTTTTCCATTGGAATGCTCAACTTTTCGCTAATAGAAGATAATGTTTCTCCTTCTTCAACCACATAAACTGGTTTTTTCTCAATAGATATTATGTAATTTATAGGGTCCCATCCTACTTTATAATTTAAAGCCTCAGAAGCAAAACGTACTGGTACATAAGTAGTTTTATTTTGTATAAAAGCAGGCGCATCAACTAAAAGACTAACACCATTTCTATGAATTACCTTTCCACCTACCATAAATTTTACGATAATTTGATTTTGAATAATGCTAACTTCCTGTGATTGACCATCCCACTCAACCTCAGCACCTAGCAGCTCTGCAACACTACGAATCGGTATATAGGTTCTACCTTCAATCGATATTAATTCTCCTTGAGTAAACTTCTCTCCATTAATTTCTAGTTGTATTGTCTGTGCATCGACATGACTAGTCACAAAAAAAGTAGAAATAAAAAGTATCAAACTAAGAATAGTAATTATCTTGTTATGTTTTTTCATAATTTCTCCTCTTCATTTTTCTTTTTTCTTATTTTAGCATTAAATTCCTCTTAAATGGATGGAAAGTCTTTACAATGTTGATGTTTAAAAAAGTTTTCTAATATAACTGTTCGAGGAAAATTGCGAATTAATGTACGTCCATACTAAAAAACCACCTCAATTCTAATAGGTGGTTTTCATCCGATATAAATTTTTTGTTTATCTAGTTCACCAATTAAATCTCCCCAGGAACGGTATCCTCGGTCTTGAAATTCTTTAATTAAACTTTTATATAAATGAGCGGTTGTAAGAGCATCTCCCATCGCAGTATGACGACCAAATACCGGAACATTGAAGATTCTTGCATACTCATGTAAATCTTTTGTATCCCAAGTAGGGTAGAGAAATTGAATTAAATCCAAGGTGTCAATTGCTTTTGGCTTAGAAAATGACAGCTTCTCCCTACTAAGTTCTCTTTTTAAAACAAACAAATCAAAATTAATATAGTGTCCTATAATACATGAACTTTTTTGTTTTTCTATAAACCGAAATAAAGAGTGAATCCCCACTGATGCTTCTGGAGCATTAAGAATTTTTTGATCATCAATACCCGTTAATCTAGTAATTTCTTCAGGAATTTCTCGTTTAGGATCAATATATGTGTGGAAAATCTCTTCATCTTTTAATTTTCCACCTACAATAGCTGCTGCGCCGATTTCAATCAATCGGTCATTCTTTCCAACGGCAAAGCCAGTAGTTTCCATATCAAGTACAGTACATGAAAGATGATCTAAAGGGGTGGAAAGGGGAATTAGTTCATTAAGTTGATATTCAAATGATTTTTTTCTAAACATCATCTATCTCTTCCCCTCTCTAATTTTTTAACATTATAATGAAAACTCGGAAAGCATTTGATTTTGTAACGAACGAAACATTCGTTGAGCAAGAATAATATTCTCTTTTTCTTTTGTAGTAAGGTGAGTAAACTTTACTATAGAAGTAGAGGCTTCTCCTCTTTGTAAACTTGCCCATTTATTGTATACATAAATTCTCATAACAATAGAAAATGACTCCTTTAAATCCTCGTAAAAGCTTTCAGTAATGAGTTTTTTATCTACTAACCTCTGTAATCGTTGAAGAGGGGTTCCTTCTATTATCTCATCACCTAAAGAAATAATTTGTAATGCATGATGGAAAGGGAATAAACTATCCTTCTTAATATCCATCTGCTTTTTATCTAGCCCAAACAGTGATCGAATTGGATGCTCGAAAAGTGGAACCTGCTGAGTTTTTTCTACCTGTGCTAATCGATATAAAAAGATTTTAGAGCTTTTCATCTGTTTTTTTATCATCTCAACAAATGAGTCATGAATGGTTGTATCACCATATAAAAAGCGGAAGGAGAAAAAGTTTTGAGCAAGCAAAAGTGTATCATTGGTTGCTCTTAAGCTCCATCTTCGCAATCGTTCTTGCCAGGTATTCAAACTTCCTCGCCAAACAAGTTCACTAGACATCATTTTCCCTTTGCATCGTTCATATCCTGCTAGCTCCATATAATGGACGATTTCATTACCGAGAGATTCAAAATAAGCTTCTACCTGTTCCTTATCTTGCTCTTTAACATCTTCATACACTAAAAAGTGGTCTTGGTCTGTTAATAAGAACTGCTCACCTCTACCCGCACTTCCCATCATATACCAACTAAAGGCGACTGGAGGTTTCCCAGCCCCTTTCTTTTCTAAAGATTGAATAGCTAGCTCAATACTATGCTGTGCTAATCGATCAAATAAAGAGGTTACTACCTCTAATGTATGAAGAATTGGAACCTTATCTTGAATCAATGTACCTAAGACATAATAGATCGCCTGTTTTACATCTCCTATTGTTCTTTCATCTGCCTGTTCTATCTTTTTAATGGTGTTAACCATACTTTGATTTTTCTTTCGTAAAAGATCAGATAAAGTAATAATCCCTAAAACTTTACCATCCTCTACTACAGGTAAATATTTAACACCCTTAAGTAAGAATTCGGATAAGGCCTGATAATAGTAATCATAAGGAGATATGGTATAGGGATTCTTCGTCATAATTTTTTCGTTAGATTCATCGAGAGAAATAGAATTAGCTATAACTCTTTCTACTAAATCTCTTTCAGTGATTATACCAACCAATTGCTTTTGTTCTAGAATTAATATCGAACCTAGAGAATGCTGATTCATCTTTATTGCAGTGTTCTTGATAGACTCTCCAGCTTCAATGGACATTACTGGGGATGACATTAAGTCTTGAACCCTTCGAATAAATGGCTCACTTTCTCCCCATTGTCTTGAAAGATTAACCTGTTCCGCTAGTGAACCATAAATATCACGAAGACGTACCGCGATTTTTCTTAAGATATAATCCCTAACCTCAAGATCCTCCCATCGAGCTTCTAAAACACTAAATGGAATATATAAACAATGAGATTCTGTTACGCTTCGCACCTCAACATTAAGCTGAGGGGAATCAATAGATGATTCCCCTAAAAAATCTGCAATACTTGAAAGACCAATTAAATGACCAGCCTGAATGACCTCTAAAACTTCCACACGGTCACTAGACTCATTCTTTGTATAAACTTCTGCGTTACCTTCTAATAGTAGGAATAGCCCTTCCCTACGTTTATTTGCCTGTAAGATAATATCTGCTTGGTCAAATCTTTTAATTTCGCAGCTTTGATATAGATCTTTTTTTTGTCCATCACTTAACTGCTTAAACAATGGATGTTTACAGGCCAATTCATAGAATTCCTTTTTATCCAACATGCTCATCTAACCAGACTTCTCCATCCTTATAAACCATCTGCTCTGGGTAATGAAGATTTGTAACTTCATCCTGTAAGTGCTTTGGAGGAGCAGCTGTGAACAGAGAAACCACAATGATTGCGATAAAGGATGCTGTTGCGCCAAAGACTCCTGCTCCTGTATCTGTAATTCCAGCGATTCTAAATCCACCGTATTTAGCAGCAAGGATATAGGATAAAGCTGTAAGCAAACCAACTAACATTCCTGCAATTGCACCTTTAGTATTTGCTCGCTTCCACCATACTCCTAAGAATAAGATTGGGAAGAAGGTTGAAGATGCTAAAGCAAACGCCCAGGCAACAATTTGAGTAATTACTCCTGGTGGGTTAAGTGCTGTTAATCCAGCAAGTAATGTTGCAACTACGATAGTAATACGTCCTACCTTTAATCGTTTCTCATCTGTTGCTTGTGGATTAAATACACGATAGTATATATCATGAGCAAAAGCGGATGAGATTGCAATTAATAATCCCCCAGCAGTGGATAAAGCTGCAGCCATCGCACCTGCTGCTACTAATCCGATTACGAATACACCAAGGTTAGCAATCTCTGGAGTCGCCATAACAACAATATCGTTACTAATTTTCATTTCAATCCATTGTATGATTCCATCGCCATTGGCATCAATCATGGCAAGTTTTCCTGTATTAATCCAGCTAGCTGTCCAAGCTGGCAATTCAGTAATTTTGCTTCCTGCAACCTGTGTCATTAAGATAAAACGAGAGAATGCTGCATATGCTGGAGCAGACAGATATAATAAACCAATGAATAATAATGCCCATGCACCACTCCAACGTGCATTTTTCATTGTAGATACAGTATAGAAACGAACAATAACGTGTGGAAGACCGGCAGTACCAGCCATTAAGCTAAATGTTAGCGCTAACATTTGCCATTTGGTTCCATTGGTAAATGGGACAAAATACTGTGATACCCCTAATTGTCTATCCAACTCCCCTATTTCGGCAACGATTTTACCATAGGATAACCATGGTAGTGGGTTTCCTGTGATCTGTAATGACATGAAAATTACTGGAATTAAGTAAGCGATAATAAGAATAATGTATTGTGCAACCTGAGTCCATGTAATTCCTTTCATTCCACCCAGTGCTGCATAGATTGCAATTAGTACAACCCCAATCATGGTTCCAACCTTTGTATCAACCTCTAATAAACGACCGATAACCACTCCAGATCCAGATAATTGACCAATGGAGTAAGTAAAACTGATAATCATAGTAGATAATGCCGCAATAACCCTTGCAGTATGGCTATCAAAACGATCCCCGATAAATTCAGGAACTGTATAACGACCATATTTACGTAATTGTGGAGCAAGTAAGAAGGTTAATAATAGATATCCTCCCGTCCAGCCCATGATATACGCTAAACCATCATAACCCAACAACATAATCGTTCCGGCCATTCCAATGAATGAAGCCGCACTCATCCAGTCTGCCCCAATCGCCATTCCATTAAAAACTGGGTGTACACCGCGCCCAGCAACATAGAAGTCGGAGGTTGCTTTAGCTTGGTTGTAGACTGCAATTCCTATATAAAGTGCAAATGTCGCTAATATAATAACTAAAGATACCAAAAACTGTGTGTCCATTTAATTTCCCTCCCCTATATCGAAATTTAGTGATCCATTACTTTTCCCTGACTAAGTCTTTCATTATGCTTCTCGTCTATGCCATATTTTTTGTCAATTTTGTCATTTACAACTGCGTTAACAAAAAGAAGAATAATAAATGTAATTACAGATCCTTGATCTCCCATGAAATAATGGAAAGGAAATCCATTAACTGTGAATTTGCTGAATGATTCTGCAAATGCTATAACAAAATAGGATACCAATGCCCAAATAATTAAATAAATAACGATACTACGAACACGCTCTTTAAAATATGCATCAGCTGTTTCTTTTGCAATTTTTTTCATCCTTATTCACCTCCTTTCAGCTATAAAAATTAGTTTATCTAAGACTAAAAATAAATTTTATGGTTTCCATAAAACTCATTGGTACCATAAAAACTTGAATGACGAAGTAAAGAAAGATGGTGATAAAAGGAATGGTTAAAAATAATGCGCGCTTCTTGTAGACAAACAAAACAATACTTATAATGGTAATTAAGATAAAGACGTAGCCCATTGTACCCATAATTTTTCTCTCCTCTTTTTTTATCTCTTTGTATTTTTTACTTTAGATTTATTATTAAATTTGTATTTTACCATTTATTTGAATATTCTTTCTTTTTTCATTATTACAAATTTTCTGACAATTATCAATACAAATTTATAGGTTTTTTCTATTTTTTTTCTATGCTTTAAAAAGTAGAAGCAGAAACGTAGTATTAAAGTAAAATAAAACACCCTATGGAATAGGGTATTAACCTTTTCATAGGGTATTAGTATTACTGTATTATTTATTCCATTCTTTTTCTAGGTGGTAACGGACCAAAATACTGATAATAATCCACCTTTATATTTCCATTATAGAGCTTCCGTTTTTTAGTTGCAGGTTGGCCAAAAAGCTGTTCAAAACGTTCATGTGAGGTTAGTACATAATAAGACCATTGATCAAGACGAGTAAAAACTTCTCCCATTTTTTTATAAAGCTGTTCTACTTCCTTTAATTCACTTAATCGTTCACCATAAGGTGGATTGCAAATAATTGCTCCATATTTAAGATCGCTACTAATCCCTTGCATTGGCATTCTATAAAAACGAACATCCTCATCTACCATTGCTTCTTCTGCGTTTCTTTCAGCGACCTTTAATACATTTTCATCGATATCCGTTCCAATAATTTCAAGAGGTTGGTCATATTTTGCTAAATCATGAGTTTCCTTTCTCGCATTTCGCCAAATTTCTTTAGGGATAATCTCCCATTGTTCAGAAACAAATTCTCGATTCATTCCTGGTGCAATATTCTTTCCAATTAAGGCAGCCTCAATAGGAATAGTTCCTGATCCACAGAAAGGATCATGAAGTGGTCGATCTGGAGTCCATTTTGCTAGCATTATCAATGCAGCAGCCATTGTTTCCTTTAATGGCGCTGTTCCAATCCAATCTCGATAACCCCTCTTATGCAGTCCAGAACCACTTGTATCTAACGTCAATGTAGCCCTATCCTTCAATAAGGCAACTTCAATTTTATAGATTGGTCCAGTTTCATCAAACCAGTTCACCTTATAGGTCTTCTTCAAGCTTTCTACAATTGCCTTTTTCGTTATTGCTTGGCAATCAGAGACACTAAAAAGCTTCGATTTCACAGATTTGCCTTCAACAGGAAACTGAGCATTTCTCGGAATCCAATCTGCCCAAGGTAATGCTTTTGTTTTTTCAAATAATTCATCAAAGGTGGTTGCTTTAAACTCAGCAATTTTAACCTTAACTCGATCCGCAGTCCTTAACCAGAGATTGGCCTTAGCGATACTTGATAAATCCCCAGTAAATTCAACCTTACCATTTTCTACTTTCACATCTGTAAATCCTAAGCTTCGAACCTCATCTGCTACAATTGCTTCTAATCCAAAAGTTGATGTTGCAATTAGTGTTACTTTTTCCATTAATTAGTCCCCTATTCCGTAAAACCATCTGATGTAAGATTACCGATAATTTGTAAATTGTAATTCTAATCCATAATCATTTTGACGAAGTAATTGAATAACTTCCTGAAGGTCATCTTTGTTTTTACCAGAAACCCTCACTTGATCACCCATTATTTGAGCTTGTACCTTAATTTTAGAATTTTTGATATCCTTTACAATTGCTTTTGCTTTTTCAGTTTCAACACCTTGTTTTACTTTGATTATTTGACGAACTGTTCCACCACTTGCTTCCTCTACTTTTCCATAATCTAGGTTTTTGATTGAAACACCACGTTTAATTAACTTCGTCTGCAATATATCAATCACTGCATCTAATTTAAATTGATCATCTGCAATCACCTTTAACGCTTCTTCCTCTAAAGAAACCTGAGATTTACTATTTTTAAAGTCATACCGCTGACTAATTTCCTTATTTGTTTGTGTGACAGCATTTGTTACTTCTGATAAATCTACTTCTGAAACAATATCAAATGAAGCATCCTTTGCCATTATCGTATTCTCCCTTCTTTTTCAATAAATTATTATTTTCCATTTTTACCTTTCATCCCTTGTAAAATACCATTTATTCATTTATTAATCAATCTTTTCTAGCTGTTCTTCTACTCGCTCCGCCAATTAGGGTTCTATAAGCTTGTATATATCCTCCACAATTCTGTGCTTTATCTACGATTAAGCACAGATTTTTTCTTCTGCTTGTTTCATTAATAACATCATCATAATAAGAACCATTATAAAGAATATAAAGATCGGAATAAATAATATCGCTAATAGGAGTGGGATTAATAACCCAATAGGAACGATAATAAACAGCGCGAACTGAGATGCTAGATACAGTAGCCACCTAGAATTAGCTGTTTCTTCAAGAGCATATTCTCCATATTGCCTTGAAAGCTCCTTTATTCCCATAACAATTTTAAAAACCATGAACAAGTTAATTAAGGTTATTAATAATCCTAAAAAAACAGCAAAAAAAGACGTGAAATTCAAATGAATACCATTCCCTTGATTTTGGAGCTGAATTAAATCAAACAACGAAAAAAAGGCAAGCGGAATAGTAACTATTCTAGCCGATTCAAAATTATGATTTCGTTTCGCTAATTCTACTAATCCAAAATAGATAAATAAATATCCAACAATGTCTGGCAAAAGATCTAATCCGTTAATTCTAAAATCAAAGAAGAAAAGAAATCCCCAAAATAATTTAGTAAAAGCTCCCATTATATCTCCTCCTAACTCTTTATATCATTCTATTACTTTTAGAGCTTGCTTAATTCACAATATCTCTTAATGCTGTTTCTAATTCTTTATATTGAAATTCAAACTCATTTCTCGTTAGGTTCTCCGGGATAACCTTTTGCCCTTTTGTAAGCATCTCAGCCATTTCTCCTAATATTAAACGAAGCATAAATTCTGGTACATTGAACCATGAAGGCTTATTTAAAGCTTTTCCTAAAATATAATGAAATTGCTTCATTGTAACAGGATTAGGTGCTGTTCCATTTACAGGCCCATTAATGGTGGAATTGTTTAAAGTAAAATCAAATATCCTTACCAAATCCGTGATATGAATCCATGAAACCCATTGGCGACCAGACCCAATACTTCCACCTGAATAAAAATGATAAGGAAGTAGCATTTTTGCTAATGCTCCACCTTTCCCCAAAACTACTCCAATACGAATAACCACTGTTCTAACCCCATATTGTTCTGCTTTTCTTGCTTCGTCCTCCCAAGCACTACTTACATCTGCAAGAAAATCGTTACCTTTTGAAGACGCTTCAGTAAATACCTCATTTTCACTAGTTCCATAAAATCCAATGGCCGAAGCATTAATTAATATCTTTGGCAAAATGTTTTTGTCTTCTATCGCCTGAATGATCGCCTTTGTTGCATAAATACGCGACTCTAAAATTTCCCTCTTTCTTTCTATTGTCCATCGACCACTAGCAATGGATTCTCCAGCTAAATTAATCACGGCATCAACGACTTGATCATTTATCAACGGAATCTTCTTTCCATCCCATTCAATTAGCTGAACTCTATGATTTTCTAGTTTTTGACTTATGTTTTTCTTATTTCTAGTTAGAAGAAGTATATCATGGTGATTTGATGAAAGTTGCTCGATTAATTTTTTTCCAATAAACCCTGTGCCCCCAAGGATTAAAATCTTCAACTTTATCCCCCTCTTCCATTTTCACTTATCTCTTCTTAAGTACATTAATATAGTACCAATTTGGCAACCAAGCACTTAAAGCAAAAAGAGCAATATACAGTGGACTTCCTAGAATCCAATTCAGCCAAATTAATTCATTTACAGATAAATTATATACCCCTAGTACCTTAATAAGTCCTTTAAAGTAGAAAAAAGCTCCCCAGATGATGGTTAATAGCTTATAAACTGGTATATATGGTGTTAAATCAATTGTACGTTTTAAAAATTCACGACTGATTCTCATAACCAAATTTTCCTTCATGAATAATGAGCCAAAAAATAGACTGCCATAAATAAAATTTAAAATAGCAGGGACTAAAAAATAGCTTTGTTCATTATTTACAAGTAATCCAGCAATCGTCTGTACAACCACGCCAACAAAGCCTAACAAATAAAATAAACTAACTTTATTTGTTTTCTTATATTGGAATATATTTGCTGATACACTGATGATAAACCCTACAATTACTGCTACTGTAAAGGAAACATTATTATATAGAAGATAAAATAGTAAAGCTGGAAATAGACCAATGATTAGATTTTTAAGTATTAAATTCATTTTTCTTTCCCCCATAATTTATTCTAAGAAAGTGCTTATCTGTTTTCTTTGCCAAAAGCTACTGCGCTGATTTTCCATGGAGCGAATAAAGATTCTTTTCTTAATTCTATAAAAATAGTTTCTTTTTTTCTCCCCTCCATTTTTGAATATATGCTAACATCAATAATTTCTTCGGTAATTAATATAGAGCTGTCTTTTTCAAACGATGATATTCTTTTTATATCTTCTATAGCCTGAATTTCTTCATTTATTTGTTCCATATTCATACCACTTGATAGAATTAATTCCATCATTTCTTGATCCCTTTGATCTATAGCCACTAGAAAAACATCTACTAATTGTTGAGCACTAATATTTTTTAAATAACTTTCTAATTGACCAGCCGCTCTTTGCACCATTAACTGATGAGCTAAGTCCATTTCCTTTGCGATATGAGTTTTGCTACCATAAAAATGAATGCAAAAGTGGCCAGGGAAATTATTTTGTAATGCTCCAGCACCATGTGGCATTCCATGCATCGAAGCAGCAATTAACCTTCCATTCACTTGAATAATAACCGCTTTACGATCCCAGCTCCAGCTCCCATTATATATTTCTTTCATTATTTTTGTATCGTTACTCGATAGAGGCTGTACATCTGCATGATAACGCCCTGCTCTTCGTTGGACATTAAAGGATTTTCCGGTAGCGATATCAATTACTTCAAACTTAGAATACATGGGAATGATACCTTTAACATCATCCCACGGAAGGAGTTGTACATGGAAAGTTTGGCTTGAACATGCTCCTACTGGAGTTTCAATGTTTTGCTTAGAATATACAAGACTTTCATTTATAGTAGCAATCATGAAGTATGATAATACAATTATGATGGTATATTTAATATTCTTTATCAAGACTGTACTCTCCTTTTAATCAATATAGATTTAATTATTTCTTTAGTTTATATCAAAAAAAAAGTAGTATTCTTAAAAAGAATACTACCTTGTAAAATTCAGTTTTAATTTTATTTTTACAGGTTACTCATTGATATGGTTTAATATCTGGCTAAATATCGCATCTCTTTTTTTGTCTATAGCTTCAAAATCCATGGCTTTAATATAAAATTCTTCTAACACATCATGCAATCGCTTTGCTTCTTTAATATAGTTTGTGCCAATGGTCATTTTAATTTTATACCTTGATTCCACATTTTCAATTTCTTTTGCCTTATCGATTTCTACATTTGAATCAATACATAACTCAAACATATCAATCACTTGATCATTTTCACGGGTTGGATTCACCACATGTGGTGCTGTACCATCTAAGATAGCTACACTTAATGCCGGAATAATTACCATATCCAAACTATTTGGATCAAAAGCACAAGGGAAATATTCTACTGACAATCCTAAGGCTTCTGCCCTTTTACCAATTTTCTTCATCATCGTCGATTTCCCACTACCTGGTCTACCTTTTACAATATAGCGTTTCTTCAAGTCTTCCGTAATATTATCAATAAAGTTTACAGCACCTAATGGTGTAGCTGCACCAAAAAACCTTTTTCTTATTGTTGGTTTTTCTTCTGCTTGAATATTTCCACTAAAGATACTGTTGATTAATTGTTCAGTTACTTGGTCTGCTTTTGT
This sequence comes from Caryophanales bacterium UBA6259, assembly GCA_002441135.1. Taxonomy (GTDB): domain Bacteria; phylum Bacillota; class Bacilli; order Tepidibacillales; family Tepidibacillaceae; genus UBA6259. Next base: position 18,593 of record DJVJ01000049.1, on the reverse strand, counting down.
AAAATCCATTGCAGCTAAATAAATTTCTTCCCACTCATCATGGATCAACTTTGCTTCTGCAAATTCCTTGTAGGCAAGCTTGAAGTTTTTGGATATGTCATCGGTCAACTTTACAATTTGTTTTTTTTGAGGCTGCAATTTTTTAGCATCCCAAAAATCCCCAAAGTTAATAATTTGATCGACGACACCTGGATATTTAGGATCGACTACATGTGGTGCTGTTCCGTCCACAAAACCTAGCTTTAGGTCAGGGACAACTATTCCATCAAGAGAGTTATTATCGGAAGAACAATGGAGAAACTCAATATCATAACCCTTTTCCACCATTTGCTGCCCAATTTTTCTCATAAATGAAGATTTTCCTGTTCCAGGTCCACCCTTAATTATATATAAATGGTCTAAGCCTTTTAATGCCTCATCATACAAGGAATAAAACCCAATATTGGTATTCCCACCTGCATAGTAATTCTTAATACTTGCCATAATTAACCTCCTAATCGATGTATAAAAATAGTAGGCGTATAGCCTAATTTCAGTTTATGCACGATTAGGAGAAATGTTGACATTTTAATGAGAAAGATTATTACTAGTTATTGGTTTTATTTTACTGCTGTTCTTATTTTCCTCAATAACAACTAAGTCTGTTTCCTTTACTTCATTGTACCAGCGTTCATGATGATGCTTCGCATATTCCTCTTCCATCATCCCTGTAGCCATCGCTTCAAAGGACTTTCTCTCTCTTGGATGAATAGAGGTAAGATAAAGATGGACAAAAAAGAAAGCAACTAAAATGACCGCGGACAAATCATGAATAATAAGCACGATAAAATTAGTTTTTCCTGCGAACCAATCAAACCACAAAGCTAACCCTGAAACTGCAAGTAGAAGACCACCGATTAAAGCAAACAAATAATATAATTTTTGGCCTGTATTATATTTACCTTGTGGTGGCATTCCATCTCCGCCAATAAAGTAATGCTTTGGAGCAGCTTTTAACCAACCAATGTCACTCTTGTCCCATTTAAATGCTTCAGACCATGCCCATCTTTTTTTAGAAAACAACAGATAAAGGATTGGTGCAGCGATAAACAATACAGCACCTATTCGATGTAATATCCTGATAAAACTACCAATATTACTATTTAAAAGAGATGCACTTCCTTGAAAAAAAATGACAAAACCAGTAATAGACAATAATACAAATCCTAGAGCTACTGACCAATGCATTAATCGATCTATAATTGAATAGCGTTTTACATAGATTTTACTCATGATTTTCTTCTCCTCTCTTTTCTTTCTCCTCCTTATTTTTTACAGCGGTGGCAACAACATAATTTGCTGCTAAACCTGCAACTGCTGCTCCCATTACCATTCCTGCCGCAGGCTTAATTAAGTCCGAACGTAAGGAAGTAAGTCCTGCAATATCCTTTTCTGTTTGCTCTTGTACTTTTATTTCATTCACATAATAGATTTTTGGCTTTGTTTGATATTGACTTAAAATCGGTTTTGCATTTCTTTTTTTAATTTCGATATTGATTTCGCTATTAGGATCATCCAAGTCTCCAAAAATCCTTGCTTCAGGTATACAGGTTTGCACACAAGCAGGTTGATTCCCTTTTTCAAGCTCCTGATAGCAAAAATTACATTTTTGAACCAGCTTGTCTTTTTTCAGCTCTACACGAGCATCATATGGGCAAGCAGTAATACAATATTTACAACCAATGCACTTCTCCTCATCGACAAGTACAATCCCATCTTTTCTTTGGAAGCTTGCTCCAGTAGGGCAGTTTTTAACACAAGGTGCATCCTCACAATGCTGACATTGAATCGGAAGCGTCTGTACCTTCACATTTGGATAAACTCCCTCTTCTTTTTCAACAAAGTGTATAAAAGCCTTATCGATTTCTAAACTATTGATAGTTTGACAAGATAGACGACATGCAAAACAACTTACACATCGAGTAGAATCTATTAACATTCCATAGCGCGTCATTTAACTTCACCTACCCCTTCCTAACGGTCACTGCAACTTCCATCATCATCCCATTACCAGAGATGGGGTCTGTTGCCGATTTGATAAAATCATTGGGACATAGTCCAAAATTAAAGGATGTTTTTAAGTTTTTTGCGAATGCTCCATAACCACCGGGTAGAAAAATCGCATCTGGATAGATCCGATGGGTAACCTTTACTTTTATTTTCCCTGTATAAAGTGGTGAGCTAATTTCAATTAAATCGCCATCCTTAATTCCTAATTGTTGTGCACGAGTAGCATTCATCCAAGCTCGCTCTAAGTTATACTCCTTTGTAACTGCCATTAATAATGGAATATTGGCAGTTGAGGAGTGCGAGTGTACATTTTGCTTCCCCCAAATTAATCGGAATTCTCCGGTTTTCGGCTCTACTGCTGGTGGCATCCAAGTCGGCACTGGAGCAAATCCTGCTTCCTCATAGGCTTTACAATAGAATTCTACTTTACCTGAGGATGTTTTCAACTTTGGTATTTTACCAAATTCCACTTCTTCTTTTGTCTGTCCAACTCCCTTTTCCTGCAGTTCTTGATAGGAAATTCCAGTAGGCGCAAGTAAAGCACCGTTTAATTCTTCTACAGAAAAATTGAAATAATGTCCTAATTCCATTTCCTTGGCAATTCCAGTGATAATTTCACTAAACGGCTTTGTATTTGGATGAATTTTGTTAATAACCTTTTGTCTAATAGCTACCCCAGCCTTTTTACCTGATAAGCTTTCTACTATTTCTGTCCGTTCTAGATAGGTCGGTTCAGGTAAGACATAATCCGCTAGTTCGGCAGATTCGGACATCCAGATGTCACACACCACCATTAGCTCTGCTTTTTGGTAGCCATTAATATTATAATGTCGATCTGGGGTATTCCTTACAGGGTTAAAGTGATTGATAATGACAGCCCTCACCTTACCCTGATCAATAAGTTCTGGGGTTCTATGAGGCATTCCTTTATCCTCTGGTACTAATGGATATTCTCCTATAACACCTGAACCATCAATATGGTTGATTTCTGGTTTGCTTGGCTCCGGATAAAGATTCGAATCCAGCTTCCCTAGCTTTGGCTTAACAGATAAATAAATTCCACCTTTTTGATTGATGTTTCCTAGCATAGCATTAAGAAGTCCAACTAATCTTGCTGTTTCCGCACTATTTATATAGTTACAGCCAAAGGCTCCCTTCCATGAAGGATCGATTAGAGCGTGTGGTCTTGCACTACCTAAATCTTTAGCTATTTCTATAATTTTTGCAGCTGGTATATCTGTAATTTTTTCCGCCCATTCAGGTGTGTAGGAGGAAACTTCCTTTCTAAATTGATCGAATCCAATCGAATGTTCTTTGATAAATTGCTGATCATACCAACCATTAATGATCATCGTATTGGCAATTGCTAACAATAAAGCCAAATCAGTTCCAGGTTTAATTGGTACCCATTCCCCTAGGTTAGCAGAAGCACTATGCCTTGGATCTACTACTACAATTTTGGCCTGGTTATCCTTTCCTTTTATCAATCCCTTTAAATGACTTGGTTTTATTCCATCTGCAACACTACGTCCAATATATAGAATATATTTTGCATTTGCTGTGTCTGCTGCTGGAGTTGCTCCAATGGTATATTTTAAACCGACATCGCGTGAGATATAGCATACAGAATGATGAGTTTGAATACTTTTACTCCCAATCGCATTCATAAACCTATTGCCATAAAATTTTCCAACGTCCTTTGGATTATGCATGTACATCACACTAGCAGGACCATATTGATTTATTATTGTCTTCAATTTTTCTGCGATTTCTTTATATGCTTGTTCCCATGATATTGGCTCAAATTGATTTCCCACTTTTTTTAAAGGAGTAGTCAGTCGATCCTGCTGATAAGTAAGCATCGCTGCTCCATAAGCTCTTGCACATAAAGTTCCCTTATTGGTTGGGTGCAAAGGATTTCCTTTAATATTGACGATCCTCCCATTTTTCACATAGGCAATAATTCCACAGCGACTGGTGCACCCATTACATAAGGTTGGAATTTTTAAAGCCTTATCATTTGTTTCTTGAGCCTTTGCCCATTCCTTCACCCCAAAGCTTGGTTCAACTGCTAAAATCGTTCCTGTTATTGCAGAAAGCTTTAAAAAAGTACGTCTGGTTAAATTTCTGCTATTCTGATTCTTCCCCATTTACTCTCCCCCTTCTTTTATTCGACAACTCAAGTTCGATTGCAAACTTTGTGAATTTAGTCACAAATAGTAGTGTTGCTTGTTCTAAATTCATAGTATAATTAAACATATAAAAAACGTTAAACTTTCTATAAATACTATATTTTCTTATTTGAAAGTAAATTATATTTATTATATTTTTAAATTTATTTATTTTTATTGTGAACTTAATCACATATTATTTAAGTTCATTATATAATAAACACTTTAGGAGTTGTTATCTGATCTTTTTATAGGATTATAAACAAATGTCTATGTCCAACTTTTGTCATATATAAAATAAACAAACTTGGAAAAGGGAGTTGCCAACAATGAATCTACATATATTAGAATTGTTTTGTTCTGTTGCTGAATTTCAAAGTATCTCGAAAGCAGCTAAACACTTGCATATTTCTCAACCAGCTGTAAGTTCACAAATTCAATCTCTTGAACAGTTCTATGAAATACAATTATTTTTCCGAACAACCAAAGGAGTAATGCTAACTCCTGCAGGAGAAATTGTGTATGATACTGCAAAACAAATGATTCAGCTCCATGCTCAAACTATGGATAAAATCAAACATTGTAGCATCCTTGCAGACCAAATTTGTATCGGGGTAACAGAAGCAATCGGAAATTATATTTTGCCAGGAGCGCTTAACCAATTTCGCTATCACCATCCTAATATAAAGGTGAATTTATCGATACTAAAAAATGAAGAAATCATTAAAGGAATGATAGAAGGAGCTATCCATATGGGAGTGGTTGAAGAGGAGATAAATTCTATCCATAATTTAGAATCCATAACTATCGGCTCTGATCCTATTGTATTAGCTGGATCGCCAAGTCTTTCAATTTCAAAACGAGAACAAATTACGATAGATGAACTTTTTCAAAACCTATATATTTTAAATACCTCTGATACAATGATGCGGAAAAAAATCGAAAATTGGATTGCTCAGTCTAGCCCAACAAATAATATTCAACAAAGGTCAGAAATCAGTAGTATCCAAGCAATTAAATCAGCGGTTTTATCCGGATATGGGGTCTGTTTCTTTCCTAAATCAACAATTTCTTTTGAATTATCACAGGGATTGTTAGTTCCATTCGATATAAAAAAAGAAAGCGATATCCCAATGGATATCACTTATCATTTGATCTATAATACCAAAAACATGCCTATAGCGAGCCAACATTTTCTTTCTTATATCCTTCAGGCAAAACTATTTTTAGCTAGCTGATTTTTCATTCGGCTTTCCATATAACCACTCATCAAAAAAGGGTTCCCATTTGTTATTGGTTACTTCTTCTACAACTTGAATAAAATCTTTAGTATTTGCAATTTTAAATTGATATTGTTGATAATAATTTTGTAGAATCTCAAAAAATTGCTCATCACCGACCTGATTTCTTAATTCATTTAAAAGAATAGCCCCTTTACGATAAACCAGTGGGCCATAATCGGACCAACCATTAAACTCATTTACGGATTTTAAAATAACTTCATTGGCGGTATTATCCTTGCTGGTCAACTGTGTTTTGTCCCGCTCATAGCTAGCTACTACTCGTTCTTCGAAATATTGATTACCGATCTTATTTCCATATCGGTTTTGGAAATAAACAACTTCAGAATAGCTTGCAAAGGACTCGTCCAGCCATGCTTCATCAATTTGATCATTTCCAACCGTAGCATACCACCACTGGTGAGCTGTTTCATGGACAACCACAACCTCTAAATAGTCGGAAGGGTAATTCTTGTCATAATATTGTCTAGAGATAAAAACGATTCCTGGATATTCCATACCTCCAGCAAAATTTGTTTCTACAACAGAGTAAGTATTATATGGATATTTTCCATATTGCTGATTAAAGATTTTTAGAGAGTTTTCTGCAGCATTTAATGCCAATTGGTTACTGTCTTCGTCTTTTTCGATACTGTAGGTTTTTAATAATATATTATCTACCCTTTTTTCTTTTACCCGAAAATGATTACTAGCAACCCAAGCAAAATCCCTCATCGATTTCGAAGCAAAATGATAGATCTTTTGTTGATGCTCACCCAGCTTTTCTTCTACCATATCACCACTAGAAGCTACAATGTAATCTTGTGGAACAGATATTGTAACATCGTAATTCGCGATATCACTATAAAAAGGATCACCAATCGCATAATAAGGGTCTAAATTCCAGCCTGTTTCATCATACATTGCAATGATTGGATACCAATTCCCTAGATTAAAAAATCCCTCTCCATAACCAAATCTTTCGATAGAAGGCGGAATAGTTACCTTAAAGGCAATATTTAGCGCAATACGCTCGCCAGCCTGAAGTGGGGTTTCCAAATCAACACGCATAATTGTACTATCGCTACCCAGAACTTGATAATTTAAGCTTTGGTCCTGATCGTTATCCTTTTTAACATTAAAAATATCAATGTAACCAGGATCAAAGCCGTTCGGAAACGCTTGTTCCAAACTATATAGAACGGGTACAGTTTCCTTTGTTTTAAATGCATTAGGATAAAGATGAAAATATATTTCGGATAGCTCCACTCCAGTTTTATTGATATATAAAACATCTTCAATTGCAATGAACGTTTTTTCCCCGGGATTAAATTGGACATTTATTTTATATTCATTAATATTACCCTGAACTGTTTCTGAATTCGCTTCATTTGTAATCAATTTAGGAGAATTGGTATCTACAGTTAGATTTTCATTTAATACCCCAAAATATAGTGTTCCAGATACAAGGATTAATAAAACGAATGAAACTAGTAGATTCTTTTTCATAAAAAACACAACCTCTTTTGGTGGTCTATACTTCTCCGTATAGTATACTATAATTCATTATATTTATTCGATAAGTGAGCAGGGAAAACCTCTTATTCTTCATCATTTTCTATGTTCCCTAGATTAGAAATACTACTATGGCTTACGTTCTCAATATTAAAAACCTTGATATTGTCCAAACGAATATATATTTTCTTCCCATTAATATCAGAAAAGTTCGTTTTATCAATCTGTACGATTAAACGGTCAAAATGTACTCCCTCTATTTTCCCAATTACCGTATATGGAGGAGAATCTAAGAGGATAAAAATTCTTTGACCCACCGATCTTTTAAACTTTTTAGCCAATGCGGCCTTCCTAACGTCAAAACTCAATACTTCCTTAGATAATATATTTTTTCTAGCCACAACTGCACCTCCTATGGCTCTTTTATTACATTTCAACAAATGTCACTATAGAATTAATAGGGAAAGAGAGAGGAATAAAATTCTTTTGAAATTTTCCATTAGAAGTTCTTATATAAACTGGATCAAGGGTGACATATCCATCGTTTACTACAATAAGTTTCCCCTTAAAGACAGAACTAATTGTCTGATCAAAAAAAATAAGCTGATCTATATCAAGAGTAAGTAAAATATTCATACCTAATAGGTCTACAAAAACTTGATTGGCTTTTAGAGAAGTTTTCTTCTTAATCTTTGAATTGGTTTTGAAAATAACCATTTTATCTAACTTTAAATCACTACTAATCTCTTCATCTTCTTTTTTTTCATAGAGATCCTCGGTCTCCTCGACTTTTATCTTTATAGGATAATTGTTTTTCTTTTTCATCTCCTGAATATCGTTATTTTCCTCATTTTCTATCTCCAATACATTACTAATTTCTTCATCTTCCATTTCCTGAAGTTGGCTTGTTTGCTCGGTTCTTGTCTTTATAGCGTAATTATTTTCAGTCTCATCTTCTATTTTCTGAACTTCGCCTGTTTGTTCAATTCCGGTAATTAAAGCATAGTTATTTTCTTCATTTTCTATCTCTAGACCGTTGCTAATCTCTTCATCTTCTAAGTCCAATTCAAAATAAACACCATTATCTTGATCCATATAATAGTTTTCATAAATAAAGTCTTCTAATAGTTGCCTATCAAAATCATCTAAAAAATCAATCTGCCTCAAATTTGCTTTTAAATTAACTTTAATTTGATTTTGTTGATATTTTTTTCTAAACACCTTTTGATTACTGGAATTTTTAATCATCTTTTTTTCTTTATTACTTACTTTACTACCTTTCTTCACTCTGACACCTCTTTTCAATGAGCGAAAGATATTTATTTCAGACTATTCATATATGACTAAAAATGAGATTCGTCCATCTCTAAAATGGATTTTAGCCCGAAAAAAAAATAAGGGAGTGGCTCCCTTATTTTCATTTAACTCTATTTTAACTGATCAGGATTTAACGGTTCTAGCTCAGGAACTACAAAAAGTCCATCCTTACGAATTAGAACATCATCAAAGTATATTTCTCCACCACCATATTCAGGGCGTTGAATGCACACTAGATCCCAGTGTACATTGGATCGGTTACCATTATCAGCATCCTGATAGGCATTTCCAGGAGTAAAATGGAAGCTTCCAGCAATCTTTTCATCAAATAAAATATCTTTCATCGGATGAAGGATATAAGGGTTCACGCCAATAGCAAATTCCCCAATATACCTTGCACCTTCGTCCGTATCTAAAATCTGATTTAAACGCTCTGTATTATTCGCCGTTGCATTAATAATTTTACCATCTTTAAATTCTAAACGGATATTTTCAAAGGTTACCCCTTCATAAATGGTTGGTGCATTATAACTAATCACACCATTTACCGACTCCTTAACAGGTGCAGTGTAAACTTCCCCATCAGGAATATTAAGCTGTCCATCACATTTAACTGGAGGAATCTCTTTAATGGAAAAACGTAAGTCTGTTCCTTCTCCTTTGATATGTACTTGATCTGTTTTCTTCATCCAATCTACTAAGGCATCCATTGCCTTTGACATATTAAGATAATTAAGGTTACATACATTGAAATAAAAATCTTCAAAGGCTTGTGTACTCATGCTTGCTAATTGGGCCATGGTTGAGTTTGGATAACGTAAAACCACCCATTTAGTATTATTTACTCGCTCATTAAAATGAACAGGTCTTAAGAATAATTTAGAGTACAGCTTCATTTTTTCTTTAGGAATATCTGATAACTCATTAATGTTATTTCCTGAACGAATACCAATATAAGCATCAACGGTCTTCATTCTTTCAAGTTCCCAAGACGCCATATCTTGAATCTGTTCCTCTGTTGCTTCCATTAGTAATGCTCTGGTAACCGTAGGTCTCTTGATTGTTACAAAAGGAATCGCCTCTGCTTTATGTACCTCTTTTACAATTGCGGTTACTAAATCAGTTTCCTCCCCAATCATTTCAACTAATACCTTTTCCCCTTTTTGCAGGTTTGTCGAATAATGAACAAGTTGCTTGGCAAGGGTTTCCATCCTTGGGTCAATCATTCTTAATTATCTCCCTTTAAGTAATTTTTTTCCTTAAGCTTCATTACTCCATAAACCATTTTGTGATAAGGGGTAGCCACACCACCATTTTTACCATAATGAACAACGGCACCACTTAAGCTATCCACCTCAAGAACTCTTCTTTTTTCATAATCTCGTTGCATGGAGGATTTTGTGCCATAACCCATGCTTGATGCAATCTGGTACGCACCCTCCACATCTTCTTCATTTAAGAAGATCTGATTTGCTCTTGCTACATAATAAACTTCTTCCAATAATTTTCTAAATAAATGAGCAGTTTCCTTACATTCTAAGAATTGACCTGCTGTTGATTCAGAAATGGTTGTAATTGCACTAAAGGAACTAATAAACATGAATTTCTTCCAAATGTCCTTATTAATATCCTCAGAGAGAATCGTAGGAATACCTGCATTTTGAAATATTTCTAGTAGTTCCTTAGCACGATTTGTAAGCTCCCCATTCATTTCCCCAAAAATAATATCTCGTTTTGGACTCTTTTGAGAAATTACACCAGGAGCCTCAATTGTAGTTTCAATATAGGTTAGTCCACCTAATACTTTATCATGGCCAATTACATTACCAATAATCTCTTCATTACCTACGCCGTTTTGTAAGTTTACAACTACAGAATCCTCTTTTAATATAGGAAGAATCTGTTTTGCTGCGCCTTCTGTATCAAACGCTTTCGTAGCAAATAATACAACGTCTACCTTACCGATTTCTGCAGGATCTTCTACAGCTTGTAATGGTAGCTGAAAGTCTCCATGAACACTATTCACAATTAAACCATTGCTTTGTAGCGCTTTCAGATGTTCACCTCTTGCTACTAATGCGACTTCATGACCACTCTTTGCTAATAAACCACCGAAATAGGCACCAACTCCGCCTGCACCCATAACAGCAAATTTCATTTTCATTACCTCTTTTCATCAAAAAATTATTACAACAACAATGTATCATAAAATCTTCCCATGTTGTATCATACTTTAATAATTTATTTCTTATACGTCATTTTATCATTTTTATTATAGCTATTGATATATTATAATGGTATTGATTTAAATTACTTTTAATTTGTCTAAAGGAGACAATGAAATGACAGATCAAGATAACAAATCCCAAGAAACAATAGAGAAAAAAAAGATTGATTTAAAGGAAGCAGTAAAGCAAAAGCTCGCAGCTCAACAAAAACAGGCCCAGCAAAAAATGGGAGGAAAATCCGCATCATCGAACAAAGGGCTTAAAAGTCAAATCAGTAAACGCCCAAATAATCAGCATAGAAGAACTGGAGTTTAGATTAGAAATTAAAGGCTGTGTTATTTAATAAACACAGCCTTTTTAATGTGCAATATATACATGATATCCTCTTGAAGTCAAAAGTAATTTAGCCATCTCTAAATCCTCTTCTCGCCGGAAAGTCACACGAAGTACTCCCATGATATCCTCTCTCACTTCTAAAATCTGTATATTGGTAATGCTAATCTTTTCTTCACCAAGTAAAGTAGTAATTTTCCCAATCACACCCGGATGATCAGGAACATCAATATATAGATCTAAAAGGGCAGAAATTGCTCCTGTTTTCTTTTCTGGTATCTGATTACGATACGCTTTTGCCTTACTAAAAAATACTTCAATTTGCTCTGCACTACCTTCCAATAAAGAAGAAAGCAATATGTCAAACTCTTCTTTCCATTGATTTGCAATTTCAACTAAGATTTCTTTATTTTGCAGTAAAATATCTCTCCACATTACAGGATTACTCGAAGCAATACGAGTAATATCACGAAATCCTCCTGCAGCTAATTGAAAATACCACTCATCCTTCTCACGATATTTGGCAACTTGATTAACCAAGAGCGCAGCAATCATATGAGGAAAATGACTAATTGCCCCTACAATTTCATCATGATTCTGAGAATCCATGATTAACACCTTTGCTTTAGTAGCAGATAATAGGTTAGATAAGTCTAAAATTGCAGAATCAGGTACATCTTTTGTCGGTGTTAATACATAATAGGCATTTTCAAACAAACGATTATCTGCAGCCTCAACCCCTGATTTGTGAGAGCCAGCCATTGGATGTCCACCAATAAAAATAGCTTCTTTTTCTAACAGATTTCTGCCAGCAGCTACGACCAATGCTTTTGTACTTCCAGTATCCGTGATAATTACTCCCTTTTTTAGATTATAATTTTCAATTTCTCTAATTAAGGATTCTAATTGACCCACTGGAGCACATAGAAAAATAATATCCTTCCCTTCAACCGCTTCTTTTAAAGAGGTTGTATACTGGTCAATAATGCCTAACTTTACTCCTTTGTATAAATTTTGCTCATTTATATCATACCCTGTTATTTTATACTTTCCTGTATTTTTAATTGCTAAAGCAAGACTTCCTCCAATTAATCCAACTCCGATAAACGCAATCTCTCTCATCATTAAACCACCTTGGTGCTTACTAGTTCAGATATCGCATTTAGAACCTTGGTGTTTTGCTCCTTATTCCCGACCGTAATTCGCAAGGAGGTTGGAAAACCTAACGCTTCCCCGGAACGAACAATAACTCCTTTTTCAATTAAACCTAAAAATACTTCATTAGCTGGTTGGCCAACATCCACCAAAACGAAATTCCCTTGGGATCGATAATAGGTGAACCCTAATTGGTCAAATCCTTGATACAGTTGATTTAGTCCCTTTTGATTCTCTTCCTTACAATAGTGAATAAATTGCTGATCATTTAATGCCGCAATTGCTCCCTTTTGTGACAAAGTAGTATTATTAAATGGCTCTCTTACACGATTTAAAATGTCAATCACATAGGGAGAGGAAATGCCGTACCCTATTCTCAAGGAAGCAAGCCCATAAATTTTAGAAAAGGTTCTTAATATAATCAGATTCGGATAATTTGCAATTAGTGGAATAGAGTTTGGATATTCCTGATCTGTAACATATTCATAATATGCTTCATCCAAAACAACTAAAATATCCTTTGGAATGTGTTCTAAAAAGTGTATTAACTCGTTCTCCGATACAATAGTCCCCGTAGGATTATTGGGATTACAAATCCAGATAACTCTAGTAAATGGGGTAATGGCTTTTCTCATTGCTTCTAAATCATGTTTTCCCTTGATTAGGGGAATCTCCAAAAAATTAGCACCTTCTACAATCGCATTACTTTTATATTGAGGAAAAGTGGGAGTAGCCATGATGGTTTCAACACTTGAATCAAGATAGGCTCTAGAAATCATTTGAATAATCTCATCAGAACCATTTCCAAAGATTAATTGCTCTTTAGAAACATTCAGAAATCTTGATAAAGATGTTCTTAATTCACCACTGCCTCCATCAGGATAGACCTCTAATTGATTAATGGCCACCATTAGCGTTTCCTTTACCCTAATCGAGCACCCATATGGATTCTCATTGGATGCTAACTTGATTACCTCTTGTAAATTGTATTCCCTTTTAACCTCTTCTACTTGTTTTCCCGGTTTATAAGGAGGTAAATTCTCAATTCTACTTTTTGGAACCATTCCCCCGCCTCCTCCACTAGTTTTCTTTGGCCATCAAGTAATTCTTCGATTCTAATAAGTCTTATTTTGCTATATTTTAATACTTCACCGTCTTAAAATCAATATCTCTATAAAAAAACTTAGCTTTTCCTAGTGATAATTAGGAAAAGCTAAGTTACTGTCTTACTAGATATTTTAAGATTTTGATTTACTTTAACGTTAAAATATCTTCAATTCGATTTAATACATCCTCTGTTAGTTCCACATCAATTGCTTTTACATTTTCTTCAACTTGTTCAGGACGACTAGCTCCAATTAAAGCACTTGATACATTGTCTGTGCGAAGTACCCAAGCTAATGCTAACTGCGCTAAAGAAACATTTAGATCGTTAGCAACCTCTTGTAGCTTATCTACTCGGTCAAAGTTATCCTCTGATAAATATCGTTCAACAAATGCTTTACTATCTGGATCTGCTAATCGACTACCACTTGGTGCTGCTACACCTTTTTTATATTTTCCAGTTAGAACACCCTGAGCTAAAGGAGAAAATACCACTTGTCCAACACCATGAGCTTCAGATATTGGCATTACTTCCTTCTCAATATAGCGATTAAACATATTATATACTGGCTGATTAACTACAATTCGATCTAACAGTTTTTTATCTGCAATATGTATCGCTTCTGCAATTTGAGCGGCCGTCCATTCACTAACACCAACATATAAAGTTTTACCTTGATTAATTAAATCATCAAATGCTCGAAGAGTTTCTTCCATCGGTGTCTCTGGATCAAATCGATGCGCGTAATATAAATCAACATAATCTAGTCCTAAACGTTTTAAGCTTGCATTTGCTTGCTCAATCACATGCTTCCTTGATAACCCACGATCATTTACACCTTCACCCATTGGCCAAAAAACCTTAGTTGCAAGAACATAAGACTCACGAGGAAACTCTCTTAATGCAATACCAACTACCTTTTCAGCCTCACCACGACGATATACATTTGCTGTATCAAAAAAATTAATTCCTAAATCATAAGCCTTATGTATTGTTTTGATGGCATTTTCATTTTCGACATAGCCTCCATAGGTTAACCAGCTACCTAAGGAGATTTCACTTACCTTTACTCCTGTAGTTCCTAATCGACGATACTTCAATCAAAAAACCTCCTTCTATTTTAATCAAACATCATTATTTTACCATATTTGTTTCTTCTACACTATTTTCTAAGATTAATAGTAACAGATAATATATTTATCCTAGACAAAAAAGAGGAATTCTAGTTCAGAATTCCTCTTTTCCCATCAATTAAATGATTTAATATTTAAAACATAAAATTATATTCTAGCCAGTGCTTGCTCCAAGTCATGTATAAGATCTTCTACATCTTCAATACCAACAGAAACTCGAATCAATCCATCTGTAATTCCAACTTTTATTCTTTCTTCCTGAGGTACAGCTGAATGTGTCATTGAAGCTGGGTGCTGAATCAAAGAGTCAACATCTCCTAAACTTACCGCTAACTGGAATATTTCTACATTATTCATTACTGTAATTCCAGCCTCCACACCACCAGCAACCTCAAAGCTTAAAATTCCGCCCGGACCTTTCATTTGAGTATTTGCTAATTCAAATTGAGGGAAGCTCTTTAAGCCAGGATAATACACTTTCTCAACCTTTGGGTGTGCTTCCAAATAGATGGCAATTTTCATTGCATTTTCTATCGTGCGGTCCATTCTAATTCCTAATGTTTTGATTCCGCGAAGAAGCAGCCAAGCATCAAAAGGGCTCATTACTCCACCAACATTTTTCAATGCCCTCATACGGATTCGCTTTGCTATCTCCTTATTAGAAACAATGATTCCTGCAATGACGTCACCATGGCCTCCAATATATTTTGTTGCACTATGAAGTACCACATCTGCTCCTAATTCAAGAGGTTTTTGCAAATATGGAGATAAAAACGTATTATCTACAATGAGATAAGCCCCAATTTCTTTAGCGATTTTAGCAACTGCTTTAATATCAATTAGCTTCATCGTAGGATTAATTGGTGTTTCAATATAAATTGCTCTTGTGTTTTTCTTAATATGCTTACGAATATCTGCAGAATCAGTAATATCAACGCCTGTATATTCAATTTGGTAGTCCTTTAGCATTTCAAAAAAACTATAGGTACCCCCATATAACGCATCACAGCTGATGATATGATCGCCTGATTTAAGCAAACCAAAAATTACACCTGACACAGCAGCCATTCCTGAGCTAAAAGCTACTGCTGCTTCCCCATTCTCTAATGCAGCTATTCTCTCCTCCAGCACGGTTACTGTTGGATTACCAATTCTAGTATAAATATACCCTTCTTCTTCCCCCGAAAATCGATTTTTCCCTTGTTCTACATCTTTAAAAACAAAGGTTGAAGTCTGAAATAACGGTGGCGTTAGTGATCCTAAATGATTGCCTGCCTCATGACCATAATGGATTGCTTTTGTTGAAAACCCTACATTTTTATTTTTCATCTAAACCCTCTCCCCTTAATGCTATTCAAAATGAAAGCGCTATCAATATTTCTATATTAAGAATATCATATTTTTTCAAAAAATTAATCAAATTTTAAAATTTGAATAAAAAGCCTAGTTAGCTAAGCTAATTTTTGATTCCTTTTTTCTAAATACCATTGGTACAGATAAATCGCAGGAATTAGCCAAGAAGCGCTCACCAAATAACCACCTATAATATCACTAGGATAATGTACTCCCAAATAAATACGACTTGTTCCAATCATGAAAATCATAACAATTGTAAATAGGATCACTATTCCTCTACCTAAACGATGAGGTATATGCTTCCAAATTAAAAAAGAAAGGGTGATATACAATGTAAAGGAGGCCATCGAATGCCCACTTGGAAAACTATAGCCAGATGCTTCTGTTAAACGGTATTCAATAGGACGTTCTCGTTGATAGATTATCTTTAATATATTATTAATTATTGTAGAACCAACAAGCACAATGAGCAGAAAAACAAGCTGTGTTCTATGTTTTAGTGCAAAGTATAAAATAAAAATGGATATTAGAAAAATAACAATAACCATGGGTGTGTCACCAATAAGCGTAAACCATAAGTATATTTTCGTTAATAGAGGATTTTCTACGGATCGAAAAAAATTGATAATTGGTTGATCTAACCACGCCATTTTGTTGACAGAGATTAGATAACCAAAAATATTAAAGGCGATTATTAATGTTAGCCAGACAGAAAATAAAAAAGTAAATTTAATATTTTTAATCATTAGTCCTCCAATTAAATTTAGATATGATATTTTACCAGATTCATTGTTTCAACTTTCTTAACCCTTCCCATTTCCTCTAAAAGGTCTAGATGACTTAAAACTTCAGAAAAATATAAGTTTAAATGCTTTTGAAATCGATTTGGATACATAATTTGCATTAAATCATAGACAGTGTAAGAATTAGAACCTGTTGACATTTGCTCATAAAGTTCATTTGCCCTTTTCTCAAAACGGTCTAATTCCCTGTTAATAACTTCCCTCGCATTTAGAATAACATCGCCATGTCCAGAATAAATTGTGGATATCTCTAGCTGCTTTAGCCTATTTAATGAATTGCGATATTGCAAAATACTTTTCGGACGTTCTTCTCCCTCTTTATATGGTGCCTCAATAAAAGTTCCGGAAGAGGTATGGCCTAAAATATGATCACCAGCTATTAGGATGTTAAGCTGAGGGTGATAAAGAGTAATATGTCCTCCTGCATGACCCGGAGTATGGAGAACCTGCCATTCCTTGTTTCCTGGAACTTGCATGCCATCAACTAATTCATCATCTACTTTAATAGGGTCAGCATAGTTTTGTAAAGTATAATAAAATTGCTGAATACTTTCAATTTGCATTGCTGACAATCCATTTTTTCGGTATAGTTCTTCAAAAAAGTGTATTTTTCTTTCTAGATAGTCCTTATTTTTTTCTACATCTAATTTTGTTAAGGAGTGAGCAAATATCCTTATTTTCGGATGATGTTCTTTTATTAATGCAAGCAATCCACTGTGATCAACATGATCATGAGTTAAAATAATTTGATCAATATCTTTCAAACGAAAGCCATTCTCATTTAATTGATAAACGAAAGCCTTCCATGCCTTCTCCGTTTTTGGTCCTGAATCAACTAAGGTAATTTTATCATCAAATAGTAGATAAGAATGAACAGGACCAATAGGAAAAGGGGTCGGTATATTAAAGGAAATGATTTTATAATCAATGTCTTTTTTTAATGGTAATTCATTCACTAGGATTTCATTCCCCTTTCATTTTATTTTCTAAAAATTCCGTCAAATACATTTTACACCTTTTTCAATTTAACATAAAGCAAAAAACATGATAATAAATATCATGTTTTTTTGTAGCTACTTATTCTCACTTGATTTTTGCCATTATTTTTCGCTTCGTATAAGGCCTGATCTGCCCAACGAATGAGCTGTAAAATATCCGCTGTTCTTTCTTCCTTATCCCAGGTTGCAATTCCACAAGATACAGTTACTTTTGGATTTGTTTCCGAACTAATTCTTTTTATAATTCGTTTGCCCACCTGATTTGCAATTGTTGTATCCACATCTGGTAAGTAAACAGCCACTTCCTCTCCGCCCCATCTGGCTGCTATATCCGTTGTTCGAATACTTGTTTTAAGTATGGAAGCCACCTGTGTTAAAATTTGATCCCCTATATGATGGCCATAGGTGTCATTTACTTTCTTAAAATCATCAACATCCATTAATAGAATTGACCCAATCTGATCATATTCTAGGGAACGTTGAATTTCTTGATCCAAATATTGGCGATTATATAAATCGGTCAAATAGTCAGTAATAGCTAGTTGTCTGACCTTTTCATGCAAAAATGCATTTGTCATTGCTAAACCCAAATGTTGGCCAAAGACCTGTAAAAATTTGAAATCTTCGTAGGAAAAGCGTTGAATTTCTGTTGCAGAAACAGATAAAACTCCAATAATTTCATCACTAGAAGTTATTGGAACTGCCATTAAGGAACGATATCCCAGCATTTCAGCATAAGGATCGTACAGACGCTTATCTGTATCGATATCCGCCACAATAATTGGTTCTTTCCCTAAAGCTACTAATCCCATATATCCTTCATTTATGGAAATGATATCATTAATATTTTCTGGTACATTAGAAGCAATTACAGTTAAAGAATCCTTTCGATCATTCACTTTTAAAACACAAACATTGGTTGCTTTAAATTGACGAATTAATTCATTTAAGACATACTGAAGAATTTCGTCGATATGAAGACTCTGATTCAATTTCTTAGTTAGCTCATTAATTAAACGAAGTTCACGCACAAGATTATTTGATTGTTGATAAAGCTTTGCGTTTTCAAATGCATTCCCAATAATTTCTGTAACATTAGAGATAAAATTTAATTCTTCTTCAGTATAAGTATCTAAAGCTTTACCAGACA